>NC_022084.1:632906-949359 GCF_000246985.2 Thermococcus litoralis DSM 5473 | reverse complement strand
ATGGCAGAGGTGGAGGCACTGGAGTGTTTGTGATTGATAATACAGTGGTATCAAACTTTGCTAAGGTTGGAAAGCTCGAATTATTAAAAGATGTTCTAGGAGATTCTATAATAACGAAGGAAGTTCTGGAAGAATTCAACCTCGGACTCAAAAGAGGGATTTTGCCAAAGGTTGAACTTCCTTTTAAAGTCGTAGAACTCGAAAATGAGGAAATTAGACTTTACGAAAAACTTCGGGTGAGCTTAGGGAAAGGAGAAGCCTCCTGCATCGCAGTGGCAAAAAATAGAAAGGGAATATTTCTTAGTGATGATTCAGATGCCAGAAAGGCTGCGTATCTTTTAGGAGTTAAAGTTTCTGGCACAATTAGTGTTCTAGCATTGAGCGTCAAAACTGGCATTCTAACACTGGAAGAGGCGGATAGAATTCTAAGAGAGATGGTTAAAAATGGCTTTTACGCCCCAATAGAGAGTTTAGGAGAAGTCCTGAAAGGGCGATAGTTTCAGCCTAATATCAGATCGGAATTTATACTGATTACATAAATAACTTCCTTAAGTTCTTGAAGCGGATTCTTTGCTTTAATTTATCCAGGAATTTCTTAGCTTTTCTTTCCAATCTCTTGGCCCATTTGTCTCCTTTTTCTCTCCTCCAGTCGTAGAAGATGTAGAATACGCTGAGGATGAAGGTTGTTAAGGATATTATTAATCCCCTTTCGAACCAGTCCTGCGGGGTGTATCTCAAGACTATTTCAAGGTTTCCGGTCTGGTTGATCCAGAAGCCGTTGATGACCCCATATACGGGAACTGGGGAGACTTTTTCCACGAGTTTGCCGTTCTTGTAAACTCTTGCTTCCCACAGCGGATCATAGGATTCGGCGAAAGTTAAGAAGAAGGGCTTTGTTGCGTTGACTTTGACCTTCCAGAGGGTTGGGTTAATCTTTGTGTAGTTTTGGACTGTGGCGGGAGTTTCATTTGTTTGGAAGAGCTCTTCGAGTGTTTCGTTTTTATCCGTTGAGTAGAGCCAGACCACGTCCAAGAGGGCGTCCTTTGATGTAGGTGTTATTTCTAATTTGTATTCTCCATTTCTCAAGTAGAACAGTGGGGTATATTCAAATGTTGAATTGTTTACAGTTAAAACATACTTATAGTCTCCTATGGATATATTAAATGTACCGTTGCCCTTTAATGCAAGTCTGTAGGTACTGTTCTTCACTATCTCCACGTTTTGCCATGCTTTTCCCTTCTGGTTGAATTTTATGGCCTCTCCGTTACTTGCGTTGAAGTCTTTTATAATCTCGACGTTTTCCCTGTATAAATCGGATTCTGCTTCGAATAGATATATTATAGTCTTGTTCTGCAATAGTTCTATAGCCTCTTTTCTTGCTTTATTGTACTCGTTTTCAGGTATCAACGCAAATAGATTAACCGCGTTAAATCCTCTAACGTTCTCAAGGACTATCTTGTGTTCTCCTTTTTCAAGATTGAATGTTCCCAGATCTTCCCAAACGAATTTGTTAAGCTGGTCTTTGGTTCTGATGTATATTGGAGTTCCATCTAAATAAACCCTTATTGCGCCGCCCTTCTGGTTCTTAAAGTAGCGGATAATTAAGTGATAATTCTGGCTTTCTTTTATATCTATCCTTCCAATAAGTTTGGTTCTTGGGAGAGATCCAGTAATATTATATATCCAAATGTCATCAAATAGTGCATAACCACATCTATCTGTGGTTGTATTGTAAACCCATCCTGCATTCAAGACTAATTTAATCTTAGTAATGTTCTCTGGTACTTGCAATATTCTTATATGGCTCTTCCAAGGAGTAAATCCATCTGTTCCGGGTGGCGCAAATTCGAGATATTCCCATTTGTGTGTTATATTGGAATAACCTGCTATAGCGACATGAACTCTTTGTAGATTATACACTTTTGTTGCTGTATGTACTAATAGCACTTCCCCAGGAGTAACATTTATCTCTGGACTTGAAACATATGACCATCTCTTTTTGTTGGTGCATGTGCTTATGTTGAGGCTATAATTTCCACTAATGGCATCTGTGGAGAGAGACAAGGTATATACTCCGGTTTTTCTCTGGGCATATTCTTTAGGACTCTCAAAATCCATCCTTAGTACTTCATATCTCTCTTTAAACTGCGACATGTTAAATGAGTTGGGTATAAAGTATGTGGTGTCTGAATAAGCAATTTTCTCAACCCCATATGCTATTTTCTTCCATCCTTGGCTACTGAAGCTCAGAGGGGATATAAAAGTACTATTAGCAACACAAGTAAAGATGTTTATTGGTTTAGATTCACGTAATAGAATTATATTTGACATTGATAAAAGTTTTAGTGGGTGCTGATATGTGTGGGGGAAACATACAAAATTTACAGATTGGGGAGGAATATTGAAGAGACTATGTTCTGACAGTAAAGATACCCTGCCTACATTGATTCTGTTAGTTACGTTGTTTGTGGGAATTTTAAAGAGAGTGAAATCCTTAGTGTTCAACACAGGGACTATCAATTTGGAACGATTTAACTGTAACAAAAAGGATGTCATCTTCTTAGCTGCTGTTGCATAGTCGGTGTTTAAATATCTGGAACTAAAGTCTTTTTGGAGAAGAATATACTTAAATCCAAACTTTATAAGCATATTTATAAATGCAACGCTGTTATTGGAGATAATATATGAATATAGGTAATCAAGGAAAATTTTATCTTGTTCTGATGAAGCATATCTAATTGTGGTATATACGGGCTTGGAACTTACAAAGGCATATGCAATAGATTTTGCATTTGGATGATTTATGCGTCCAGAGATGTTATATGAATACTCTCTGTATAATGAAAATGGCATAATTAACAAACTTCCTTCCAAGGTTAAGTTTCCCAATTTGTCATATTCTGTCCCCCGAAGTGTAATTCGATCTTGAGGAGGTATTATATCACCATTAAAGAAAGGATATCCAATTGCATAAATACAAATCATGAAAAGCATGAATAGAGAAAGAACTCTCTTTGAAGTGAGAGCAACACGTGAGAGTAATTCACTGAAAGAAAATACAAGTAGTATCCCAAACAATATCACGTATAGACTAATGAAACGATCGTAGGGGTGTCTAAAGAATGCCGGATTCAGCTTAAGGAGCGACTTTCCAATATACTGCATGGGGGGGGCCATTCCCTTCATCACAATAACCAGCAGAGTCCAGATGGATATTATTGCCAAATATGCACTTATTTTTCTTTTTTCTGCCATTTTAAACGTCAGCAACGGCAACATAATAATTATTACAAACAATAAAATCAAAACAGAGGGAATGCCATGGAGATATGATTCAACCCACACGTATGGATACCCATCTTCGTAAGTACTATAAAGGAGATGATTGCCCATCAGTCTAAAAATATTTATAACAGTTGTAAACTTTGAGGAATACTTTAACATGTCCTCCGGAGTTGCGGATGAAAGAGAAATAGCATATTGGTACGTATGAGTCAGGGAAAAATAGAGAGGTAGAAGTATCCACATTATTTGAAACGTGAACATCGCAATAAACGTGACTAAATGTCTGAACGTTTTAAATGGATGTTCTTGAGAGAGAACATTGTAAACAATACCCAAGATGGCCCACAGTGAGTAAAGCAATAAGAACCCAACCACTGAAAATCCCGAGGCAAGAGGGGTGAAGAATAACAAAGCTGATATAAGTATATATTTCATATGCTTTGTCTCGAGGTATCTAATAAATATATATCCCAAAAGTGGAGCACCAAACCAAAACCTCGACCAACTCATGTATCTCCAGAAGACCACACTAATTGTGTGAGGGTTTATGACATAAAATATAGACACCATCGCAGGAACTAAATATCTCTTTACTGTTATATCTTTACGGTTATATAATTCATAAATCTTCTTGAAGAACATGTAAGAAAAACTAAAACTCATGAATACGGTCAGGTAATAGATTATCATCTGAGAATATACGAGAGATCTCCAGCTATCAAAACCTATGAATTCTAATGTTCTTAATAGGCCAATTTGAAATGCATAAAAAGGTATTAAATTGAATTCTGCCATTGAGTATCCAAGGGAGTTCTGGTCCTTCCAAATATAAGTCACATCTGTGAGGCGCTTGGTTGGATTCAAGTAAAATGATGAATCAATCTGATGGATATAAAATAGTCCACCAAACCATTGCTCTATTGATAATGATAGTAACAAAAAGAGAATTATTAAAACCAAATCAGGATACTGAACCTTTAATTCCCTTTTTACCATTCCCATAGACCTCCTCTAATATTGAAACAAGCTTACTACGAGTTTCAGTATCTATCTTGGGCAATCTTATATGAATCATCTGGGTACCTTCAAGTGCGTTCTGAAGAATGCTATACATCCTAACTGCAGGATTAATTCTAAAAATGTTAGTTGCTATTCCGTAAAACTTGTTTACATGCCCCCATGTCTCTTCAGCTATTGTTTCGTTTACTAGGGCAGTGATTATATTATCAGACTCGGAGTTACAAACTTTCAAAGTATCTGACTTCTCAAGGTAACCTACGGTTGTCACTTTGCCACGTGTTCCCTTGGGGATATCAAACAATTCTTGGATATCATACTCGCCGATCCACCCAGTAGAGTAAAGAGGAATCTCGTAGGACACACTAAGGAAGTTCCTGAAAATATTAATACCTTTGTTAATAGTTTTAGTTAATATATCCCGAAGGATATTATCTTTTAAAGTAATATTCTTGAGATACTGGTTGTGATATGTGTAAACGTTAATTTTTCTGAAAATTGGGTATGCAGTCCCATTTTGGTCAACTACAACGATATCATCTCCCATGAACGCTAATGTCGGGTTCTTCATAAGGAGAGATAGTATAGTGGTTGTCTTTCCTACCCCCCCACTTCCTGCTAGGATCATTACAGACTTGGATGTAAGATCTTGGACTCCACCTCCATGTATTCGTGAAAAACCCTGCTCTAATAATGCTAAGAACATCAGTTTTTCAATTATAAATTTCGAGCTATATCCCCTATTGTGTATATAAATTGAAGATCCTTCTCTCACTATTTCTAATTTATATGGTCCTTCTGTGTATGAATATCTGTTCTTAGAAGAATATTTTTGAATATCCTTATCTGAGGGTATAAACTCAAGATAATATCTCGTCCCAATTTCTTCTGTGATTGCTTGATACACTTTCTGTAGTTCCTCGATATCACCTACTGTGGTCTTATAACTTGCTGGAAGCACTATCTTGAATATCCCGACCTTATATTCTTTGGTTTCCATTTTACTTTCCCTCCAAGGCTTGTTTTATATACCTTAAATGTCCTTTTTGCAACTGTTTCCCATTTCCACTCTTTGGCTTTTATCCTACATCTATGCCCACTTTTCAAGTATTTTTTCTGATTTGTGAGAATGTCAATTAATAATTTTCTAAAAGTACTAACATCGTTGATTACAAAAATACATTCCATACTTTTTTTGAAAAATGACAATTGTAACAGCTTATTGATGAGTACTGGTTTTCCCCGTGTTATTGCTTCTTTTACAACTATCGGATCGGCTTCTTGCTTCGATAAGAGAATGACTGCAATAGAATTGTCAATAAGTTTATATTTATGCTCCCCTAATACTTCACCAATATATTTAATTCTACCATCTACATTTAGCTGTCTAGAAATGGCATGTAACCGATTAAAGTATACCTTATCTTGGATGGGCCCAGCAATTATAAGATTAACTTCCTTGAGCTTAGAAACATATTTAATTATCTCCTCAATGTTCTTCACAGGGGATATCCTGCCAATGAATAAAATATATGGATGATATTTGCCAATATTATCATCCAGATTAAATCTTGGCAATTTATATGCATCATCTTCCACACCATTGGGGATTACCAAGATTTTTGTTTTTGATATTTTTGGGATTACTCTTTTTTTTCTTGTTCATTAAGTACAATTATATAGTCTGCTGCAAAATTTAATAGGAAACGCCCTAGAGTTAAATGATATGCTTTCTTAATAATCCGTTTAAATAGGGAAAATTCCTCCCACCATGGATTAAATCCACCGTGTAACGTCACAATAATTGCGGGGGTTTTTTATTTAGTATTTTCCTTTGTATTATAACTTTTAGAAATATTAACATGTGTGGAAATATATTGAAATTGTGTAAATGAACAATATCAAATTTTTCAATATCGCTGAATTTCCAGAACCTAGAATGCCTATATACTTTGACACCACTATTAAATACTTCAAACGTTGGGAGTATATTTCTCTCAGTTAGGTTGTCTCTTGAAGTGTGTATTTCTACATCTATTCCCAGTTTGTGAAGATATATAGCGAGATTAGCGCAATGGTTTTCTATTCCACCTTTAACTGGTAGAAAGTATTTTGTTATTAATGCAACTTTCATGTAATATCACCCTTCATTATTCCATCAATTATACCCTTTAGATATCTTCTCAATATGGTTATTCTTTTACTGATGGGTTCGTTTAGACCCAGTAGAATAATACCTAAATAATATATCGTTATAATAGGATTAAACACAATGAGAAATATTAGGAATTGGTGTAATCCGGAGTATTTCCTATGGAATAATATTCTATTGCGGCCCGTATAATAAGCTCTCATCTCATTATGCACATGGAAATATCTCCCTTTCTCCTTTATTTCCTTTCTAAAGGGAATATCGTGCCAAACCTTGGCCTTTGGAACAGTATAGATCTGATATCCAGCAAGCCAAGCCCGCTTACAAAAATCGGCTTCGTCATAATGTATTGGGAAATTTCTACTATCAAAGTATCCAATTTTGTTTATCACGTCTCTTCTCACCATGAAAGAGTTTGGAAAATCCTCTGAAGGAAATGGTTTAAGAAACTGCCCGTTATCTATTTCATCTCTTCCAATAAATTTGGTAATTGAAGTGTAGTAATTACGTTTTATGCCAGCGCACCATATTCTTTGAGGGTCCTTGTAATAGTACATAATGGGTCCCGCTATCCCAACGTCAGGATTATTTTCCAAAAAATTAACAAGTTCTGTTATGCACTTTTTATCAACAACGTTATCATCGTCAATTACAAAAACATAATCACCATTTGAATTCTTAATGCCTATGTTCCTACTTTCAGCAAGAAATTTTTCCTCTTTATTAAAAATAAACCTAACTTTGGGGGAACTCTTTCATCAAATCACTGTAATCTTCACCATCAGCATCAACTACAACAATAATTTCCATTTTATCTTTTGGATAGTCACTTTCAAGTAGGGAATTTAGCAATCTCCTCAACTTATCCTTTCGTTTGTAAGTAGGAATAATCACTGAAACCAATGGCATCTCTTTATTCTCCATTTCACTCACCGGTAATGGATTTTAATATTCTCTCAAACCTCTCCGCGCTCTCATCCCAATTAAACCTTTTAGCCCATTCCAAAGCGTTTTCACTTAATCTTTTCCTAAGGGCTTCATCTTCATACAATTCCCCAAGTGCTTTGCTCATAGCCTTGGGATTTGGTTCACACAGCAAACCGTTGTAGTTGTGCTTTATTGAATCCCTCAGCCCAGGAACGTTATAACCGATGGCTGGAGTTCCTAGGGCATTGGCTTCAATTACAACCCTCCCCCAGCCTTCTCTTATTCCGGGAACCAACAATACGTGGGCCTTTTTCATGAGTTCAATTTTTTCTTTCTCGGGCACAAAACCTTTAAATTCAATATTCTTGTCCTTATACCGTTTTTTAAGCTTTTCCATAAGTTCGCCTCTGCCAACAATCCACATTTTTCCCTTATTGAGCATTTTAAAGGCTATCACGGCGTCCTCGGGCTTTTTGGTTGGGGTTAACCTGCCAACAAATATGGCTGTAAATTCGTCTTCCTTTTCAGGGACATTATCAAGAATAATCTTATCCAACCCGTTGTAGACTATCTCAACATATTTAAACCCTAATTTCTCCAAATCCTCCTTTGTAGATTCAGAGACGGTTATCGTTTTTATATTCAGGTAATGCTTTAACCAATAGGGCTCCAAAATGTGCTTCCCAATAAAATTAATTGGAAATAGGGTTTTATAATCCCAAAACTCAACTGCCAGTTGGTGTATTAACGCGATTATTGGCTTATCAACGTATTTTGGGGTTAAGAATGGTCGAGTATTTATTTCGTCAATTACTATATCAAAATCGTTTTTATTCTCCTTGTAAAATCTCTTCGCATGTGAATAGACAGTGTTAAAGACGCCAACTATTTTCCCTCCCCTGATTACTTCAATTCCGTCAATTTCCTCTTTCTTTTTAGCCCCATCAAAGTGTGAAGTAAAGAGCGTAATTTCATGCCCTTTCTTAACTAACCTTTTCGCTATCTCATGAGTATAAACCTCCGCTCCCCCAGCCTCTGGATGCTTTATGTCTTTCCAGTTGAGCCATAGCACTCTCATTTTTTATCACCATTGTAGTAATGCAAGATGTTTTTTCTGTAAACTATTGCTGCAGTGTCCAAAAACATCCTCGCTATTGCTCTATAGTTTATGGACGAGTTAAAACTCTTATGTTCAATTTTAATTGGCAGTTCATAAATCTTGTACCCATACATGTTTATCACGGTCAAAAGTTCCACATCAAAGGCGTACTTTTTGACCAAAATCTTGGAAAACGCTTTCTCTAAAACCTCCCTCCTAAACACTTTAAGCCCAACTTGGGTATCACTAACATCTAACTTGAGCAAAATTTTAACAAGTGTTCTGTACCAGATACTGAATAGTCTTCTTTTCTCGGAATACATAACCCTCGCTCCTGGAAGGTATTTTGAGCCTATGACAACATCGTATCCATTCTGAAGAGCTTTTAGGAACCTCTTTATTTGAGAAGGGGGAATATCCAAATCTGCATCGAAGAATACGATTATCTCACCGTTGCTCTTCTCAAAGCCTTTTTTCAAAGCATACCCTTTTCCTCTGTTCCTAGAGTAGCTCACAACTCTAACATTCCTAAATGACTCGCTGAGTTCTTTTGCAACTTCGAGAGTATTGTCCTTGGATCCATCGTTGATTATGATTATTTCATGATCTAATCCTTTCAACTCTTTCATGGTCTCTATAACTGCCTCTCTAAGGTTTTCCCCCTCATTGTAAGCGGGCATCAGTACTGATATCTTGGGCATTATCTATGCCTCCAAATATATATAAACAGCACGATTGTCCCTAAAATACTCACGCCAGTTAACATGGTTATTATTGTAGGAATATTCTTACTTCCAAGAGATAACAGAGCTATCTCAGTTGCGAGTAGTCCTAATAGGTAAAGAAAAATATCTGTCTTGCCTATTGACAGGGAATAATTAACCATTACGCTCGCCAGCGAGAAGAACATCATCGCCAGCCCGTATCTCCACAAATAAGGTGCAACACTGAGGTATTTTGCCCCATAAATGATTTTGATAATGAACTCCGGAAACAGGGCATAGACTAAAACTATCCCACCTGAAATCAAGAGCGTCAAGCCTAATCCCTTCAGCAGTACGTGAAAGTGCCCTTCGCCCTTTTCATGCTTTTCCGCTGCTTTAGGGAATATGACCATACCGATTGCCCCTGGAGCGAAGAGGACAATCTTTCCCAACACGGAGATGGCGGAATACTGTCCTGCCTCTAGGGGGGATAGATAGTGCTTGACCAAAATAACGTCAATGTTCCACATTGTTGTGTAGGCAAGAACTGCAAGGAATGCAAGACTGCTGTACGAAAGGATCTCCCGAATTTCAAGATTTCCCTTTTCCTTGTATTTAAACAAGTCCCTCAGAAATACTAATGTCAAGAGAAATGCTCCAATATGTGCCAGAAAGACTCCAAAGAGACCTCCGAAAACTCCGTAGCCCAGTGCAACCAGGGAAAATCCAAAGAGCACCTTAAAGAACGCCCAGGAAGAAGTGCTTAGTCCTAATGCTAAGAAGCGTTGCATTCCCCTCAAAGCCCCTTGATATATGGGGAGAACCATTGAGAGGGGAAGTGATGCAAACAAAACCAACAAAAGGCTGTTGTCCTCAATCTGCAAGAACTTAGAAAACAGCGGAGAAATCAAAGCTATTAATCCAAACAGCATAATTCCAAAAAGCCCTAGAACTTTCGTCCCCTTAATTAGGATTGATTTTATCTTTCCGTATTCCCCTCTTGTTCCGTAAACTGCTGTAAATTTAGTTATGGAGGTGTTTATAGTTGTTGAAAACACAGAAAATATATAGAATAAAGACAATAGGCTGAAAAGTTCTCCGTATTCTTGAGGAGAGAGCAATCTTCCCATTAGAAGCTGGTAGAGGTAGTTAAAGAAATTAGATAGTGTAACTGCAATCATCATGATAAACGCGTCTCTATAGAATTCATGCCTTAGAATGTTCAATCCCTTATTGCTCATCACTTCAATCCCCTTTCTATATTCTGCCATTATTTCTACCTAATTCTGATAAGCATTGCTTTAAACATTTTTGGTTAAACTTTACTACAATCTGTTATTTTGGTTAATGCGCGGAGACCCTTGCGTTCATCTTCGTATTTACAATATGTAACAAAAAATTCGTTATAATTTGATAGCAGTATCATTTTGAACCAAAGTTTTATGATAACTAAAGTTAAAAAGGATTTATCACAAAATACGTAGGGGGTTCCAATGCTCAATAGCCTGTTCAAACCAAAGAGGGCGCTACCTCTAGTGATTGGTGTGGCGTTGATCTTGAGGCTGATTCCCTTAAGGTTTAAATACCTCCTCGGTTATGACCCTTATTTTCATCTTGCTTACATCGAGGAAGCGTTAAAAGCCGGAGAATGGTTCAACTTCTTCCCATTTGCCAACGGCCCCTGGGGATTCCAAATAAAGACGTTCCATCCCCTTGGCTTATGGATAACGCCGGCTTATGTTTATAAAATTCTGAAGATTTTTGGTGTTTCCCTCTACAACGCCTTCAGAATAACGCCCGTAATCTTTGGAGTTTTGACGATAGCGTTTTTCTATTGGGCGTTACTTAAGTTCTACGATGAGAAGAGGGCTTTCTTTGCGTCTCTTTTCTTGGCTGTTAGTTACGGGCACATTTTTAGGTCGATGGCAAATTACTATAGAGGGGATAACTACATGCTCTTCTGGTACACCGTGGCTTTGGTGGGTATTGCATATGCTTTTCATACGAGTGAGAGGCTTGGGAACAAAAGACTCGCTTTTTATCTTGTCCCGGCTCTTGCAAGTGGCTTTACGGCTATCTTCTGGCAGGCTTATTATCCGATTTTTGTATTTTTGCTTTTAAACGGGGTTTTTCTCTCCGTTGGTGTGTTTATCCTTGACAAAAAGCAGGAAATTCTGGACTCAGCCCTTTTGATAATTTCAACGGCGTTTGGAGCATTCATTGCGAACTTTCTGGGCTCAAAATTTGGCTATGGTATGCTCGGCTACGATAAGCCTCTTGGAAACAGCATTGCTGAAAGGCTTGGGGTGGAGTTTGGACTCATAAAGGATAGTTATCTGCTGTTCCATATCTATTACCTGACACCTGTAGCCTTGGCGTTGGTGCTTTTATTCTTCTTGCTCTCGCGGTTCATAAAAGACAGAAGAATGCGGATCGCTATAGTGGGAGTTTTAGGGTTCTCTGCTATGGTTTTTGTTCTTGTTAAATTCTCAGGGTTGAGAGAATTTTTTGGAGTTTTTGAAATGTTTGAGGGTGTTCCCATAATGGAAACACGTCCTACAGCCTTTAGCGACATATGGAGAGCTTTTTCAATAAGCTTTTTCTTAATTCCCTTATTTTTCCTTCGCTTTTTTACCCAGAAGCTCAATACAAAAGACTTCTTTTTCTTAGGGCTAATAATCCCCGGTTTATACTTGCTGTTGATATGGGCAAGGTTTGTTTTTATTGGATCATTGGCAGTGGCCTTTATGGTTGGAATTGGGCTGGTAGAGGCTTATGAATTTATAGTACCCAAAATAACCACTAAAACAGCTGGAATTGTTTTGATAATTTTAATATTGCTCCCTGCAGTAAGCGGAGCTTTTGCACTAGACAATGTGTTGAACACAAAGCCTCTTATGAACGAACAGTGGGAGAAAGCTTTGAGGTGGCTTGGTGAGAACTCAAACGAAAACGATGTGATTTTGGCATGGTGGGATTACGGGACGTGGATTACGTACTATGCTAGAAGGTCACCAGTTGCAGAGCTAGCACCCCATGCGGATGTTGCGTTATACTATTTGGGTAAGCTCGATGAGAACTGGGCGATGAGTTTGGGCGTTGATTATGTTGTCGTTTCTTACTATGATTTCCTCAAGTTTGGCGCTGTAGTTGATACTGCGAAAATGAATACTAATTACAATATACGCGAAACCTATGGCCTAGTTGTTCTTCCTATGACCTCTTCCATTGGAACGCTGGTGTTTGAGAGGGGAGGATATAGGGTTATAGCAAAGCCCGGCGAAGAGTGGAATGTCCTAATAAACGCTGATGGAAGGGCAATTACTCCGAGGGGAATTTATGTCGAGTACAAGGGGGAAATCATTAGGCCGAACTTAACATCCTCGAACTCCAACGCTTACCTCTACATCAACCTCAACTACAAGTATGCTGTGCTTATGAATGAGGAAGCTTTTAACACAACCCTTGTGAAGCTCTTCATATGGCCAGAGGAGCCCTATGAGCTTGTCTACTCTGATGGAGGGGTTATAAAGATATTAAAGCTCAAGCATCCCAACGTTGAGGTTGAAAGGGCTAACGGCAGAGTAATCTTCCATTTTGAAAACGCCACGGGGACAGGGCTCGGCATATGGGGTTTCCTTGATAATGGTACAAAGGTTTTTGAGAAGTGGTACCCTGTTAAGGGCTTGGAGGAGTTCGAGCTGCCGAGTGAGGTTAATGGTACTGTTATAAGGTATGCCTACGCTGTGGGTAAGAAGATAGTTGACAGGGGAGTGTTCAGAAGGGAGTAGAGAGATTAGGAAAATCTAGAACAAGTCTATTCAGCGAAATATCCCATATGGTGTGTTTTTTAAACTTTCAAATCTCTCTAACTTCGATGTTGAGCTTTAGAGCCTGTATTTTGCCTTCTATGGCATCTAGAATTCTCTGCGTGGCGTTTGTTTGAGCATAATCGCCGTTTATCGGGCTCGGTAGTGGGGGTCTTTCGTCTTTGAAGAGCAAGAACCAGAGCTGCCACTTTCCGGGTTTATTAATGGTGAAGGTGTAATTGGTCTCCCATTGGGGAGTCCAGTTGCCCTCTATGTCAACGGGCTTGTGGGGCAGAGTGACGTTGAAATAATCCACGAGGTACATGTTATGAATAACGGTTTCGTTCGTCGTGAAGTTGTAGGTCAAGTTAACAAGCCAGACTTCAACGTGGTATGTTACATTCCTGTACTCATGGTTTGCTATTCCTAGAATTACGGTGGCGTTTTCCCCTACGAAGAGCTCCGTTGGGTAATCGGCGGCTTTTCCTTCTGGGCCGAGGATGTAGAACTCGGTGAACTTTTCGCCCGGCTTCGGGTGGGTTATAACGTAGCCAAGGGTTGCTACGGAGGAGATGATCGCTATTATTAAAATTACCGTTAGGGCTTTATCGAGTTTGCTTGCCTTCTCCCATTCGAGCTCTTCTTTGAGTTTCTCAATGCTTATTCTTGGAATCCACGGCTCGATAGCATTAGCCCTTCTGTATATTGCGATGAAAGCGAAGATTACGTTGAAAACTGTTAAGCTCACAAGAATTGGAATTAACCTTATTCCCCAGGGGGTGTAGTTTAGGCCCAAACCGATTAACGGCACGATGGCAATGCTTAGTCCAAAGCTTAAAGCCAGCCTCTCGAGGTTGTCGAGTTCCTTCTTTTCGGGGAAGAGAGCTGTTATGAAAACGTAGCCCGGAAAGAAGAGCACGAAGGCTAAGCCAAGGGCTTTCCTAAGCAAACTATCTGGGTAGAAGGCTATGAGGAAGTCAAGAAGTAGTGAGAGTGCAATTATCGTTATGAGGTCCCAGTAATCTCTAAGATTCATTTGACCACCGGAGGGATAAAGAAGGGAAGGCTTAAAATTCTTTTGCAAACTCTAAATCCAGAAGAAACTTCCAGAGTGGAATTAGTTTTACCTTTTTGTTTCCGTGAGCTTCTTCTCCCTCTTCATTTGCAGTTATGATAAGGCCTTTGCCAAGATTAAAGACATCCATTGCCTCCAATATGGCTTCTACTTCTCTTTCGTAGCTTTCTCTTAAATCCCAAGTTACTTGGATTGCTTTTGTTACTTTTAACCCTTCTTTGATAATGAAATCAACTTCTCTCTTGCCCTTGTAGTAGAACAGGTTGTTTTCTCCATATTTTTTAATGAGATGTACGGCAACTGCATTCTCGGCTAACCTGCCTAGATTTTTGGAGAAACTTAATGCTACGGAGGTCGCTAATCCTGTATCTACGACATAAATTTTCTTTGGGTACTTCTTTACATCTTTTATCTTTGGAGAAAAAGGTGGGATTGTGAAGAGCAGATAACTTTCTCTGAGGGCTTCTATTACCTCCGCAACAAAATTTGGAGAGACTTTCCTCTTTAGGATTCCGGCCAGTTCATTTCTTAGACTGCTTATGCTCTTAAGAGAGGAGAACGAGTTTATGGCCAATTCTGCAACCAGTTTGACTGAATTTACTTCCCTAAATCCATGCCGGAATACAACGTCTCTCATTACGATGCCGTCAAAAAGCTCCTTGAGTATTTCTCTTTTTAAGAATTCATCCTCTTCCAGAACTACTCTTGGAAATCCCCCGAATTGGAGGTACTCTATTAGGAGTCTCTCTATTTTAGCTCTGTTTTTTATAATGTCTAGCTGGTTCTCAACCACAATCCCTTTGAATTTCAAGAACTCTCGGAAACTGAGCGGGAAAACTTCGAGAGTTAGCGAACGTCCGGTTAATGCAGTTGATACCTCACTTTTTAAAAGGGAAGACGTTGATCCAGTTACAATTATTTGGACGTTTTCTTTTTCCATTGCTCTCCGAACCCATTTTTCCCAGTCCTCAATGTTTTGGATTTCATCAAGGACTATCAACGCAAATTTATCTCTGTTGACAAACGTTCTGTACGCTTGATAGATCTCATCCAAGAGCTCTAAACTTAGGTAAGGATGAAACCTTGGATCTTCTAGGTTTACGTAGAGGGTTTGTTCGGGGCCAAGTCCAGAGTCTATGGCTTTTTTCAAAAACTGCTTTGTTAGAAAGGTCTTTCCTGATCTTCTAACTCCAATAATCGATATTGAGAAGTCCTTAGCTTTGGCAAGTTTGCTAAGCCGTTTTAAGTAGTAATCCCTTTCTATCCCAACCTCTTGGGGCCTGCCCCAAAAGTTATCTACACTGATCAGCTCAATAATTTCTTCTCTTTTCAACATCTTATATCCCACGAAATATAAATTTTTAATGTTTTTATATTTTATGGAATATAGCTTTGCGCCCTTGCTTACGATACCAAAAACCATATTTAGAATTTATTGTTCTAGGATAAATGGTGATCTTGATAGTGAAACTGACCTCCTCCCGGCCCTGAAGGACGAGGCTTGTTTTAAAGAGAAAAATCATTCCAAAAGGAGTGGCGTGAAAGTGAGGGAGTGAAGTTATACTTGTTGAGCTCGAAGATAGGATGGAAATCTTCCACGGAAGAAGCTAGACTTCTCCAAGTTCTTTGATATAATTGGGGTTGAGATTAAAGAGGAGAACCTCGATGTGATGATTCTCAATGACTAAACTCAATTGGTCATTAATCTTTCCAGATCTTTTAAATCCCAGCATGTGGCATCAGGGGCTCTCTTTTTAAGGCTCTTTGCAATTATTAGGAATTCTTTCTCACCCTTCCATTTTGTTAATTCCGCTTTTTCCATTAAATCTTCCAAAACTTTTTTTCCATTAACGTCATCTCTCCATTTAACCTCAATAAACAAAGCTTTGTTGCCTTTTGTTGCAACGAGGTCAATTTCGTAGCTTCCTTTTCTGCTCTTACCCCATTGTGGCCCAATTTCGTCGAATTCCAGAACTCCCCTCTGGTTCAGTTCAACGAGAATATCCCTCACAACCCTTTCGAATATCCTGCCAAAGTAGTTGGGGAAGCCATTTTCAATTTTCCTTATTAGGGCATCATAGTTCTCTGTTTCAACTAGATTCTGGTTCTTTCGTATGAAGGTAAACCAGAAGTTTAGGAAGTAATCGTTGATTATATAACGGGATTTTTTACTTTTTTTCTCCAGCAGGGGTTTTTCTCTTGAAATCAAATTGAAATATTCTTCCAGGGCTTTCAGGTACTTCGTTATGGTAGTGGGTTTCTGGGAGATTGCGTTTGCTATCTCAACGAGGGTGTTTCTACTGTTCGCAATGGCTTCCAAGATAGAGAAATATATCTTGTGGGCTCTCCCAAACTCTTCTATGAGCAAAGCCTCACCCTCGCTCTGCAGAATAGAGGAAAATCTTAGCATCTCTTTCAGAAAGCTGAAGAAAGTCTTTTCGTTAAATAGTTCAAGATACTCATAATACTTGGGCACGCCACCAAAAACTCCATAAAACTTTATTTTTTCCTCAAAGTCCTTTATACCAAGGCCATCAAGCATTTGAAAAACAACGTTTGGTTTCAACGGCTTGAGGTCTATATAAAGGTCGCTCCTACCATACAGGGGGGATTTTCTAAGGAGGAACACCTTTTTCATCATCCCTATGTAAGACCCAGAAAGCACAATGAAAAAGCGTTTCTCTTCTTTGTATTTATCCCAGAACTTTTGAAGGTCGTGAATTATGGAGGGGTTTATTTTGAGAAAGTTCTGAAACTCATCAAAAAATATTGGTATCTTATCTTGGGTTTTGAACAAGAAGCTCAAAAAATCCTCAAAGTTCTCAAATTTTGGGGAATAGCCAAGTTTTTCGCTTATCTCCTCCTGAAAGTCCTCAAGTAAGAGTGATTCCTCCTTCACCGATACAAAAAAGTCTAAGTGAGGAATATTTTTCCTTGAGAAAAATTCTCTAACGAGTCTTGTTTTTCCAATTCTACGCCTACCGGTAATTATAACTAGGGAAGACCTCCTTTTTGTGAGGTTAAAGCTTTTTTCCAGGGCTTCGAGCTCCTTCTCCCTGTCGTAGAATTTCATTTATTATCCGCCTATAGGATTATCCTGTTTCTGGATATTTATATTTTTCGGTTGAACTCTATACCTATAGGAAAGATTATCATGTCTTTAGCTTTTTTAGAAATAGAGTGCTACCTAGTTTCTAGCCTTTTTGGCCCGTTCTTTAAAAGTCTTTTGTTGATATGGGGCGTGTTTAGTTTCACCTCCTGTTATTTAAACAGTATTTGACTTTCTTCCTTTTGAAAGCCTCGTCCTTTAGGGCGGGGAAGAGGTCATCGTTCCAGCGGAAATGATTTCAGTACCCGTTATCTTCCGCCTATTTGGTCTGTTGTTTTCACTGACTTCTTCAGAACGCGCTACACTCCAGATCCACGGGTATTAGCATTTTAACACCTTCTTTCTTACACAGTTCTTTTGCTTTTTCAGTAAAGCCTGACTTCGAGAAGAAGAACATCACTGCAGATCCAAACTCTTCTTTTGCTTTCTTCACGAACTCTTCCACGTCCCTGTAAGTTGCCGGTTTATTCCTCCACTTGACCTCAAGCACATAAATCTTATCACTAAAGGCAACACCATCAAACTCAACATCACCCCTCCGATAAGGCTTGAAATCAATGCCGAACACCTCTCTCATCTTCTCCCTGACCACGGATTCTCTTGCAAGTCCAAGCTCCCTCTTCACCCTGAGGTACTTTTCCTCTAACTCCTTAATCAGCTCTTCCAAATACTTCTCCCGCCTGAGCTCCAGCTCGGTGATGCCAAGATAGGTCTTTGCAAGCCAGAAACGCATGAGCTTGTCGGCAAAGTAATACTTTTCATTCTGCCTTACAATCAAATCCGTCCTCAAAAGGAATTTCAAATAGTTTGACACCTCGCCACTGGGCTTGCCCAAACGTCTGGCAATCTCCGAAAGCCTCAACCCCTCTTCCTGAGCCAGGATAAGAAGAATCTGCTTGTGGATTGGTCCTTTGTAGGCCCTTGAGAGGGACTCATTGAAAACATATTCAAGGTGCATATAGATGTCCCCTTTCTCTGTCAATAGTTCAGTGAGAAAGGCATAGTGAACATCTTTCCGTCTAATCTTTTCAAAGCCCTCTTCAATTAAACGCCTGCACACAGCTAGAACATAAAAGGGATGACCCTGGGTGAGTTTATAAATCAGTTCAAGTGCTGATCGGGAAGCTTCAATTCCTGCCCTTTCTAGGGTTGTTTTTGCAAGCTCTATTGCATCCTCTCTTGGCAAACCCTTCAGGTAAATTCGCCTGAATTGACCAAAGAAGGGATTCTTTGGAGCTAAAATTTCTTCCATCATTCTAACGGCAGAGCCAGAAATGAAGTATGCAATGTTCTTCTGCTTTTCCGTGACAGCACGCATTACCTCCAAGAATCCCTTGAAATTGAGAACTTCCTGGAATTCATCGAGAATAAAAACGGCCTTTTGTCCTGTTTTCTCTAGAATTGACTCCTGAATTTCAAAGAGAGTTTCGAGGCACCCATCCTTGATTGCTCTAACTTCCCTATCAACTTCAAGCTTTGCAGACAGGATTAGCAGGTCATCCCAGGTTAAGAGCTCACTCCTTCCAATCTCCAATCCCAGTGTATTAGCAATTTCATATAGAAGCTCCCTCGTGTATGCAAAGATAAATGAGTCTAGGCTTCCAATCCGCTGTAAGTTTAAGTATGGAACAACTCCCTTGGCTTTCTCTCTGAATTTAAGAAGAAGTTCAGTCTTTCCAATTCTCCTCGGCCCGATAATAGCAACATTAACCTTCTCCCCACTCTTTAGTGACCCATAGGCAGAGTGCAACACCTTCAGTTCCGCCCTTCTATCAACAAACATGATATCACCCTTACAGATTTATGCATAAAACTGTAATGCATTGGAATTTAATACCTTTTTGGTTATCCTGGCTCGCCTCGCTCATAGGATTCATCTTTCCAATTCATGATACCTTTATGAGCCCTTTATGATACCTTTGATTCCTTTAAAACCTGCGCTCCTCCCCTCAATGGCGAGGGGTTAAACCGTTGGAATCCTTAGCTAAGCGGGGGAGGAGGTCAGTATAAACACACCCTAAGAACCTAAAATTTTTATACCTCTTCGCCTCCCAGTTTTTGGGCATTAAGGATGAGCTTGAGGGAAGTAAGAAGAATTTTTGGGAGCAGGGTATTTGAGAGAGGAGAAAGGTACTACATGGAAGGGAGGGTTTTAAGCGCTGTAAAAATTGGGGACGTACTTTACGCACAGGTTAGGGGAAGCAAGACGTACAGCGTTGAGTTTGACCTCAGGAATATGAACTCCTTTTGCACATGCCCCTATGGGAGAAACTGCAAACATGGTGTGGCGGCATTTCTTGCATACTCCAATGGGGAATTTTTCGATGGTGATGCTTTCCTCGAATCCCTGAAAGAGAAGAGCAAAGAGGAAATCTTGGAAATTTTAAGGGAAATCCTGAAAAGCAATCCGGAAATTCTGCCTGAAATAAAAAGAGAAGTAGACCTCTTCTCTTATTTTGAAGGATATCTCTCCTATGAAGATGCGGTTGAGGTGGGCAGGATAATTAAGAGCGGAATTTCAAAGGACGACGCTTGGGAGCTGCTTGAGTATATATGCAGGCACTACTATGATTTCGGTGGGTTTTACGACGACTATAGGGATTTTTACTATGGAGATATTGTACTGAAACCCTTGTTTGAGGTCATAGAGAAAAACATCAGTAAAGAAGACTTTAAAAGGTTTTTAGAACTCCTTAAGCTTTTAGACGTGCCAGATGATGTCTATAGATACGCCTATGAAGTTCTGCTGAGGAACGCTGAGCTCTTCAAAGAGGATATCTTAAATGCCGAGAACATGAGCGTTGAGCTAAGAGCACCGTTGCTCGCAAAGATTGGAGAGAAAGAAAAGGCCGAGGCGCTTATACTAAACTCCAGCTTAAGTCCGCGGGAGAAAGTAATGCTTCTCCTAGAGGTGAATCCAGAACTTGCGGAGGAACTCGGCTTGAAATTCTCAGAGTATCATTTGCTTATAGAGTACTTTGGCAAAAGGAGTGAATATGAGAAGGTTATAGATCTCTACACGGCGAGCGATGGTGTAGGGTATCTCACAAGCTATGTTTGTGAGGCCATAGAGGCAACGGGCAGATTTGATGTCTTTGAAGAAATATTAAAGAAAGAAAATGCAAACATAGCGTTTTTATGTGCGCTTGAACTGGGTCTTAAGGATAGAATTATCGAGTTATTTCCAGATGCCGTCGAAAAGTACATAGCGGGAACCCTCTCCAGGCAGGCAATTTTGGATGCACTCTCGCTCATTGGGGATGATTTAAAGTCCATAATCCCGGACATTGAAAAGATTGTGGAATTTGAGGTTGCCAAGAAGAACAGAAATGCCTACAAATTTGCAGCAGAGCTCCTAAAGCTTATTAAAAAGGTGGATGCTAAAGAGTACGAACGCTTGGTGGAAAAGCTCAAGAAAAGGCATCCAAGAATAAGAGCACTATGGGAGATATTGGAGGGGACTACTCGCTGTAGTTCTTGAAAGTCTCGCCTTAATCTGGAGATCTCACCACCTGACCTCCTCCCCGCCCTGAAGGGCGAGGCTTGAAAAAAGTTCTCAACCAGTAAAATTCTGGCGTTTCAACACCAAGGAAATCTTACAAGCCCAAGCGTGTTTTCTGTTGGGGGATTATTTGCAAAGCCTTCGCCACTTGAGATGTGCCCCTTAACCGCTCAGAACCTCATAAACTTTCTTCATAACTATGATTGCGAATATCACAAGGAGGAGTTCAACTAGGGGCTTTAGGCTTTCTTTCTGCTCTTTGCTTAGAAATAAGCTTCCCACTTCGATGGTTATCAAAAGCCCGATGAGGGCTAAAGTTAGGAATACATCGACGCTCTTTGTTGCCAGTGCAGATATTAGAACCCACGATGATAAAAATAGGAGCATGTAGTCCTCTACATCCATTCCCTAACGCCTCCAAGCTTTTTGGCTTTTATCTCAACGCCGTGTTGTGTTGTGGCAAAGCTCTCGCTTTCTATAACCTCATTTGTTCCCTTAGCAAGAGCGAGAAGGATTGAGGAGCAAACAGGACAGGCAACTTGGTTGCAGCCCTCTATACTTGCCCTGCATATCTCCGTGTTTGTGGGCTTTACCACTATCCTGAAGCCTTCTTTGTTTTCATCTATGTGTACCCCTTTGGCAAGGTCAAGGGCTCTTAAGACTGAGGACGAGACGCTCTCAACTGTTGCGTAGCCTTCACCGTCAAGTGAGCCTTCAAAATGTTCCTCGAACTTTTTGACGAGCTCAGCTCCTGTGGGTCTTATCACGAGACCCATCTGCCTCTCGTTGGCAACGTTGGTGAGGAAAACCGTATCCTCATCCATCCTTCCCAGATCGAGGTCAAAGTCCTTGTGGAGAGGGATGAATGTTCCTCCCTCTGGCATGTTCTCGTAGGGAGGAATGTAGAGGGCATTTCCCTCAAGGCCTAGGTCATCAACCATTTTCTTGATCATGTTCACGTAGGGGAGAATAAGGTTGTCAAGTGCTTCTCTCTTAACGTATTCCTTTGATTTGAAGGTGAAAACTACAAAGCTCAAGAATAAACCAGCAAAGCCGAGGTTAATCTGACTCTGGTTGGAGTTTATCGCACCATAGATCAGGAGGAAGGCACCTATGACTGCTAGAGAAGCTCCTGCCACTCTCTCCATTCTCATCTCTTTATCCCTTGCCAATTTAAAACCATTAACTTTAAAATGTTTATCATTGCCTTCTGAATTTGAGGAAAATGAAGAGGACATTAGCTTTAATCACCCTTGCACTTTTAACCTTCAGCACCTTTGGATTAGCCTCGGAAAGGCACTTTGAATATGATACGGCCTATGAAAACGATAAGGGAATTTACATCTATTTTAGAGTTCTTTTGCTTTACTCCGAGATGACCCTTGACAAGGTGATTGACGAGGATAACGAGAGCACCTATTATGCAGAAAGCGTTGCCACAAAGCTGAAGGTCACGCAGGAGGAGATAGAGTTCTACAAATCTTTTGGGATTAAAGCCAAAGTAGATGACTATCTGCCGCCTTTCTTGGAGTTCGGCGAGGGGCTTGAAGATATTGTGGAGGGACAGAGACTTTTCTTGGACAATATTGAGATCGTAAAGGAGTTGGGGGATTATTATGCATACCTTAACGCAACTCAAGGGCTGGAGATGATGGGCGAGGGCATTTCAAAGGCCGAAAACGCGCTTGATGTTATAGACACCTTTGAATTCCGAGATGAAGATGGCAACATCTTAACTCTGGATACTTCTTCCATCAGAAGTAAGTTAGAGAAGATCAAAAGGATGTATTTGGGGTATGAGAGGGGTTTAAACACCTATAAAGTGCTTTCTCCAGAAGAGGCCAAAAATGTAGCCATCACTAATGAGACTGTAATTATCATCCCAACGTCATTGGTTTTGTATGCCTCAAACCTCAATCCATTCGTTTATGAAAATGTAACCTTCTATGGCTATGCATCTGACTTTGAGAATGTTAACATTCATGTTGAGAACAAAACAATCGTGCTGGGAGTTAAAAACAACCGTTTTTCCTACGTTTATTCATTCGAGAGGCCTGGCACTTATGAGGTCTTTGCAACGGGAGTTAAAAACGGAAGCGCTGAGATCTCGAACGTTATAACCATCAACGTGCTGAAGATCCCCACGAGGATTGTTCTCTCCTCAGAGGGAAGTGCATACATCAACGAGAGCTTAAGGGTGAACGGTTTTCTGCTCGACTATTATGGAAACGCTTTAAACGGGGAGAAGGTTTTTGGTGAGTTTAACGGCGAGGAGTTCACCCTCTTGACTTCAGGCAACGGGAGCTTTTCCTTCAACGTTACGAGCGGTGAGAGCGGAAGAAAGCTGGTAAACGTTACATACCTGGGCAATGAAATTTACGCTGGCAGTTGGGCATCTTTAAGCGTGGTCTTCCTCAAGTATCCGGTGAGGATTAGCATAAAAGCGGACAAGGGCGAGGTCAAGGAGGGGGAGGAGGTTAAGATAATCGGGGAGATAGAGGGCGTTGAGAGGGAGATTCCAATAGCGGTATACGTAGATGATAAACCTTACAAATCTCTCTATGCGGCAAAGAATTTTGAAATAACACTCAGCTTCAACGAAACGGGTAAACATGAAATTTACGCTTACTTCCCGGGAGATGAGTATTACGATGAGGCAAAGTCGAATGTGGTTTCTATTAGCGTTGTCAGTTTCTCGTTGATTGAATACATCATTTTTGCTCTGGTTTTGGCTCTCTTAGGGGGCATCGCTTACCTCTCAAGGAAGCTCTATTTGAGAAGCAGAAAGGGAATGAGTGATGAGGAGTTCGTGGCGCTGATAAAAGCTCTTAGAGAGCTGGAGAAGGAAGAGGAAGAAGAGATGGAGAGAAAGTTCAAGTCCTTAAGGGAAATGTACAGGGAAATCTACCAGAGGCTCATAAAGCAGTACGGTTTAAAGCCCAGCACAACTCCGAGGGAGCTCGCTAGGAAGTTAAGAAAGGAGAGCTTTGCCCCGTATCTGGAGAAGCTGACAAGCCTCTACGAGAAGCACTTCTACGGTAAAAAACCATTGGGGAGGCGTGGCGTCCTTGAGTATTTGAAAAGCGTGGCTGGCTTTATAGTTTCATTTATCGTGAGGGAGGAGCTATGAGGAGAGCAGCGTATGCAATAATGTTGGCCTTTGGCATTTTCCTCCTTGTGATGCCAATAAGCGTGCCTGTATTCCATACTAGTGCCGATTTTAGTGTTTTCAACACCAACTGGAACGGGGCCTCTAAGTTTGGTAAACTTCTCTACGAGGAATCAAGGGTAGTGCCCGTGATAACATCTTACAACTCCTTTGATCTAAGCGAGAGGAAAGGGGTTCTCCTAATCCTCGGGCCTGATATGAGATATTCTCCTCTTGAGGTAGGGGAGGTTAAGAATTTCCTGAACAATGGCGGTACTTTGGTTTTGATAGACGACTTTGGTACTGGGAACGACATCTTGGAGGGGCTGAACTTATCTGCAAGGTTCTTGGGGATAACTCCTATAGATGTCTTCTACTCGAAGAACTACAACTTCCCCGAAGTTGTCAGGATTCTTGATCCCCAGCTGGGCATTGGAGTAGACAAGCTCATCTTAAACGTTCCGTCAGCGATAATAGGGGCAAACGGCTCAATATACACGAGCAAAGTGACTGTGGTAGGCAACAATCAGAGAGAATTGCCTGTAATGAGTGAAGTGAAGTATGGCAAAGGCAAGATAATTCTCTTTGCAGACCCGAGCGTCTTCATCAACGACATGTTCGATGAGAATGAGCCCTTCATAAGGAACTTCGTGAGGTATTTGAACGCTGATACTGTTTACATAGACGAGGCCCACCATTCAAACTTCAACCCATACGCAGTGGGAACCCTGGTCATACGGAGGAGTCTAGACCGGGTTAAGGCGTTTTATGTGGTATTGGCGGTTGCGGTAACAGCGATCTTGGTTGAGAGTGGCCTCGCGCTGAAAGGTGTTGGGAAGATCCTTGAACTGATACTGGGGAAAATCTTTAAGGAAGAAGAAAAAAGTCTGGATGAGGTTATAGAGAAGCTCAAGAAAGAGGGTTATGATGAAAGTATCCTTAGAAAGATGATAAAGGAAATAGAAACTGGTAAAAAACTAGGTGGTTAAAATGAACGGTAAAGAGTTCCTTGATACTCTCAAAAAAGAGGTTCATAAAGCCGTTGTTGGAAAGGACGATGTTGTAGAGCTTTTGGCGGTTGCCCTTTTGAGCGAGGGACACGTGATACTCGAGGGCATTCCTGGGGTTGCAAAGACGACGATAGCGAAGAGCTTTGCAAAGGCTATTGGACTTGAGTTCTCCAGAATCCAGCTTACCCCGGATTTACTGCCAGCCGATATAATTGGAACGGTCTACTACGACCAGAGGACTGGGCAGTTCAAGATAAAGAAGGGGCCCATCTTTGCCAACGTTGTTCTGGCTGATGAGATAAACAGGGCGCAGCCAAAGACCCAATCAGCTCTGCTCGAGGCAATGCAAGAGGGACAAGTCACAATAGAAGGGAACACCCTTCCACTCCCAAAGCCGTTTCTTGTCATAGCAACTAAAAACCCCCTTGAGTTTGAAGGGGTTTACACTTTGCCGGAAGCTCAATTGGATAGGTTTATGCTCCACATAGGTGTTGGCTATCCGGATAAGAATGAGGAGCTGGAAATGCTCTTGAGAAAGGATAGGGGAGAGTTTGGGGAGGTTAAACAGGTCTTTACGCCGAGCCAGATAATGGCTCTCATTGCCAAGGTTAAGAGTGTTAGGACAAGTAAGGAAGTGCTCCACTACCTCTACGAGATCGTAGCGAGGACAAGGAGAGATGAGAGGCTTTTGGTTGGGGCTTCGCCGAGGGCTGCGGAGCACCTGCTTTATGCGGCGAAAGCGAAGGCATTCTTGAGTGGAAGGGACTACGTCATTCCAGATGATGTGAAGGAAATGGCCGTCCATGTCTTGTCCCACAGGCTTCTTGTTAGAGCGGAATACGAGCTTGAGGGAGTGAAGAGCGAGGATATTGTGAGGGAGATTCTTGATGAGGTAGAGGTGCCGGTATGAAAAGGGAAGACCTGCTCTGGACTCTAGCGGGAGTTAGCTTTGCCCATGGGTATCTCTCTTCAAGCGTTTTTAGTGCCCTATTTGGACTTGGGTTGTCTCTCTATTTATTAAAGAGCAGAGCGGATTTTAAGCCCGAGCTAAGGGTAGAAGTTGAGTTTCCGGAGCAGAGTGAGGAGATGAAGAAGGTTAAAGCTGTACTCAGGATTGAGAATCTCGGAAGTGATGTTAAAATAAGGGTGAAGGATAAACAGCTTTCTGGAGTGAGAGTTTTTGGGGACGCGGCAGTTGTTAAGTCTGGTGAAGAGAAATTCATAGAGCTTCTCCTTGTTCCCGAGAGGAAAGGAGAATACGAGATCCCGATAAAATTGGAGGTTACCGACCTCAAGGAGCTCTACTTCGAAGAGGTTGATGTTGGGAATTATAGGCTTGAGGTAGTTCCTTCTGTTGAGTCCATAAGGGAGGCCGCTAAGGAGGACTACAACGTAAAGCTGGGTGAGGTTTACAAAAGGACAGTCTTCTTCGGGATGGAGAGAATGGAGCTTGAGGGCCTGAGGGAGTATCTGCCCGGCGATGACCTAAGGAGGATAGACTGGAAGGCGAGCTCAAGGCTTGGGGAATTGATCGTGAGGGAGTTCATGAAGGAGCACGAGGCTGATGTTTACATTGTTCTCGATTCCACAAGGGAGATGAGGAAGGGGATAAAGAGGGCGAAGATAGATTATGCTTCGACTTTGGCTTTGCATATGGCAACTTTTCTTTTGAAGAAAAACTACAGGGTGGGATTGATAGTTTATGAGGATAAGGACGTTAAGGTAGTTAAACCCGCGAGAGGAAGGGAGCATTTGAACAAGATTAGATCTGCCGTGAGGTTTAAGGAGGAGAAGGGGCTGATGAGCCTCAAGGGCGAGGTCAGCCTGAAGTTCAGCGAGAGGGCTAGGAAGTTCATGAGGAAGGTGTTTCCCAGAAAAAGAGCAAGCATCAGTGAGGCGTTGTTGAGTATAAAGGAACCATCGTACATTATCCTTATTACTGATCTAATGAGCTACACGTCCCTTCTTTACAGGTTGATAGTTATGCTGAGGAAGAAGCACAAGCTGATAATACTCTCGCCAAACCCGATACTCTTCTATGGAGAAGAGCTCAACGAGGAAACCTTAAAGCTGCTCTATGAGAAGTATATCGAGAGGGAGAAAACGGTTAAGAAGTTTAACTCCCTAGTTCCCACTATTGATCTGGGGCCGAGCGACTATTTGAGGGAGATAGTGAGGGAGCTGAGATGATCTGGGGAATAGTTGCTGTAATCGGTGGGTTGATTTTGGGGAGTAAAGCTGTTGTTCTGATACCCTTGGTGTATTTATTGACTAGGAAGAGTAAGGATTTGGGGCTTCTGGCTTACTTCTTCTACGGGATAGTTTTGGTTAACGAAGTCTCTTTTAGTGATGTGATTTCTTTTGGGTCTTTGAAGGGGTTTTTGTTGGGGGTTGTTCCTTCGTTGGGAGTTTTGAGGGAGATTTTGGTTGGGTTTGAGTTTGGAAAGATTCCCAAGTTTAGGTCTTTTAGTGATTTGGTAAGATTTGTGGGTAATAAATCGTACTTCTACAAGACAATGATATTTTTGGTCGTAGTTTTTGCTTTGATTGCGGTTATAAAGATGAGATACAGTTATCTGTACACGGCGGAAAACCAAGTGACAATCTTAGCCGCTCTTACGTTGCTCTTTGTGCTTTTCAACATGAAAGAAGTTAAGAAAACTGTGATGTTTGAGTTGGAGGAGAAACTTTAGAAATAATGGAGAATAAAGCATATATTTGCCGAGTGGTTTAATACATTTAGAGATGCTTTAGGCAGGTGTGGGTATGGACTTTGAGAGGGTTTTCAAGCCCAAGATTGCACTTCCTTTGATAACGGTTGTAGCTTTGATCTTTAGGCTGATACCTTTAAGATTTAAATACATGCTCGGCTATGATCCGTATTTTCATCTTGCTTACATAGAGGAAGCGTTGAAAGCTGGTGAGTGGTTCAACTTTTTTACTATTGCCGGTGGGCCTTGGGGCTATCAGGTGAGGACTTTCCATCCCCTTGGCCTATGGATGACGCCCGCTTACGTTTACAAAGTGCTAAAGACCTTTGGAGTCTCTCTATATAACGCTTTTAGGATAACGCCCGTAATCTTTGGGGTTCTGACGATAGTGTTTTTCTATTTGGCTTTGCTGAAGCTCTACGATGAGAGAAGGGCTTTCTTTGCATCTCTTTTCCTTGCGGTGAGCTTTGGGCACATTTTTAGGTCAATGGCAAACTATTATAGGGGAGACAACTACATGCTCTTCTGGTATTCGGTGGCTTTGTTTGGAATTGCATACGCTTTCTACATGAGGGAAAAGCTTAGATATAAAAGGTTTGCTTTTTACCTTATCCTGGCTTTTGCAAGCGGTTTTGCAGCCATCTTCTGGCAGGCTTATTACCCAATTTTTGTCTTTCTCCTAGCTAACGCAGTCTTCTTGGCTGTTGGGGCCTTTCTTTTAGATGAAAAAGAGAAGTTTTTTGATTCTCTGGCATTAGCTGCTTCAACCGTTGTGGGAGCTTTTATAGCGAACTCCTTGGGAGGAAAGTATGGCTATGGTATGCTGGGTTATGATCAGCTTGGTAAGAAAGTTGCTGAGAAGCTTGCCCTTGAGTTCGGCACAATAAAGGATGCCTACCTTATTATTCATATTAAATATTTAGTCCCGCTGGCGCTCGCTTTCATAATACTGCTCTTCATTCTCAGCAGATACATTAAAGATATTAAAGTGAGAGTGGGAGTTTTGGTGGGATTGGCAATCTTAGGTGTGTTTGTGCTGTTCTATAGATTCGAGGCTCTAAAGGAACTGTCTACTGGGTTTGGGATTTTTAAGGAGGCTCCGATAGCGGAGACTCGACCTTCTACTTTCGATGACCTATGGAACGCCTTCGCCTTGAGCATCTTCCTTATCCCTCTCTTCTTCCTTAGGTTTAGGCTGAGAGAAGTGAAGGTTCAGGACTTTATGTTCCTCGGGCTTGTTTTGCCAAGCATCTATATGATCAAAACCTGGACGAGGTTTCTCTTTATAGGTTCGATGGCGATTGCGCTGATGGCTGGAGTTGGATTATGGGAGCTCTATAGCGTTTTGTCCCGCTTGGATAGGAAGAAGTCTCTTGCACTGACACTGGGGCTTCTTGTAATTATTCCTGGAGTTAATACAGCTTTTGGGCTTGATAGTGTTACAAAAGAAAAGCCCTTTATGAACGAACAGTGGGAGAAAGCTTTGAGGTGGCTTGGTGAGAACTCAAACGAAAACGATGTGATTTTGGCATGGTGGGATTACGGCCACTGGGTTACTTATTACGCTAGAAGGTCTCCAATAGCTCAGGGAAGCCCGAACACAGGAGTCGCTTTGTACTACTTAGGCAAGCTCGATGAAAACTGGGTGATGAGCTTAGGAGTTGATTATGTTATCGTTTCCTATTACGATTTCCTCAAGTTTGGCGCTATAGTTGATACTGCAAAGAGACATCCAAAATACAACGTGAGTGAAAGCTATGGACTCGTTCTCCTTCCCATGACCTCTTCCATTGGAGCGCTAGTGTTTGAGAGGGGAGGATACAGGGTTATAGCAAAGCCCGGCGAAGAGTGGAATGTTGTAATAAATGCCAATGGGCAAGCGTTGACTCCAAGGGAAGTTTACGTTGAATACAAGGGGGAAATCATTAGGCCGAACTTAACATCCTCGAACTCCAACGCTTACCTCTACATCAACCTCAACTACAAGTATGCTGTGCTTATGAACGAAGAAACCCTCAACACAACCCTTGCAAGGCTTTTTATAAGGCCTGAAGAGCCTTATGAGCTGGTTTACTCTGATGGAGGGGTTATAAAGATACTTAAGCTCAGACATCCCAACGTTGAGGTTGAAAAAACTAACAGCAGAGTAATGTTCCACTTCGAGAACGCCACGGGGACAGGGCTCGGCATATGGGGGTTCCTTGATAATGGGACAAAAGTGTTTGAGAAGTGGTATGGTGTTAAGGGCTTGGAAGAGTTCGAGCTACCGAGTGAGGTTAACGGTACCGTGATAAGATATGCTTACGCTGTGGGTAAGAAAATAGTTGACAGGGGAGTGTTTAGGAAAGGGTGAGAACGTTTGGTGCAAAGTGTTACAAGTTATGTTAAGATTCATGAAGTTTAGGGTCTTATGACACAACAAAACTTTTTGATATCCTCTCAAAATCTTCCATTAATTTAATGAAAAACTTTTAAAAATCTGTTATAGTAAAATACTACACTGAGTGATCTGCTTGGAATTAAACTCGGTCCTGTCATGAGGAGACTAACTAATATTAAGGGACAAGGCTTTTATTTTTGAAAGGATAACATAGCCACTGATGGTGAGAAAAGTGGGAAAAGTGGTAATCAAAATCAACGTTCCGGATGGGATGGAGGAATTCGTAAGGCGAGAGGTAGAAAATTTTGTCAAGACCTTAATCGAAAAAGAAGACTTAGAGGAGCTGATTAAAGGCTTTAGATCGCTAAAAGGAATATTAAAAACCAAAAAATCAGCAAAAGAACTGAAGGTTGATCTGTATGAAGAGCTTCCAAGCCTTTACTGATTCAAGTGTCTTAATTGAACATCTAAAGGAGAATCCAGATGCAAGAGATCTCTTACGGCAGGAGGAGAGGTCAGTTTGAAGATGCATACAAAAAAGAAGGGATAGTGCTAATCGACAATGTTGAGAGGCTAAAGAAGGATTTAGGTGAATAGCATGAAAACACTTGAAGAGATTGAGAAAATTTTGAGGGAGCATAAGGAGGAATTGAGGAGAAAGTTTAAAGTTAAGGAGATTGGGATTTTTGGCTCTTACGTTAGGGGAGAGCAGAGCGAAGTGAGTGACGTTGACATTTTGGTGGACTTTTATGAGCCCCTTGGCTGGGAGATTGTAGACTTGAAAGATTATCTCGAAAGCCTCCTTGGAGTAAAAGCTGATCTTGTGACAAAGAATGGTGTTATGAGAAAACCCGAGCTCTGGAAATACATAAAAGGAACTTATCCATGTCTAAACGGGATTACCGGCTTTTCCTTGAAGACATGCTTGAAGCCATTGAGAGGATTGAGGAATACACTAAAGGGGTGAATTGAAAAATTTTAAAGTATTAAAGTCCACAAAACACAGAGGGGGTGGGATTATTGATAAAGACCAAAACCATATCAGTTGAAGTTCCCGAGACATTTGAGAAGGAAGTTGAAAAGCTTGTGGAGATGGGGATATTTAAAGACACTTCCGAATTCATTAAATTTTCTCTCATTAAAGCACTCTTAGACATCTGGGACAAGCTCAGGGCTGAGAGTTCCGAGGAAGAATTTTTAGAGGAGATTAAGGATTTGAGAGAAAGACTGGGAAAAGAGGGAAAGCTGAAATCCGAGGAAGAAGTGCTTGAAGAAATCAAGGAGAGCAGGGAGGCATTTAAAAAATGGAGAGGGCTGTTGTAGACACTTCAGTTCTTATTTCAGCGGCGATTTCAAAGAAATCCTCACCTTTTAAAATTGTAGAGCTCATGCTTTTAGATAAGATTGTGAATTATGCCTCCAAAGAAACTTTGGAAGAGTTCAGAAGAACACTTGTTGAAAAAGTCGTTGAGGGATATTTCACTCTGAGCTTTGCAGTTAAGTTCTTTGAGATGATCAAAAAACACTCATCAATTGTTGATACAAAAGAAAATTTTAATCTCTGTAGAGATTATGAGGACAACAAATTTTTAGATGTCGCGTATGAAGCAAAAGTGGATTATCTGATAACCCTCGATAGAGACCTGCTTGATTTGAGAGATGATGATAAAAGAGAATTCAAAATAAGAGAGCATTGCTTTAAAATATTGAGACCGGAAGAATTTTTGGAAGAGCTGAAAGGTGAATAGCATGAAAACCCTCATAATAATTCCCGCTTATAACGAAGAGCTGACGATTGGGTCAGTCGTTGCTCTCGCTAAAAAGTATGGAGATGTTCTTGTTGTTGATGACGGCTCTAAAGATAGAACTTCTGAGATCGCTCAAAAGGCAGGTGCAATTGTCATTAGGCATGAGGTTAACAAAGGGAAGGGAGCGGCGTTAAAGACGGGCTTTGGTTATGCCTTAGCCAATGGTTATGATGTTATTGTAACTATTGATGCCGATGGTCAGCACAATCCCGACGAGATTCCCCTCTTATTGAAGCCGATTTTGGAGGGTGAGGCAGATTTAGTTATTGGGTCGAGGTATTTGAATATACCGTTGATTATTGCGGAGGGAGCATAGTGGGATATCAAAAGGACATTAAACCGGAAGATGTGACCATACTGATACCAACAAAGAACGAAGAGGAAGGCATAGGATGGGTAATTGACGAGTTCAAGAAGCTAGGCTACAATAACATCCTTGTTATAGATGGGCACAGCACCGATAGGACGCGAGAGATTGCAGAGGAAAAGGGCGCAAGGGTCGTCCTTCAGACCGGAAAAGGCAAAGGTCAGGCTGTTGCTGAGGCACTCAAAATGATAGACAGCGAAGTTGTTGTTATGATAGACGGTGATGGAACCTACGACCCCAAGGACATTGAAAAGCTCCTTGAGCCAATAAGGAGGGGCATTGCTGATCATGTCATTGGAAACAGGCTGATGAATTTTGAGAAAGGAGCTTTTACAAAGCTTAATTTGATCGGAAACAAAATATTCAACGCCCTTTTCAGGTTTCTGTACGGTGTTCCCGTTTATGATATGCTTACTGGTTACAGGGCTCTCACAAAGGCCCTCTACAAAAGTGTTGAGCTTGAGAAGCACGGCTTTGAGGTCGAGACCGAGCTTACGGTTGAGACAGTAGCCAAGGGCTTCAGAATTGCAGAGGTTCCGATAAATTACTACAAGAGGAAAGGGAACGCAAACCTCCACCCAATAAAAGACGGATGGAGGATTGGAAAGGCGATAATCGAGATGCTTGTGAGATACAACCCTGCGAAGTACCTCTACTTCCTTGGTGGCATTTTCTTGTTGCTGGGTTTGATCACAGGGATTTATGTGGTTTACGAGTGGCTTCATCGTGTTCCTCACGATTTGCTTGCGATCGTAGTTGCCATCCTCGTGCTCGGAGGCGTGCAGTTCATAGCCGTTGGGTTCGTGATGAGCTACATGTTTAAGAGTATGGCTGAGTTGAAGAGGATGATACGGGAAATGAGAGATCGGGGATGAATAAAGATGTCCTGTTCAGAAACTGAAAAATTATCTACGATACTTATTATATCTCCCCATACAAAGGTTAGATTAAACGAAAATCCCACTGAGGGCGTTGAAAGCAGAGTGTCGTCAATTGCTGGGATCCTTGCTGGTAAGGATAGAGAGGTTATAGTATTGGAACCCTCCGATTTAAAAAAAGAAGATGACCAAGGAAATATCATTAGAGAATATTTTTATGCGTTTGACTTCATAAAAATAAAAAATATGCGTTTGGGCTCATATTTTCTCTCACTAAATCCGTTTTACCAATCTAAGCTTTTTAAGATTCTGAAGAAGTATTCTCCATCAATCATTTTAGTAAGCCAGCCGTGGGGGCTCTTTTCTACATGGCTGATCGCCAAAAAGATATTTGGGCTTAAATCTTTCATCATCCAAGACTCTCACAATGTGGAGAAAGAGTATGCAAAAATAATAAGCAAAGATAAGTCTATTCCAGCATTCATTAAGCTGTTTTACATTGTAACAATTGGATGGATTGAAAAGCTTGCCTTGAGATATGCTGACTGCACACTGGCCATAAGTTGGGAGAATAAGAGAAAGTTTGTCGAGGAGTATAGAGTGTATCCGGAGAAAATACGAGTCTTGCCCCCACTTATTAATTACAGTAGCTATCCAAAAAGAAGAAAAGGAGCTTTAAAAAGGGATAAATCTCAAATTCTGGCAGTATTCCATGGAATCTACAGAACAGTACAAAATAGGGAAGCAATTGATATAATAGTGAGAGAGCTTGTTCCCAAATTGAAGCAATACAAAAATTTCAAGTTTATCATCTTTGGAAAGGGCGTTCCAAAAATTGAGAGAGACAATCTTTATTCCTTGGGCTTTGTGGAGAATGTTTACAGCACTTTACAAGAATGTGATATAGCTGTTGTCCCTCTCATTAGCGGAGAAGGTGTTAAGCTTAAGATGTTGGATTATATGGTTGTGGGTTTACCGATAGTAACGACTAAGAAGGGTGCTGAGGGGTTAGAGTTAGTGAATGGTAAGCATGCGATAATAGTTGATGATGTAGATGAAGAGTTTATAAGGGCTGTTGAGAATTTGATAAAGAATCCCAAGGCGAGGAAAAAACTTGGATACCACGCTAATAAACTAGTAAAAATGCATTATAACAATGAGAAAGTAAAAATAGGAAACCCGCTAAAAGGAGGGGAAGTTTTATGAGGGCTCTGATCCGGATTTGGAATGTGTTTAATTATGGGGAGGAGATGATGTTAACTACACTAGTATCCTCTTTTTCAAAGAAGATAGGTAGTATCTCGGTAATTCATTCTCCAAATGTTAGCTTTGAGGACGCAGAGGGGCGAATAAATGCATTGTTTGAGAACAAACTGAATCTCAAAGTGCATAGCCCCAAAATAATATTACAAAAAAGCCTACTTTCGTATCTTATCTATTATTTTATTTACTATCTGCTATATCTACCACGAATCTTGCTAAGAAATACTTACAATATAATTATATACCTCGGGGGAGATGTTTTTTCTGAATATTATTTTAATCCAGGTTTGTTTATGGAATTGGCATATTTAAAGTTGATATCCAGAAGAAAAAAGGTTTTCTTGATTGGTCAAACAATTGGACCGTTTACGGGATGGAAACGTAAATTTGCAAGATTCTTTTTAAGAGAGCCATTCATATCAGTTAGGGATGATTGGTCCTATTCTTATGCTGTTGACACCCTAGGTTTAGCCCCTGACACAGTATTTAGGGGTTCAGATTTAGCATTTTTGGACTTACCTCGACAACACTCACAAGATTATAGTAGTGTACTTGGTAAATATGGATTAAGGGATAGAAGATATATTGTACTGGTACCATCTGGTTTATGGATGAAATACGCAGAAGATTTTGATAAGTACTATGAAGCTTGGATTCATGTGATAAGAGCGCTTCATGATAGATACCCTCAATACGATATCGTTTTATTAGCTCATGTTCACAATCCTTCTTATGTAAGTGATGCATATGTCATTCGTCATATTGCGAGTTCAACCCCAGACGTTCCTATGGTTTTGATTCATGATGTAATCTCCCCCTTGGAAGCGAGAATTATTTTGGGCCGCAGTTTCCTAACTATAACTGGAAGGATGCACGCGGCAATATCCACTCTCCAACTGGGAGGGATCGCCGTGGCTATCTCGTACTCTATAAAGTATGATGCTATTTTGGGAGAACGGATAGGTATCCCTCAATTAATTATCAAGTCAACCCCTGATTTGTGGGAGAGTGGAAAAATAGTGGATGAGATTTTAAACAAGATAGAATATTGCAGAAGCAACTATATGTCCATTAAAAAAACTATAAGATTAAATGTGTTAAAAGAAAAAAGGAGAGCATTGTCTCAGGTTCATTGGATTGAAAGGAGGATAATAAAATCTCTGGAGGGAGATGTCAAATGAGTACTCTTCTCCCAAGACAGAAAGCCCCCCCAGCAATTGACGTGATAGGGACAGATAAGTGTACTGGATGTTTTGGGTGTTATAATGCGTGTCCGTATAATGCAATTGAGATGAAAATTAGCAGAGAAGGATTTTACATTCCCATTATTAACGAAAACTGTACATATTGTGGGGTTTGTCAAGAATTCTGCCCTGTTATCTCTCCTTCCCTCATTCCAGATAGGCTTCGTGAACCAATTATTTACGCTGGATGGTCCAATGATAGAGAAGTGAGAATCAAAAGTTCTTCTGGTGGAATCTTTTATGAACTTGCTCGGTATGTAATTGAAGAGGGGGGGAGTGTCTTTGGAGTTGCATGGGATGGAGCAAACCGGGTTAAGCATATAAAAGTTACCCGTTTGGAAGATCTGCCTTTGATAATGGGCTCGAAGTACCTTCCCAGCAACGTGGGCAAATCCTATAAAGAGGTTCTTAAAGAGGTCAGAAGTGGTTCACTGGTTCTATTTTCGGGCACTCCCTGCCAAGTATCGGCACTGAGGAAGTTCACTCGTCGTAAATATTCGAATCTGATTACTGTTGAAGTTGTATGCCATGGAGTTCCATCGTATGTAGTGTTTGACAAATACTTGGAGTGGCTGTCCAAAAAGGAGGGAAAGAAACTTTCTCGTATCAACTTTCGGCACAAAGCAGAGTCGTGGGACGAGTTTAATATTCAAATAACATTTGAAGATGGTAGCTCTAAAAATGTTCATCACTGGGGAGATCCATTCTTTGCAGGTTACCTCAGGAATCTTTATCTCCAGAAGGCATGCTACAATTGCAAATTTAACCGGTTACCCAGGAATGCGGATTTAACTCTTGGAGACTTCTGGGGAATTCCGAAGAAATTATACAATAAAGAGGGCACCTCGGTCATTCTGGTGAATACCTCTATAGGGGATATTATTCTGAACAATCTTAAAAAACTGGGAAGGATAACATTACATCCTATCACATCTGTTAGTACAGCCACCAAGAAAAATCCAAGATTATTGGGCTCTAGTTTGGAGGTCCCTCCACTTAGAAAAGAAATTATTGAGCTAACTAGCAGAGAGGGATTTGGCTCCATAGTTAGGTATACAAGACCCTTGGGTTCTTTTAAGTTAAGGGCTCGGCACTATTTACTACTGTTGCGGAGATTGCTAAAGGGATATTAAGGGGTGTTACTCCGATGAAGCATAAAAAGCTGATTAGAAGTTTGATAAGCATTGAATGTTTAATTTTAGCGCTTTTATTGATTGCAATCATTCAAAAACCTTCTCCCTATTGTGTTCTTTGCTACTTACTAATGGCTTTAATGCCTGTGTTCTTGTATATTGCTCCTTCGGACGCTAATATAATGGTACTTATCTATCTGTTCTCAGCAGGGATGCTCCTAAGCTATAGTCTTGTTGGAATACTTAATGGTAGTGGGGATATCTACAATGCTTGGTATTACTCTAAGCTCACTCTTATTAACGGCCATTGGGACCCCAATAGGACTACATTTAGCTACAATTTTGTTCTTCCTATTGTTATCTTAATGCCAATATTGTCTATGTTGTCCGGTATGAACTTGATCTATTTATTAAAGATAATACCCAACCTGATATTTTCACTTGTTCCGGTCATACTTTTTAAAATCTACAGGATGTATCTGGATAGAGATATTGCATTTTGGTCAGTGCTATATATTATCTCTTTTCCGGCAATGTGGTATATGATGCCCAACGTCCCCCGTTCTGAGTTTGCTAAGTTTTTACTTATAATAACCCTGTATTTAATACTTATTAAGCGGAATTTCCAATCCCTTAGATTTGTGTTAATTTATCCCCTTCTGGCTTTTTCGATAGTCACCTCCCATTACACTACTGCGGCTATTTATGTTGCTCTGGCTATTTCTGCTATTTTGTTAGTACATCTTGGGTGTTCGCATGGGACGGCAATAAAGAACAATAAACACTTTGGGTATTTTACGTACCTGATGATAATGTTATGGGTATTCTGGTATGGAATATTGTTCCTTTCATATCCTTTTATTGGAGGAATTCAGGTACTGTATCGTACCTTTTTGATCTTAAATGGGTTATTCGACCTTTCGGGGGTTAGCTATGCAATATCCTCGGGAAGCTCTGACCCTTCGTGGGTTATTACTATGATAGTTTATGGAGCCACACTACTAATTGCCTTTGTTGGTTTTTTCTTTTTGTCGTTCAATCATCTAAAAAAAGAAAGTGGGTTCTTGCCTTGTTATTTGGTAGTAGCATTTATTGCGTATATACTGCCTATTATTGGATATGCGGGTGGGATAGGGTTGCTTAGATTAAGTTTTACAACTATGTTTGTGTGGGCTCCAATATTTGGAATTGGACTCTCTAAAAGTTTGTCAAAGATCACAACGAATCGTCGGTTTAAAAGATTGTTATTGGTTTCGTTTTTCTTCGTTTTAATCTTGGTTAACACTCATTCACTCCAATATCTGTTTCTTGGAAGTTCTAACAATCCTGCTATTACATGGAATGTTTCTCAGCAGAAAACTTGGACAACATTGGATGAATATCAAGGAGCTCTGTTTGTTCGGCAGAATATTGATTCCGTCGCTGTTGAACGGGGATCTGCCGCAGGTTATGGGTTGATCTTTGCTATGAAACATCGTATTAAACCAATACCCCGTCCGTTGGAAGGCGAGTATATCTATGTTGACACCCAGTGTACCGTGTATAACAAGTATGTAGTAGGTATTTGGGATACCTCAGGATTGAGATTTGTTTCTATATCATTTACGGATAGTGATGTGTATCCCATTTATGCGGTTATATCTAACAGGATATATTCCAGTAAAATGTGGATTTTGATGAGGTAGCAGTAACAAGCTCAAATAAGTAGAAAGAGAATGGCGCAAAACATCCCAAGAACTTGAGCAATAATAAGTCCAATTCCTACGCCCTCAATCCCGAGCTTCGGCACGAGCAGATAGCTCAATCCCAAAAACAGCACCGCCTTTAGAACGTTTATTCCAACTACCTCCCTCACTCTCTTCCCTATGTTGAGCACGCTTATTGAAAAATTCACCGGGACAACGAAGAATCCCCCAAGAACCATCAGCCTCAGGAGCTTGAGGCCGTTGACGTACTCCTCCCCGAAGAATCTCAAGATTAATCCTCCGAAGAGCCAGACAAAGACCGTTGCGGCGGTGAGGTACAGGTAGCTAAACGCCACCGCTTTTTTCAAAGTTCTTCTCATATCCTTAAGCCCGTAGCTTCCCTCGACGAAGAAGGACGTGTTTATCGCATTGGGCACAAATAGTATCAGATTCCCGACCGCGAAGGCTATGTAAAAGTATGCCGTCTCCTCCTTGCCGAGCATGGTCAGGATCAGCGTTGGCATTAAATAGTTCGGTGCGCTGTTTGCAAGGCTCGCTACGTAGTTGCCGAGGGAGAACTTGAGGGAAGATTTCAGGTACTCAACATCCGGTTTGAACCTTATGCCGTCGACGGCAATGATGCCATAGAGAACTCCCAGAGCTAGCCCCAGCCCGAAGGCGCTTACTATCCCCAGGGCACCGAGAGACACGAGAGCAAAGAGAAACAAAAACCTCAAGGAAAAGAGAATGCTCTGGACGAAGCTGTGTTCGGCCTTTCTCTTCACTATCGCGTACGTTGAGAGCACGTTATACGCGGTTCCGGTCATGGAGAAAAGCACGAACAGCAACAGGAACTTGAATGAAAAAAGCTTCCCTAATGAATCGGATTTCCCCATTACCAGAACGTACGCCGTTGAGGCCACCACGGAGGCGGCGAGCGCCAGGATGAGGGAGCTCCCCACGGCTCGCTCCCTGTACTCGGGATAGAAGCGGATTAATGAAAAGTTCAGGCCGAGCAGAGACACTGTGAAGACGAGGTTTATCGCCGACACCAAAGCAGAGGCGACCCCAACATCTTCAGGGGAATAGAGCCTAGCCGCAACGTTCCAAAAGATGAAGCCCGCAACGGCTGTTATCATTGAGGACGCTGAGATGTAGATTGAGTTCCTGTAGAGCGGACTTTTGAGGTTTTTGAGCTCCTGCCGTATGAATTTCATCATTCCCTTTTACACCCCTTGAATTTCACTATAAAGTGATGTTTTAAAACTTCACTCAATGTTAAAATCTTGGTGGCACATTTTGGAAGCCCAACGTGGCGATAACGAGTGCGATGCTTAGAACAGTCAAAGCTAAGTTAAACACCCCATACTCCCCAATAGAAAAGTACCTTGCTATTACAGCCCTGCTTAAGAACCCAAAAAACATTGAAATAACAGTCCCGGCGAAGACGATTCCCGTTCCCCTGGCGATCTTTTGGAGTGCTTGACTTGCCTCGCTCATGGGCTTCACCTTCGACTATGATGGCATTATGAGGGCTTTGAGGGCTTTAATTTGTAATAAGTGCCCCTTCCAGTTGCTCCAATTTTTCCAAATATCTCTCTTTAACCAGTTCTTTTTAAATCCTTTGTAGCAGTAGCCTCTGATACCCCAAACAACTTTTGATATTCTTTATTCCCTATCCTTCCCTTCTCCTTCACATAGAGCACGGCTTTAATATGTGTCAAAGAATAATAACTTTGTCCTTCTTCATTATTATAAGCTTTCCAAGGTTCTCCTCGATTATTTTAATGTTATTCATGAACACTTCTGTGACCTCCCAAGGCAGGGATAGGTATCAACCAGCACAACGGTCAATTTTCTTGAAGGCTGGCGAAGTCTTTATCTAAAGTAACTAGAACACGCCCTTCTCTTCTTGCTATCCTTAAGACTTCCCTATCAGATAAGCCCCTCCGTATTTCCTGGACTCTTTTGACATCGTACTTTTCTTGTAGCATCTTATATAACGATAACGGGATGTTCTCGTCAAGGAGATATCGCATCAATGATCTCCACCTTTGCAAGTTTTGATGCAAATTTAATAGCTTCAAGGACATCTTCCCTAGTTAGTTCAGGATACTCCTTGAGGATATCCTCGATGGTAAGTCCCGCCCCTAGGAGCTCTAAGATAAGGTACACAGGCATCCTCGTACCTTTGATTACAGGCTTGCCCCCCAAAACTCCGATTCTGCTCTCTACTCTCTTCATAATTCCACCCATCTACACATACATGCTGTGACTATTTAAACATTGCACTTCTTTTACTGTTACTTTTTTCTTTTGAAAGCCTCGCCCTTTAGGGCGGGGAGGAGGTCAGTTGTTCTGCTTTCATTGCAGCACCTCACACAACCCGAGGGAAAAGGTGGTTAAATCTTTCGGTCAGTGAAAAATTTACAGCTAAATATAGTTAAAACAGAGACCGTAGAACCTACCACCCGGCTTCCTCAAGCGCACAGTCGCTCATCTCGTAGCCCTTCTCGACAAGTACTTTTCGAATTTCTTTGACGAGCTTTAGAAACTCCCTCTTCTTATCTGGATCGTACGCGACTGAGCGGATTATATCGTAAACAACCGCGGACACTGAGCCAAGGTCAGGGGCGTCGTCACGGAAGAGGAGCATGCCTACGACGTTTCCTCCCCGCTCCATGTAGCAGCCGAGTTCGTCGATGAGCTCAAGGAAATATATGACTAAATAGTTCCCTACCTCCGAGTATGTTTTGGCACTTATGACTCCTTCCCTGACTACTTTGCCAAAAGCTTTGTAGATGTCCTCATCGAGCGGCACGTAGAGAATTCTGGTTTTTCTTTTTTCGGCTTTTGTGCTGGAGCTTTCGTTCTTTTTCGGGCTTTCTTTTTGGGTGGTAGTTGCTGAGTCAGTCCTTTGGGATGTTGTGTTTGCCCGGGAAGACAGATTTTTGTGGTACTTCATTGCAACCACCGCTGGGCAGGACAAATGTGGGTGGTTAAACCTTTCGGAGGGATCAAAAATGTACACTCGCGTGTAAACCTAGAGGTTGACACGAGCCACAGACCTAGAGACTTATACACTCACTCTTCTCCCCAAGTCCTGGGGCTTTCAAAAAGGCAAAATTTTTATATTCAGTTAGTGAATTATTCAGTAGGTGAATATAATGCGCTTCATCAACAGGGAGCATGAGATTGCGATGCTTCAAAAGGCTAGAGAGCTTTCAAAGAAAAAGCTCTACACCATTGTGATTTATGGAATGAGACGGGTTGGAAAAACGAGACTTCTCCTCGAATTTTTAGAGGAAAATGATCTATACCTTTTTGTTAACAGAACAAAAACCTCGGAATCCCTCCTGAGGGAGTACGAGGAAATCTTAAGAAAGAAAGGGATAATAACAAGGTATGAACACATCTCAACGTGGGATGAGTTCTTTGAAGTTCTCTTCGAGAGGTTCAACGGCGTAGTTGCGTTTGACGAGTTTCAAGAATTCCAAAAAGTCGATCCATCAGTGATTCCAACTCTTCAAAGGCTGATAGACATGAACGAAAATAGAGGAGGCATTATGTTTATTTTCACTGGTTCCACCATAGGACTCATTGAGAAGCTTTTTAAAGACTCCAAAGAGTCGCTTTATGGGAGAATAAAGCGGAAAATCCATTTGAAAGAACTTGGAATCAAAGGCGCATACGAAATGGCGAAAGAGCTCAAACTAGAGAGTCTTGATGATTTCATAAGTCTTTACTCTATCTTTGGAGGCTTCCCGAAATACTATGTTACAATCGAAGATGAGGGCCTTGAAGGAAGAAGCGCAGGAGAGATAGTTAAAAATCTCTTTTTCACACCATCCGCTCCTTTAGAGGATGAAATACCAAAAATACTTTCTCTGGAGTTCGGTAGACGATCGGGGGTTTATTATGATATTCTTGAGGCCGTGGCAAATGGGGCCACATCAATAAGCAAAATAGCGGGTTATATGAACAGAGAAGAGACATCACTGACAAGACAGCTGAAAGAGCTGATTGAGTATTTTAAGCTTCTCTCATATGACCGGGCAGTTCTGGGAAAGGAAAGAGTGCTCTATATAAATCATCCCCTGATTAATTTCTGGTTCCGCTTTATTCATCCAAGGCTGAGCGAATACGAAGCAATGCGCGAAGACCTTGGAGAAGAAGTAATCTCCATGCTACCCGAGTATGTCGGAAGAAGGTTTGACTTTATATGCAGAGAGCTGTTGTGGATACTAAACCGTGAAAACAAGCTCCCATTTAAATTCACGGAGGTAGGGCGACACTGGGGTTATTATAGAGAGGAAGGAAAGCGCAAGGTTTATGAAATAGACATAGTCGCTCTCAGCAGAGATAGAAAAAAAGCCATTTTTGGAGAATGTAAATGGAAGAAAAAAGCGATCAATGGAGAAAAACTCGTTGAAGAGCTGAAAAAGAAGGTTAAGCTCACGGGGTGGAAAGGAGAGGCATATTATCTTATATCAGCCAAAAAGATCAAAAATGCTCCTGAAGATGCAGTAATATTGGATGAAAAAGCAATTCTCAAAGTTTTAAACTCTCCTTCTCCTTAACTTCTTTCTCATACAGGTGAAGAAAGAGAAATACAAACTTAAAAGTTCTGAACTGCCTCAAACATCTAGGGCCTTTGCGCTTCTTGCACTTTCCAAGGCCTTTATCGCAACTTTTAGCGCATGGAGGCCATCTTCCCCAGAGACCAAGGGCCTCTTCCCGTCTCAACGCACTCAACGAAGTGCTCGAGTTCGTTCCTTAAGGGCTCCTTAACGTTTACCTTTGCCTCTTTGACCCATTCGTGGTTGTATATGACTAGCTTTTGAGTGATGTAGTCTAGCTTGGCTATTCCCTCAGTCCCCACCACGCTTAAGGTTCTAACCTTGTGGGGGGTTAGCCAGTTGGTCTCAACAATCCCCGTAGCATCTCCAAAGTTCAGCATTATTATGGCGTAATCCTCAAGTTCGAGCGGGTTCTTGGCACTTCCGGCTCTCGCATAGACGCTCTTAACTTTATCTCCCAGTAAAAAGCTCATAACGTCAATGTCGTGCACAGCTAAATCCACTATAACTCCAACGTCCTTGATTTGCGGGGGCAAGGGCCCAACACGCTTTGCGGTGAGAGTTACTATTTTGCCGATCAATCCCCCATCTAAGACCTCCTTGAGCTTCAAAACCCCAGGGTTAAACCTCTCCACGTGGCCGACCATTAAAACAACACCCTTGTTTTTAGCAGCTTTGATTATCTCTTCGGCACTCTCAATGCTCTCCGCAATGGGCTTCTCAACTAAAACGTGAACTCCATTCTCAATGAACTCTAAGGCGACTTGCCTGTGGAGAGAAGTCGGGACGGCAATGCTGACAGCATCGACCTTCTTTATAAGCTTCCTGTAATCTGCAAAAGCCCTCGTCTTGAACTTTTCCGCGACCTCTTTGGCTCTTTCAAAGTTGGCATCTGCCACTCCGACTAACTCGACTTTGCCTTCTTTTGCCAGTTCTGAGTAAATCCTCACATGATGAAAGCCCATGTTGCCAACTCCAACAACTCCAATGTGAAGCATGTACATCACCCTTTATGAGCGGCTACTAGTTGATTTTCTTTAAAAGTATAAAAAGCTACTCTACAAAGCTGAACAAGGTAGATGTTGCAAGCTTTGGAATTGCTAATGCTTAAAATGGTTTATTGAATGTAGTCAATACATCGCTGATTCTTTGGCATTTTAACTGAAGATGAATATCGCGAGACCAAGAAAAAACTTAAAGAGTTGGAAGGAGAGTTTGAGAAATGGGATTAGCCCCCGACACAAATGTGGATTTCTTTTCATCTATTATGGGCTAATCATCATCCAGTACTTTCCCTTCTTCAGGCCTTTCTTTTTAAGCTCTTCAAACTTCTTCTTTGCGATTCTATAAAATCCATCATCGTGGAGAACTTTTCCATAAGAAACTGCGTCAAGTGCTGTTGGGGAGAGGTTTTCCAAGGCTCTCAAGAACTCTTCTCTTGTATAAGCTATTATGTCCACTGGTAGAAAATCCTTGTTTAGAGCATACAGCTCTTTTGTCCTCTTTAGGGGATTTTTCTCTAGCCTGTTGGAGATAACGACAATGTCAAAATCACTCGCCCTATTATAATCTCCCCTCGCGTAGGACCCAAAGAGGATCACAGTGGCTTCTCCGTTCAAGTGCTCAACAATCCTGTTTACAAATTCTTTAAGTTGCTTGAAGTTCATCTGCAACTCCCTCGATAAATCTGATTATCTTTTCCGCATATTCAATAAGTTCTTCGGCGATATCTTCCGAATAATATTCAAATGGAGAACCTTCTGGATACGCATCAGGATACCTCGGTGCTATGTAGTTCCTGTCCAGCTCCATTGCAAAATACAAAATCTCTTTGGGAACTTTTATGTTGTTTTCAGACAGCTCTCTTAGGAGCCTTGTTATTGAGTGGCCAATGGGGGCAAAGCCTAATCCTCTTAAAATCGCTTTTGCCGCTAATTCTGCTGCCTGTTGAGCTTTAAAACTTGCCCACTCATAATAACCTTCTTTCAAATCAGAGTATGCAGAGGCAAGGGTTCTTTTGGCTTCTGCAATCCAGCGTTCATACTCTTTCTTCTTGAACATAAATGACCTCCCGTTAATCTATTGTTCGGATATCTCCTTAAGGGTTTTGATTATGTACTCTATGTCCTCATTATTCACAGCTGGATGCACTGGAAGGCTTAGTACTCTCTTTGAAGCTTCTATGGCGTTGGGGCAGATGTCCTTTGGATAGCCAAGCCTTTGATAGAGGGGCTGATGATGAACTGGAATTGGATAGTGGATGGCTGTTCCAATGCCCTTCTCCCTCAGCTTTGCCATGAGCTCATCCCTGCTCAGCGGGAACTCATCCTCAACTCTAATCACATATTGGTGGAAGACGTGTTTAACTCTACTATCAACGTAGGGTGGAGTTAAGCTGTCTATCTTGCTTATCCCCTCGCTTAAAAGCTTGGCGTTTTTTCTCCTCTTTTCGTTCCACTCATCGAGCTTTTTGAGCTGAACTCTTCCAATTGCAGCTGCAATATTGGTCATTCTCAGGTTGTAGCCGAGCTCAACGTGGAGGTATTTTTCTGCCTGCCCGTGGTTTCTAATCAAATCTGCCCTTTTGGCTAGTTCATCATCGTTAGTTACTACCATTCCACCCTCACCGGTGGTCATATTCTTAGTTGGATAGAAGCTGAAAGCAGCGATGTCTCCAAAGGTTCCCACCTTTTGACCCTTGAATTCCGCTCCATGAGCCTGTGCGCAGTCCTCAATGAGGTAAAGCCTATGATCCTCAGCTATTTCTTTGAAGGCCTCCATATCCGCAGGCTGGCCGTAGAGGTGGACGACTATTATCGCTTTTGTTTTGTTGGTAATCTTCTCAAGAACCTCGTTTGGGTCGAGGTTGAATGTTTTTGGATCAATGTCCGCAAAGACGGGCTTTGCTCCCTGGAAGAGAACCGCATTTGCAGAGGCTATAAAAGTGAAAGGTGTTGTTATTACTTCATCACTAGAGCCTATTTTGAGGGCTTTGAGAGCGACATCCAAGGCGGCAGTACCGTTGACAACTGCTATCCCATACTTAGCCCCTAAGTACTCGGCAAATTCTTTCTCAAAGGCTCCAACTTCTTTTCCATGGGCAAGCATTCCACTCTTCAAAACCTCGATGACCGCTTTAATCTCCTCATCTCCGATTAAGGGCTTGGCGATTGGTATCATAGTTGTTCCTCCTTAATAGCTTTGGATATCATAAGAGTCCTTTTCATTTCAGCGACTTTAAGCCTTTTGTAATATTCCTCATACTTTTCCAAGGGAGTCTCCTCTATGCGTTTCTTGAAATTATCTCCAAGCATTTTTAGTAACTCTTTGCTTGAGATTTCCGGACTTTTGTTTCCTCTCATATTTTGCACTCTCACAAATCTTTTTCCCTTAGGTATCTTTCGTAATCCTCTCTTCTGATTTTAACTTCTTTCCCGCAGTGAGAGCACTTAAAGATGACACCCTCTTCATCCTCGCCAATTTTCTCCCTCAAGGGTCTCCCGCAGTAGCAGACAAACCCTCTTAGCCTTGCCGGGTTTCCAAAAACTAGCCCAAAGGGCGGCACGTCTTTTGTAACAACGGCTCCAGCTCCAATCATCGCATATTCCCCAATTGTAACTCCGCAAACAATCGTTGCATGGGCTCCTATGCTTGCTCCTTTCTTAACTAATGTTGGCACGACCTCCCAATCTTCGTTGAATGCCCTTGGGTAGAGATCATTCGTAAACGTCATGTGTGGGCCGAGGAAAACGTCATCCTCAACTTTAACTCCCCTGTAAACGCTTACTCCGTTTTGGATTTTCACATTGTTGCCGATCTCAACACCAACATCAATGTAGACGTCTTTTCCAATGTTGCAGTTCCTACCTATTTTCGCTCCTTTCCTTACGTGAGCGAAGTGCCATATTCTTGTTCCTTCTCCAATCTCTGCTCCTTCCTCAACAACAGCGGTTGGATGAACGAAATACTTTTGAGCCATTTGAGACACCAAATTTTAATAAAGCCGAAGAGTTATAAATTTTCGGTAGTCATGGGGGAAACCTTGAAAATCGCGTTTGTCTACGATGTAATCTATCCATGGGTCAAAGGGGGAGTCGAGAAGAGAATCTACGAAATAGCTAAGCGTTTGGTTAAAAGGCATGAAGTTCATGTATATGGATACAAACACTGGAATGGGGAGGATATACTTAAGGGGGAGGGCATAATTTACCATGGAACTATCAAACCCAAACAGGTTTATTCTTCTGGAAGACGGGCAATAATACCTCCTCTCCTGCACTCGGTAAAGCTGTTACCCCTCTTAAGCAAAGAGCGTTTTGATGTTGTTGACTGCCAGGCGGCTCCGTATTTCCCCTGCTATGCTTCTAGGGTTAGTAATTCAAACTTAGTAATCACGTGGCACGAGTTCTGGGGAAGTTATTGGCTAAAATATCTTGGAAAGGCAGGTTTTTTCGGAAAAATCATTGAAAGAGGATTATTTGTTTTAACTGACAATCACATAGCAGTATCTCTAAAAACAAAAAAAGATCTCCACAAAGCAGGTCTCAGAAAGAATATTTACGTGGTTCCCAATGGGATAGACTTTGAAAAGATTCAAGAGATAAAGCCTTCCAGCTATACCTCAGACATAATCTTCGTTGGAAGGCTAGTTAAGGAGAAAAATGTTCCTTTACTCCTAAAAGCCCTCACCGTAATAAAACAGGAAATCCCGGATATTAAAGCTGTTGTAGTGGGAGATGGCCCCGAAAGGGAATATCTAGAAAAACTATCTTTTAAACTTAATCTTCAGAATAACGTAAAATTCTTTGGGTTTTTAAGCAGATATGAAGATGTTATAGCATTGATAAAGGCATCCAAAGTGTTTGCGTTTCCGTCTCTTCGAGAAGGATTTGGGATTGTTGTTGTTGAGGCCAATGCAAGTGGCTTACCCGTAGTTACTGTTGATTACGAGATGAACGCCTCTAAGGAGCTCATACTAGAAGGGAAAAACGGATTTATTGCAAGAGCTGATGAAAAGGACTTTGCAGAAAAGATTTTAATTGCGTTAGAAAAAAGAGAGAGAATGAAAAAACCAGCCATGACAATGGCGAGCAAATACGACTGGAGTGAAATTGTAAAAAAGCTGGAAGGGTATTACAGGTGGGTAGGATGAGGTATGTTATTCTGGCAAGGAATTTAGACTCGAAGGCAGGAGGAATCGGTGTTTATGGAAGAAATTTAATCAAGAAGTTGGAAGCCAAGGGAATAGATGTTATAATATCTCCCAAGGAAAAGTTATCATACTTTAAATGGCTTCTTTTTGATGTTCCAATCTTCCTATTAAAAACAGATGCAGACGTCTACCACGCAATTGGAATTATAGAGGGTATACTTTTACCGTTCATAAAGCCAAGGTCAAAAAAATACCTTACAGTTCACGATTTAATCCCCCTAAAATACAGAGGGAGGGGATTCAGAAAAATTTTGGAGCGGTTCTTAGTTGGATTAGGATTGTTTTCAGCTAGGTTCTACGACAAAATCTTTGCTGTCTCTCATTTAACAAAACTCGACATGATTAGATTTGGAGGCATTGATGAGAATAAGATTAAGGTAGTCTACCAGCCCATTGATGATAGATTCTTAAAAACTTCCATTAGCGGGAAAAGATGCAAAACTTTTAATATTGGATACATTTCAAGAATGGAGGAATACAAGAGGCATGAACTTTTGATCAAGCTGTTTATGGAGTACAAAAATCCAAATGCTCGACTTTACTTGGCTGGAACTGGGCATCTCTTTAAAAAAATACAAAAATTAGTAGAGAAAGACAAGAGAATAGTTCTCCTGGGATTCGTGCCAGACGATAAGATAGTTGAGTTTTACGACATGCTTGATGTGTATATCCATCCCTCGAAGTATGAAGGATGGGGTTTGCCCATAGTTGAAGCAATTGCTAGGAAAAAGCCTGTAATAATTCTTGAAGATGCTGAAATACCAAAAGAGATCAAGCACTTATGTCTAAGTATTGATGAGCCAAATTTTAATATAGATCCACTTATTGCCAACCCAAAATACCTAAAAAAGGTAGGAGTGATCAAGAACAGGGCCTGGGGGCATATATATGAAAATTCTATTTGTCACTGAGTATTACCCCCCAATACATATGGGTGGGGCCGAAATTAGCCTAAAAATTTTAGTAAACAAGCTAGCTCAGTTAGGGCACGAAGTAACTGTTATTACTCCCAACTATACTAAGTACAAAACCGAAACTGAGATTTCTAAAAATTTGAGAGTAATAAGATTTAAATCCTGGCGGTACTTTTTATTTAAGAAACAGTTGCGCAAGATCTCTTCTGAAATTTATTTGCGAAAAAAAAGTTCATACTACTTCCAATTAAACGGATATATCAAGTTCTCCTCTTTTGAAATTATGAATGTCGTAAAAGAACTCCTCCAGACGGAAGACTTTGACGTTATCCATGCAAATAACTTAGAATCAATTTTAGCCCTTTCAAAAATCCAAGATGCTGACATAAAAGTTGCACATTTGAGGGATTTTGCACTACTCTGTTGGAATCGAGGATTAGATAATAACGGAAAACTATGCGAAGGATGCAGTTTAACAAACATACAGCAGTGTATGGGAGCAAACTACATACTTGGTTCAACTCTAGTGCACGAAATAAACAAAAGAAAAAACGTGCTAGGGAAATTTGATAAGATGCTTGCAATTAGCAATTTTGTAAAAATGGAGTTCGTGAAAAGGCTAAATGTCCCTACCAAAAAAATCTCTGTGCTTTACAATCCAATAAGTCCAGAAATAGTTCCCAATATTTCAAAAGAGGAGGCTCGACAATATTTAAACCTTCCAGAAGATAAGACAATTGTTTTATTCGTTGGAACCCTTACAGAGCTCAAAGGAGCCCATTTAATACCAAAGATAGCAAAAGAGGTACCTGGGCATTTGTTTGTTGTTGTAGGGGATGGACCCCTAAGAAAGATGTTTACTAAATCTCCCTTAAAAAACGTCCTCTATGTGGGGTACCAACCAATGGAGATACTAAGACACTACTACAAAGCCTCTGACATTCTTCTCGTGCCCTCTCTGTGGTACGAGCCCTTTGGGAGGGTTATCATAGAGGGAGCGGTCAATGGTTGTTACGTTGTTGGAAGTGATAAAGGTGCCATTCCTGAGCTTATTCACTGGATAGGATACGGAACATCTGTACCCCCTCAAAGCAAGTATTTCGCAGAAGCAATAAAGAATGCTCCCCAGACCGCTAAGCATGAGAAATTAAAAACAAAAATAATTGATTATTCCAACAAATACGGAGAGAAGTTTATAAAGGCAATCACGGAATAAAGAATTGTATGGACGAAAACAACCTCCTAGTTATCACAAACATATTCCCAAATGAAGATGGTTCCTACTATCAAGGAGTATTTGTAAAAGAACAGATAAAATTTCTGAAGGATTATTTTGATAATGTGTATGTTATAAGTCCCTGGCCCTATGGATATAAAATGTTTCTTAAAAATTATTCCTACGAGAACGTTTACGTATATTATCCTAGGTTTATTCACTTTCCCATAGGGTACTTTAGAAGAAGACTTGGGGAGAATTATTACAAGGCTATTCTAAAGGTAATAAAAAGAGAGAATCTGAAATTTAAGATTGTTCATGCTCATTTCACATGGCCGAGTGGATATTCTAGTGTAAAGATTTCAAAAAAATTTAAAGTACCGATTATTATAACAGTTCATGAGAATCAAGAATGGTTCCTACGGGAGTATAAGTCTAATAATAGAAAGATATACTGGAGTTGGAGAAACGCAGATGCTTTGATTAGAGTGAACAAAAAGGATGCTATATTGTTAAAACAATTTAATCAAAACGTTTATTCAATTCCTAATGGATTTAGTTCTGATAGACTTGTTACATTTCCGAAAGAAAAAGCTCGAAAAGAATTAGGAATTCCTACAGATTTAAAAATTATTTTTAGTCTGGGAAACCTTATCGAACGAAAAGGATTTCAATATTTAATTGAAGCAATGAAGATCATAATTAAACAAAGAAATGACATTCTATGTTTTATAGGTGGTGATGGTCCATTAAAGAAAAAACTTCAAAAACAAATACGAAAACTTAATTTACAAGAACATGTAAAACTTCTTGGACCAATTCCAGATGATAAATTAGCATTATGGATGAATGCGGCTGATCTGTTTGTTCTACCAAGCTTAAGTGAGGGCAATCCCACTGTTATGTTTGAGGCCTTGGGTGTTGGATTACCTTTTGTTGGTACCAAGGTCGGTGGAGTCCCAGAGATAATAACTTCCGAAGATTACGGATTACTATGTGAGCCAGCAAATCCACAAGATTTAGCAGAAAAAATTTTAACAGCCCTAAACAAAGAATGGAATAGAGAAAAAATAAGAAAATATGCTGAGCAGTTTGATTGGAAGAACATAGCAAAGCAAATTTTTAAAGTGTATGAGGATATTTTATCTAAGTATTGAGGAACTCTACTAGCTTATCTTTCAAATATTCCCAACTATAATAAGTCCTAACAAATTTTCTTCCAGAAACGGCTTTCTTTCGTAGAGTTTTTGCATCGAGAGTTAGGAGCGCGTTTGGAAGCTCTGAATTATCATCAATGAGAACAGCAAATTTCCCATTTCTCGTCTCATAGCTGAATGACCCATAGTTTACGGTAATTACAGGTTTGCCCATTGCAATGAATTCTTTCAATTTGAACGAGCTCCTAACAGTATCTGTAAATTTTTTACCTACTGGAACTACGCAGATATCCATAGCACTAATATAAAAAGGAATCTCTGAGTGCTCAACATACCCAGTAAATATGAACTTATTAGATACCCCTTTTTCTTCTGCATATCTCTTTAATGTTTCAAAGCCCTCTCCAAACCCAATAATTAGAAATCTGAAGTATTCAAGCATGTTCGATGTTTTTAACTGTTCAGCACAGTCAACTAACTCTTTTCCAACAAAGGTGTTTTTTCTCCTGCTTATTCTACCAACAAATCCAACGACTATTTCATCATCCCGAATTCCTAACTTTTTTCTCATCTTTTCTCTTTCTTCGTCATACTTTTGCTCAGAAATTTGCATATCTACACCGTTTGGAACATAGATCACATTACCCCTATTTTTCCCTAGATGAAGAGCTATCTTCTTGAGCTCTGGGCTTACAACGACGACTTTATCTGCAAGTTTTATGGCTAAATATTCCCAGAATGAAATTTCCCAGGATCTGGGTTTATTCTTTCTAAAATCCACAAATGCATCATCCCAGTCCACTACTAATGGGGTTTTCTTTAATAATTTTGCAATAATCCCTGGGATTGAACTTGCTATTAAGGGAGCAGAGACATAAAGAATATCAACCTCAAATCTTGGATCTAATACAGTCATTATGTTCCTGAGGATTATAGAGATTTTCTTAACAATTGAGCCTTCCCATTCAATTGGAATAATTTGACGTGTTCTGATATTTTTGTCTTTTATATCGCCCAGTAATTTCTTTAGTCGGATAGAAGTTGCATACTTCTCGGGCAACCCGTATACAACTCCAATACTTCTCATTTCTCTTCCTCCATTTTAAGAATCTTCCTTGCCTTTATTTGCCCATATCTGTTTGCAATTACTGCAATTAAAAACAAAGCAAGCATTAATAGTTTCCCATCTTTTAATATCATGAGGGGGATGTTGTAGTTAGGCGCCGCTCTAATATTTTTCAGTTCGTCTTTGTTAAAAAATGACTGCCACTTTTTTCTAAAATAGTAATTTCCTATTCCCCTATTAACTTGCTGCTTCCAAAATCCTTTAAGAGTGTAGTCTTGGATGTGAATAGCCTTTAGTGGAATAAATGCAAATTTGTAACCTTTTAGAGCTATTCTGAGTTTTAAATCGGCATCTTCCCCAGCAGCTACTGGAAATGTTTCATCAAATCCACCCACCTCCTCAAGAACTTCCCTTTTATATGCAACGTTACAAGTTGCTCCTCCAAAAGTTTCAAAACTTCCAATATAAATGGTTCTTGGCATATTGTAAGCAAGCCTGGACATATAAGCCTCATACCTTGCGAAGATATTCTTTTTGAGAATTTCTTCAGGGGCTTCTACATAACCACTTACCGCCACAACTTCAGGATATTTGCTAAAAACATTCAAGAACTCTCTAATCCAATTATTAGGAACAATTACATCATCATCAACAAAGAATATTATTTCTCCTCGGGCATTTTTAATCCCAAGGTTTCTAGCCGCAGCAGGTCCTTTATTTTGTTGCCTTAATATTCTTAGGTTTTGGATTTCTTTTCTTTTCTCTTGAAGAAACTCGTAAGTTCCGTCTGTTGAACCGTCATCTACTACAATTATCTCATATCTTTCCTTGGGGTAATTTTGATTTACAAGAGCCTTTAAACATTGCTGTAACTTTTTCTTGCGGTTATAAGTTGGAACTGCAATTGAAACATACGTCTTCATCTAAACCCCCCGTAATAGATTATTTAGAGCAGGCCAAACCTTTTAAGTTCATTATATAAATTCTCCCCATAATTGTACCAAGTATACTCTTCCACATGTTTTCTGGCGTTTTTTCCCATTCTCTTGACCTCAGACGGGTTATCATAGAAATATTGAATTCTGTCTTTTAGGCTTTTGACATCTCTAATCGGTATCACAAATCCATCCTTTTCATCTCGTACTATTGAACCACTATTATATGTAACTACGCTTGGCAACCCAGAAGCCATAGCTTCGTAAGTCACTAATGCAGATCCTTCCTCGATAGATGGGAATACAAACACATCAGACTCTCTAAGTATGGGGACAATATCCTTAACCCTACCAGTAAATATAATACTTTTGAGTTTGCTGTACTTCGCAATAATCATTTTAACATCTGGAGAAATCGCTCCAACTACATATAGTTGAGCATCTTTTAAATTAAGCTCACTCCAAGCTTTTAAAAGATAAGGAACACCTTTTCTTATGCTAACAGTGCCAACGAATACTGCTCTAAAAATCTCATTGTTATAATTATCTTTAGGTTGAAACTTTTCTAAATCCACACCAAAAGGTATCTTAATAAGCTTCTCTTCTGGGATCCCGTTCTTTATGAAAGTCTCTTGAACAAAATCCGAAGGGATTTTTATAAAATCCGCCTCTTTGATTTCTTTTAGGGCTTTCAGATAAATTTTTTGGCTTCTAATCTTAAAGGGAATGTTCCATTTTCGATACTCCTCCTCCAATATCTTTAGCTGATAGAGAGGATAGGAAGAAGCACACTCCACAATTGTCTTAATCCCTAACTTTTTAGCTCTTTTAATTTGATTTAGACTCATATTCATCCATCCGTAAAACACTTCAGCCCCATCTACATAGCGGGATGCAATACTGTCAAACAAATTATTCATAACCTCATACTGAGGCAATACTGGAAATATTCTTGCTCTTGTAAAACCAAGAGGCATGTCTAGATACTTTAAGTATTTTAGTCTTTTGATTTTCGAGCTTGGAACCTTATTCTGCTTATAATCATAAGCTATTGCATACCTTAAGGCTCCATTTCGATACAATCCTTCCACTTCATAGTATGCGGTATCCCCTATCCCTCCTCCGAAAAGAACCGTTCCTATTGTATAAATAACTTCAGACAACTAAATTTCCCCCTTATACCACTCTATTGTCTTTTTGAGCCCTTCTTCGAGTTCGACCTTTGGTTTCCAGTTTAGCAGTTTTTGTGCTTTGCTAATATCTGGGCATCTTCTTGGGGGATCATCCGGTGGCAGTGGGTGGAATTCTATCGGCGAATCAGAATTAGTAAGCTTCTTTATAATATGAGCAAGCTCAAGAATACTAACCTCCCTAGGATTCCCTAAATTCACAACTTCCCCATTACCATTCTCCAAAACGGCAAACTTCAACACTCCCGTTATAAGATCAGTAACATAGCAGAAGCTTCTCGTCTGGCTTCCATCTCCAAAAACCGTAATTGGCTCCCTATTTAAGGCTTGGCTTATAAACCTTGGGACTACCCTACCATAAACTCCATCAGCCCTCATTCTCGGCCCATAAGTGTTGAATATTCTAACTATTCTAACGTCAACTCCATATTGTCTATGATACGCCATAGTGATGGTTTCTCCGAGCCTCTTCGACTCATCGTAGCAACTCCTAATGCCAATTGGGTTCACGTAACCCCAGTATGTTTCAGGAGTTGGAACAACATCAGGCTGACCATAAATTTCGCTCGTTGAGGCAAAGATAAAGCGGGCATCGTTTTTCCTAGCTAACTCGAGCATGTTCCTGGTCCCAAGGGTGTTTGCGTCTATTATCTCTAGGGGATAGTGCTCAAACTCAAAGGGTGATGCCCTTGAGGCGAAGTGAAAAATATAATCTAACTTTTCCTTAATCTCCAAGGGTTTCGAAACATCGTGCTCTATAAATACGAAATTCTCCTCACTAGCTAGATGAGAGATGTTTTCCCAACGACCACTTGCAAAGTTATCAACACAATAAACTCTTGCCCCAAGCTCAATTAAAACATCGCAAAGCCAAGAACCCAAAAACCCAGCACCACCAGTAACTAGGGCAATCTTACCCTTAAAATCAGCCCTATCTAATGCTCTTACAATGTCTCTTACATCTGACCTTATCAAGTCCATCATATTCTTTCCCCCAATAAAGATTTCATAAGTTCTCTTAGCTTTTCCCCGATTTCTTCATCCTCTAATCCCAACTCGATATTTGCCCGTAGCCAGTCAAAAATGTTGCCAATGTCATAACGCCTGCCCTCAAACATATACCCATAAATGTCAATTCCATCTTCAATCATGAGCTCGAGCGCATCTGTCAACTGAATTTCTCCTTTTCTATCTGGCTTAACTATCTCAAGATACTCAAAAATTTGGGGAGTTAAGATATACCGCCCCAATATGGCGAGGTTCGAGGGAGCACTTTTTGCATCCGGCTTTTCCACGAGATGCTTTATCTTGAATATTTCCCCATCCTCTGCCCTACTCACGATTCCATAGAGCGAAACATTCTCCCAGGGCACTTCTTCAACGGCTATTAAAGGCGCATTGATGTTTTCATAGGCTTTTATGAGTTCAGCTGTGCATGAGGGAACTGTAATGGTATCCCCCAGAAGGAGAGCGAAGGGTTCATCGCTAACAAATGCTTCCGCATATTTGATAGCATCTCCTAATCCCCTTTGTACTCTCTGTCTAGCATAATAAATATTTATATCATCAAGAATTTCATCCAATTTGTCAAGATGTGGATTTTTCACGTCATGGCCATATCTATCGAAGTGATCTTCGATTGCTCTTTTGTGTTTTCCCGTTATTATCAAAACTTCTCGTATCCCAGCCTCATAAGCCTCTTCAACAACATATTGAATAGTTGGCTTTCTTACTACTGGAAGCATTTCTTTTGGTTGTGCTTTAGTCAGTGGTAACATTCTTGTCCCAAGACCTGCGGCTGGAATGACTGCTTTCCTTACCCTCACCAGCATACCCCCTCATAAATTCTTGCAGTTTTCTCGGCAGCCCAAATTCTCCTTCCATCAATAACAATTTTTCCAGAATAATCTAGCTTTTCGAACTCGTCCCACTCTGTAACTATCAAAATAACACCAGACTTTTCAAGAACTTCTTCAGCTGAACCAGCGTACTCTATCTTCTCTCCCACATCCGGATAAAAGCGCTTGAAATTCTCCATGGCCTTTGGATCATAGGCTATAACGTGTGCTCCTTCTTCCAAGAGTTTCTTAATTATAATGTAAGCCCTAGTTTCTCTTACATCATCAGTGTTTGGCTTGAATGCTAAGCCGAGCACTCCGACAGTTTTTCCTTTTAACTCTGGAACGTGCTTCTTCAAGAGCTCAATCATCTTTAGGGGTTGTCTTTCATTAACTTCCATGACAGCCTTGAGAATTATTGGATCCTCTCCCAGTTCTTCCGCCTTCCTAATTAAGGCTCTGACGTCTTTTGGAAAGCATGAGCCACCCCAGCCAATCCCAGTCCTGAAGAAGTAGGGGCTTATCCTATGATCCAGGCCAACTCCTTCAAAAACTTTCCAAGAATCTATTCCAAGTTTTTTACAAATGTTTCCTATTTCGTTGGCAAAGCTGATTTTTGTTGCTAGGAAAGCGTTTGAGGCGTATTTGATCATTTCAGCAGTCTTAATGTCAACAATAAGTTTTGGCGCGTCAATTGGCTCGTAAAGCTTCTCCAAAACTTCTTTGGTTTTCTCATCCTTAACTCCAATGACTATCCTATCAGGGTTCAGGAAGTCTCTTAATGCTACTCCTTCTCTTAAAAACTCTGGGTTCATTGCAAGGCCGAAGTCTTCAAAGGCTTTTTTTCCTGAGTACTTTTCGATGTTTGGTTTTACGACTTTTTCGGTGGTTTCTGGGAGGACAGTGCTTTTAACTATAACAACATGGTAATCCTCCTTCTCTTTCAAAGCTTTACCAATTTCTTTTGAAGCTTCTTTAATATAAGTTAAGTCAATTGATCCGTCTTCTCTTGATGGAGTACCTACACAGATAAACGTGGCATCAGAGTTTAGGATTGCTTCTCTGTAGTTTTTGGTTGCATAGTATTTGTCCTTGAATTTTTTCATTAATTCTTCGAGGCCCTCCTCGTAAATTGGAGGCTTGGCATTGTTGATCATTTGGATTTTTCTTTCATCCACGTCAACGAAAACGACTTTATTCCCAATCTTGACAAAGCCCATTCCAGTAACAAGACCAACATAACCAGAACCAATAACGGAAACCCTCATTTTGAATCACCCCATTTATTTGAACGTTGTTTGTTTAAAAGTATTTTTTACAGACAGAGCTGAGAGAATAAGTGCGAGTCCTTGTGTGCATAATGTTGCTATCGCTGCGCCTTCTGCTCCATAATTCAAAATAAGGATATAATTGAGCAGAACGTTTAATAAAGCCGTTACCCCTGTTATTTTGGTAAAAATCAACTCTTTTCCAGTTGCATTTAAAAAACTCCCAAAAAGAGAATTCAAAAACATAAAAGGTATAGCAAAAGAGAGAATTCTAAGCACTGGAACACTCGCTAGGAAATCCTCACCAAACACAATAATGATACCCAAGCGAGCAAAGACAAAATACCCTGATAAGCCAAAAACACCCACCACCGTCAGCATTTGAAGGCTCCTCTTAAAGAGAGCACTCAGCGTTTTCATATCTTGCTCCCACAGCCTCGCTATTGAGGGCATCGTTGTTGAGACAACAATACTTGGGACAAATAGGGAAACTTCAATCAAGGTATATGCCGCTCTATAGATTCCGGTCTCGTAATCCCCCCTCATTAAGCTCAGCATCACCATGTCCGTACGGTAATAGATAAGCGTGAAAAGCCCAATTAGCCAGAAAGGGTACGATTTTTTCAAGATAGAGAGCCATATCTGGGGATTAAACCAAATGTTGATGTTTTTGACATATCTAACTCCCCATTTCATCCTTAAGAGCTCTCTAATTATGTAGCCAATGAGAAGTGCAAGTATAAAAGGTGAGAGAGATCTGTACAAGTAAAGAACGGCCCCTCCAACAAAAAACGCCCAAAGCCTCTCGACTGTTCTTGCTATGGCCTCATACTTTGTCACTTCATGAGCATACATAAGGTTTACAAACACATAGGAGACCCAAGTAAGCACAGCCTCAGCCCCGACCAGTAGTATAAGGGCTTTAATCCACCTTGGTTTTGGGAGGAAGAGAGTTAAAACAACTATAACAACAAAATTAACCAACGCAAGCACAATCTTAAGCCCCAACACATCTGGAAGAAGCTTATCAGCCTTGCTTCTATCCCTCGCAACCTCCCGCATAAGATAGTAGCTGACTCCCAAGTCCGAAAAAATCCCCAAAAGTCCCACATAGTAAAATATGAACGAGTACTGACCAAGCCCTTCTGGGCCGAGAGTTCTGCTCAAAATAACTATCACACCATAAGCTAGGAGCTTCGAAATAACTTCAGCACTAAAGAGCCAGCCCGCGTTTTTAAGCAACTTCAATTTTAAACTCTCAGTCATGACAACTTCTCAATAGAAGAGAGAAATTAAAAACCTAATCCCCTCTCTGTATTTTTGCATGTCCACCAACCAAACTTTTCTTGAGCTCGAGGTTTCTTATCTCGCACTTCTCATCGATTATGGAACGCCATATCGTGGAGCTCCTTATAATAGTGTTGTCAAAGACTATCGAGTCGCTCACATCTGAGTTCTCTATGATGCAGTTCTCGCCTATGTAAGTGTAGGGCCCAACTATCGACCTGCCCAAAATCTTTGCACCCCTCTTTATGACCACCGGAGGAATGATCTTTGAATAGGGGCTTATTTGAATCTCCTCAATCTGGCTCTCCTTCAAAAGCGTCTTCATTGCCTCAAGATAGCTGTCCGCGGAGCCTATGTCATACCAGTAGTCATCGAACTTGTAAGCGTAGACCTCAACCCCTTTCCTAAGCAGCCACTCTATGAAATAACCCGGAGAATCTCTGTTGCCATCTTTAAGGTATTCATCAACCATCCCAATGATCTCCTTCGGGAGTGCATAGACACCAGTGCTTATCAGGGTCGACTTTGGTTGCAGAGGTTTCTCTTGGAAATCAACCACCCTATCTCCTTCAAGAACAACAACTCCGTACCTTTTTGCAAGCTCGAAGTCACCAACGTCGTAAACGGCTATGAGCGGCTTTCCATTATAGCGCTTCAAAAACTCATCTAGGGAGAAGGAGAAGAGGTTATCACCGGCAACTATTAGGTAATCATCGAGGCCGAGTTTAGAGATAGCGTATCTAATTGCCCCAATGGTCCCCAGCTTTTCCTCTTCACTAAGTGTTTCCTCGACGATGAGCTCGACGTTGTTTTCTTCCGCCCACTTCTTGAAGTGCCTCTCAAAGAACTTGTTTGTTGACACGTAAACCTCTAAACCAAGTTCCTTGGTTTTCTCAAGAATGTAATCAATGATATACCTATTCCCAACAGGTAAGAGAGGTTTGGGCTTCCCCTTTGTTATCGGCCACAACCTTGTTGCATACCCGCCGGCCATGATTAGAACCTTCATATTTTCTCCCCCCGTAGACTTTCGGGTTATGATGCTCTCTTGCACACTATTACACAGTAAAATACTAAAAACTTTTCCTAAAGCTTAAGAACTCTCCAGTAGGAATTAGTGTGGTGATAGAATGAAAGTTCTCGTAACTGGTGGTGCTGGGTTCATAGGCTCTCATCTGGTTGATAAGCTCATGGAAGAGGGGCATGAGGTTAGAGTCCTCGACGACTTAAGCGCTGGGGATTTGAAGAACATCGAGCAGTGGCTTGGTCATGAAAGGTTTGAGTTCATCAAGGGCGACATGCGAGACGTAGAGGTCGTAAGAGAAGCCGTGAAAGGAGTTGAGACAGTCTTCCACCTTGCTGCAAACCCTGAGGTGAGGATAGGAGCCCAAAGTCCAGAGCTCCTCTATGAGACCAATGTCTTAATCACATACAACCTCCTCGAGGCGATGAGAAATGAAAATGTTAGACTTCTCGCTTTTACCTCATCGTCAACGGTTTACGGGGAGGCCAAAAAGATTCCAACGCCAGAGGATTATGGCCCGATGGAACCGATAAGCGTTTACGGTGGGGCTAAGCTAGCTGCTGAAGCCCTGATTTCTGGCTATGCTCACACTTTTGACATGAAGGCTATAGTTTTTAGGCTTGCCAACATAATTGGAAAGCGCTCAAACCACGGGGTCATCTATGACTTCATAAACAAGCTCAAGAAGAACCCGAAGGGGCTGGAAATCCTTGGAGATGGGACGCAGAGGAAGAGCTACCTCCACGTGAGCGACACCGTCGAGGCGATGCTGCACCTCTTCAATGAATTCCTCAAGGAAGATAAAACTTACGACGTCTACAACGTTGGAAGTGAGGACTGGATTACCGTGAAGGAAATAGCGGAGATTGTGAGCAGGGAGATGGGATTAAACCCAGAGTTCTACTTTACTGGTGGCGTCGATGGTGGGAGAGGATGGAAGGGCGATGTTAAGGTAATGCTCCTGAGCATTGAGAAAGCAAAAGCTAGGGGCTGGAAGCCAAAGATGAACAGCAGAGAGGCCGTTGAAAAGACTGTAAGGGAGCTTTTGGGAAAGGAATAATCCTTTAGTCTCTCCACAATAAAAATATCGCGGTTAAAGTCAGGAGAATAATCACGAACAATATGGTAAAAATTGACTAACCTCTGACTTCCTCAGAAGAAAAAATGTCTAGAGTGATAAGAGCCACTTCCACAGGGGCACAACCCTGATTTCCTTACCCTTTTCTCTAATTAGTTCCTCTTGATCCCATGTTATGAGGAGCAGATTCCCACATTTGAGCTCTTTTGAAGCTTCGATTAGAGCTGAGATTTCTCTTTCATAGTTACTGTGATTAAGCTCGTGAGTAACCTGAATTATTTGTTTGACTGTCCCGTTCTCTCGTACAACAAAATCTGCTTCCTTTCCATTCTTTGTTCTATAGTAGAATATGTTTCTATTCGGCTCCAAGCCTGATTTTAAAAGTTCGGTAAAGACTAAGTTTTCCAACAATCTTCCCTTATCTTCAACACCCAGGATCGTTAAAAGTCCATTGTCCACTAAATAGGGCTTAAATCCATACAGCTCCTGAAGTTTGTATGACTTTATCAGAGGTCTGAGAGGATAGAACACAAGCGAATCTTCCAAGTATTCCAGATAGTTTGCAACCGTTGTCTTTCCCACGTTAATGCCAATGCCCTTCAAGTTTTTATATGCTTTGGAAATTGAAAGATGGGTGGAAAATGCGAGCATCCTGAAGAGGAGCTTCAATGCCCTGATATTAGCAATTCCCCATCTTTCAATGATATCTTTGTAAATCGTTAGGTCGATTATCTCTCGGAGGATTTCCCTTCTGAGGGAAAAATCTAACACGACCTCGGGATAGCCTCCCCAAAGGAGATACTCCCTGAGCAGCTTTTTGATTTTTGCCTCTTCATACGTGGAGTAAAAGGGAGCAGGTCTTATATTCCGTGATTTCAATACTTCTTTGAATGAAAAGGGATAAATTTTTAGAGATATACTTCTCCCCCTCAGTTCGGTTGCAATTTCCTTAGATAAAAGTCTGGAGGAAGAACCCGAGACTACTACCTGCTGATTTTTATCAAGTAGGAATCTCACAAACTTTTCCCAGTTGTCTACTGTTTGAACTTCATCCAAGAAAAAATAGTTGCGCTTCTTTGCGTTTTCAGGAAATAGAGAGTAGTAAACGTCCAAAAGATTCAGCAGATCTTCAAGTGTGGTGCCTATTGTCCTTGGATCCTCCAAATTGATATAGAGCGTCTCGTCTTTTCTGATCCCCTGTTTTAAAAGTTCTTTGATTATCTGAAACATGAAGTAAGTTTTACCGGCTCTCCTGGGCCCAATAATGACTAATGCTCTCTGAATTTTAGGCAGGGTGTAGTTTACATCCCTTTCAATAAGCTCGACATCCCATTCCAAATAATCCCTTATAATTTTGCCCCAAGTCTCCTTTGATATCATGTACTAGATATAGTACTAGTGATTTATAAAGATTTGTACCGTAAATGGTCCAACCTTAAAGTAGTGAGTGCTATCAAGCCATGTGTACAGCTAATTTTAACGTTATTTCTGCCTCAATTACTGCCGCAATGAAAATTAATGCTATTGAAATCCCAACGAGCTTGAAAAACTCTTTGGTGTCTTCTTCAGTTATTATTTCCTCCTTTTTGCCTAAGGCAAACCTCAACAGCTCGTAAGGGATTTTAAAGCCCGCAGCTCCGGCAATGATCAACGCTGGAATCTCAAAGATGCCGTAGGGGAGAATTAGAAGGAGGAAAGTTGTAACATCGTTTAGAATCAAGCTTCATAAAAGATAGTTCCCAAATTCATGCCATTAATGACTAAATTCAAAAAACTCATCCCTCCTAAAGTAAGAGTTCCTCCAAAAGACAGTAGCAGAATAGTCTGGAGATTGGTCATGAAAATAAAACTAAATGATATATTGTCAAATTCCCTTAAAAATGGATGTGTACTCCAACAATTTGCCAAAACAAAATCGTTAGACTGATAACAATCCCTGAAATAATGCTTAATGCAAATTCCTTCGGAGTTATTTTGTGCCTCCCTAAAGTAAGTATAAAAGTTCATTGTTCCCACCGTATGTCCTTATGGCACCAAAGCCGCTCCAACATATGGGCAAAGACGTGCAAGTCCTCTTGCTCCCACTTTAAGTGCTACATGATATATTCCTCCTTGACAAACATCACACCAACAAGACTGTCAAAATACCAGAACCAGAAACCATCATACAACTCTTCTACCCAACCTAAGCGACAACTTTAAAAACCAACTTTAAAAGCTAAAAGCAGAAGCCAACTTTTGGGTTAGGTTTATAACTAAATCTTCTGAAAACCAAAGAGGTGATTGAGATGAATCCATTCCACGATTTAGAGCCTGGACCGGAAGTACCGGAAGTTGTTTACGCCTTAATAGAGATTCCAAAGGGGAGCAGAAACAAGTATGAGCTTGACAAAAAGACCGGCCTTATAAAGCTCGATAGAGTTCTTTACAGCCCATTCCACTACCCGGTCGACTATGGAATCATCCCACAAACATGGTACGATGATGACGACCCGTTTGACATCATGGTCATAATGAGGGAGCCAACATATCCGGGAGTTCTTATTGAGGCAAGACCAATAGGCCTCTTCAAGATGATAGACAGCGGCGACAAGGACTACAAGGTATTGGCAGTTCCAGTGGAAGATCCCTACTTTAATGACTGGAAGGACATAAGCGACGTTCCGAAGGCTTTCCTTGACGAGATTGCGCACTTCTTCCAGAGATACAAAGAGCTCCAAGGTAAGGAAATCATTGTTGAGGGCTGGGAAAACGCAGAGAAGGCAAAGCAAGAAATACTTAGGGCAATAGAACTTTACAAGGAGAAATTCAAGAAGTGATTCTCCTCTTTTAAAATTTTGGAGGTAAGAAAATGTACAAGCTCATTCAGGTCAAAGACGTTGTGAGAATCCCTCCGAAAATGTTCACAATGGATCCAAAAGAAGCCGCTAAGATAGTTCTGCGAGAGGCTTATGAGGGGATTTATGATAAAGATGAGGGTGTTATTTTGGCAATTCTTGACGTTCACGAAATTAGCGAGGGAGTAATAATCCATGGAGATGGTGCTACGTATCATGAGGCCGTCTTTGACGTCCTTGTGTGGAAGCCCGAGATGCACGAGGTTGTTGAGGGAGAGGTTATTGATGTTGTTCCCTACGGTGCTTTCATAAGGATCGGCCCTATGGATGGTTTGGTTCACATATCCCAGCTTATGGATGATTACGTTGTCTTTGACGAGAAGAATGCTCAATTCGTTGGAAAGGAGAAGGGCTACATCCTGAAGCTTGGCGATGCTGTAAGGGCTAGGATAATAGCCGTCAGCGAGAAGAGCAAGATAATCAGAGAGAACAAGATAGGCCTTACCATGAGACAGCCCGGATTAGGAAAGTTCGATTGGATACAAAAAGAGAAGAGAAAAGCCCAAAGTGGTGAGTGAGAATGACCGAAAAGGCCTGCAGGCACTGTCACTACATAACTAACGAAGATCGATGTCCCGTTTGCGGAAGTAGGGATTTGAGTGATGAATGGTTTGACCTCGTCATAATCCTTGATCCCGAAAATTCCAAAATAGCTCAAAGGCTCGGAGTGAAGGTTCCAGGGAAATACGCCATAAGGGTCAGGTAGAATGTCCCGGGAATTTTACTTTAAACTCACAGAAGATCTCAGGAAGGAGCTTAAAAACCCTATAGGTAGGTTAATCAAGGGAGAAATGCCGCAGCCTTACTTAATCTCCCGGAGAGAACTTGAGAATGCACCTTATTTAGTTACAGTTGGAGATGTGGTTACTGAAAATGTCCTCAGGCTCGGTATAAAGCCCTCTATCGCTATCTACGATCACAAAACTAAGAGAAGAGAATATGAACCCGACATTGAGCTTGGAGCGGTTGTGCTAACTACAAAAAATCCGCCTGGAACAATAACGAAAGCTTTATTAAATGCTATCAAAAAGTCCTTTGAACTTGCCAAAAGGGGAAGAAGGGTCTACATAAAGGTAAACGGTGAGGAGGATTTAGCCGCCATTCCGGCCGTCCTCTATGCCCCTGAGGGGACGTTGGTGGTTTACGGGCAGCCGGATGAGGGGATAGTACTTATAAAGGTCACACCCGAATGTAAGCGCAGATGCGCTCAACTGCTTAGAAAAATGGAGGTGGTTTACGATGGAGATTAGGGTTATCGAGACTAAAGAAAACAAGCTCCTCGGAAGAAAGGAAATATACTTCGAGATCATCCACGAAGGTGAGCCAACTCCTTCAAGGAAAGATGTTAAAGGAAAGCTCGTTGCAATGCTCGACCTAAACCCAGAAACAACGGTTATTCAGTACATAAGAAGCTACTTCGGAAGTAGAGTCAGCAAGGGCTATGCTAAGGCTTATGAAAGCAAGGAGAGGATGCTTTACATAGAGCCCGAGTACATCCTGAGGAGAGATGGGATAATACAAGAAGGAGAAGGGGAGTGATGTAAATGGCCAAGAAGCCCTCCCAAAAATGGAAGCTTTACGAAGTCAAGGATGGAAAAGTTACAAGAAAGAACAGGTTCTGCCCAAGATGCGGTCCCGGTGTTTTCATGGCAAACCACAAGGACAGATGGACCTGCGGTAGATGCGGATACACAGAGTGGAAGAAGTGATCTCTTTTCTTTTTCGGTGTTTTTATGATTTATCGCGGTCTCAAAATTAAGCTCCATCCTCAGGTTTATGAGCCCGCTGAGGACACTTTTTTGCTAGCTGAGAATCTGAAGGTTAAAGAAGGGGACGTTGCCCTTGATGTAGGCACTGGAACCGGGATAATAGCCCTTTTAATGGCCAAAAAAGCCAAGTTCGTTCTTGGAGTGGATATCAATCCAATTGCAGTTGAACTTGCAAAGGAAAACGCAAGGCTAAACGGTATAACCAATGTCGAGTTCCGGCAGAGCGACCTTTTTGAAAACGTTGAAGGGGAGTTTGACATAATAACATTCAACGCCCCATATCTCCCGGGCGAGCCGGAAGAACCTATAGATCTTGCCTTGGTTGGAGGAGAGAGCGGGAGAGAAGTCCTTGACAGGTTTCTTGAGGAGTTTCCTAATTATCTCAAAGAAAATGGAGTCGTTCAGATAGTTCAGTCTTCAATAACCGGCATAGAGGAGACCCTAAAAAAGCTTGAATCCAAGGGCTTCATTGCAGAAATAACGGCTAAGGAGAGATATTTCTTTGAGGATATTGTGGTTATCACGGCTAGGCGAGCCTGATTCTCGGGAGCTCTTGGATAAACCTGACTTTAGGCTTTGATTCTATCTCGCTCTCTTCCTCAAAGAATCCCTTTTCAAAAACCCTCTCCCGTGTTTTGATTGTAATCCTTGGTTTTAGTTCGTGCATGGGAATTGAGTGGACACAATAGTATTTAAGTCTTTCGCCGAAATATTTTTCGACAGTGAAATATGTTGCAAAAATTTTTAAACTCTCTCTTGAAGCACAGTTAGGTGAGGCTAATGGATGTAAAACCAAACATGCCTGAAGAGATTGCAAATCTTTTTAAAAAGCAACATTACGCTCTCATAGGTCATCACAGTTCGGTTAAGCTCTGTCATTGGTTAAAGGAGAGTATAAAACATGATCGCTTTTGCTACAAGCAGAAGTTTTATGGAATTCAATCCCACCGCTGTCTGCAGATGACTCCGGTAACGGCATGGTGCACGCACAACTGCATCTTCTGCTGGCGCCCAATGGAAGGCTTTCTGGGAGTTGAGCTTCCACAGCCTTGGGATGAGCCAAGTTACATAGTTGAGAAGAGCATTGAAGCTCAAAGAAAACTTTTAAGCGGCTACTGGGGAATAAAAGACCAAATAAACGTCAAAAAGCTTGAAGAGGCCATGGAGCCCAAACATGCAGCAATAAGCCTATCCGGTGAGCCCATGCTTTACCCAATGATAGGAGACCTCGTCGAGGAGTTTCACAGAAGAGGGTTCACTACCTTCATAGTTACCAACGGCACGGAGCCAGAGGTTTTGGAGAAGATGATAAAGGAGAATAAACTCCCTACACAGCTCTACGTCTCTTTAACGGCTCCAGATGAAGAAACCTACCAGAGGGTAAACGTGCCAATGATTCCAGATGGATGGGAGAGGATAAACAGAACGCTTGAGCTTATGCGCGATCTTCCAATAAGGACGGTCATAAGGCTTACCCTTGTTAAGGGCGAAAACATGCACAATCCAGAGGGCTATGCAAAGCTCATAATGAAAGCTAAGCCAATGTTCCTCGAAGCTAAGGCTTACATGTTCGTGGGCTTCTCAAGGAACAGGTTAACGATCAACAACATGCCAAGCCATGGGGACATAAAGGCATTTGCCGAGGAACTTGTGAAATACCTCCCCGGATACCACATAGAAGATGAGTACCCCCCAAGCAGGGTTGTTTTGATAATGAGGGATGACATCAGCAAAAAGGATCGCTTTATAAAACACTAGCTCTTCTTCCGCAACCTTTATTTGTTTTGAGTGAGTAATACTTAATTAGGTAATTGGTAAAAGCTGGTTTAGAGGTGCCGAGAATGAAGAGAGTTGTTCCTGTCTTGCTTGTTGTGATGATGATACTTCCTTATGCCGGGGCAGTGCCTATTTTAGACTCATCAGTTAGATTCCTTCTTCAAGGGGAAGAATATGCAGAGACTACAGAAGAAATGAGCTTGTCTTTACTTGCTTTGACTATGAGCTATGGAATGGCCAGTAATTTGTCCATTGACAATATCACTTCCATAGCATATTCTTTGCTTTACAGACAAAATGAAGACGGAGGATGGGGATATTATGAAGGGAGCACAAGCAATGTTGTGGATACGTCCTATGCTATTATAGCGTTAAAATCGGCAATTTCATTGTACGAAAGAGGGACTTCCCCATATAGGGACATCTCTAATGCTGTTACCTCTGGAATAAGATTCTTGCTGAATTCTTACAGTGTGAATGGATGGGGATACGTTCCAAACACACTACCTGAGTTTTATCCAACAGTTATGGCTATCTGGGCACTTGGTGAGAATGGATACTCCGCAGAAAATGAGAACATAAAAAATGCAGTTGAATTCTTAGAAAATGTCGAAAAGACTGAACTGAGAGAGGGAAAAGCTCTGGCTTTAAGAATCCTGGCATATAAAAGTGTCGGTTATAAAATAGACTCCTCATTAATAGAAAAAGCATGGGAGCTCGTCAACTCCAAGGATATCACTATAGAAGAAAAAGCTCTACTTACATATGCTCTGCTGAACTATGAAGGGTTGAGTTTTAAAACTGCGGTTCTTCTTGCCGAACTTGAGAATCTAAAGGATGAAGATAGTTTTGTTTATTGGGCAAATAAACCTGAGGGATTAGTCGAAAGAGACGTTATAACAACTTCAGCTCTGGCAACATTAGATATTGGATATGCAGAACTGGGTCTGCCTCCAGCATTAGCGAGTTTTTCTAGAGAGTTATGCTCCGTTATACTTTCATCTCAAAATCCAGATGGAGGATGGAGTTATCTTGAGGGATACCCCTCAAACGAGATTGCAACGTATTATGTTCTTTCAAACATTGAGTACTGTTTCTCTCGTGAAGGAGTAGACAAAGCTCTGGAATGGGCGAGAGAAAAATTATCAGTAAACAAAAAAGAAGTTCTAAGGAAAAGAGAGCTTTCTCCAAGGTACGTGTATAATATTTTGCTCTTGGCTAGGTTCAATATGCTTGACGGAAACGAGAAAAAGGAAAATATAGAGATTATAAAAAGCCTAAAGCTTAAGGATGGGTTATGGGGAAATGTTCTAGGCCCACAGCCCAAAGATACGGCATTGGCAGTAAAGGCTCTCTTAGCTCTAGGCGTGCCTCCTAGTGACCAAGACATTCAAGAAGCCAAAAGATGGTTGCTTTCAATCTCGGAAGGCGGGTGGGGGACTTATGTCCAAACAGAATACTACCCGTACATGATTACTCCAGAAGTAGAAACCACTCTTGAAGTTCTTGAAGCATTACTCCCCATTTCCAGCAAAGATGAGTTGCAACGTAACATAGAGTGGTTAATAGACCAAAGGGGAACTGATGGAAGGTGGGCTAATGTAAAGGAATTACATATCTATAATGTCTTGATATACGAAGGGGAACCTAGAACAGATTTAACTGCTAGGGCAATTGCTCTTCTGAGTTCTCTTGGCTACAACTATCGTGATGAGTTCATCAGTTGGGTCATGGATCACAGAAATGAAATAACAAGCAGAGGAAACTTGGTTGAAATTCCACTTATATTGAATGTTCTCTACACCCCAACGTATGGGATAGACATCTGGTGGGTTAACAGAGTTTTGGAAAAAGAAGACTTTAAAGTTGTTTACACCTCCGGAAAGTACTACACCGCTAGCTTTGTCCGGAACGCACTAGAAAAACACCTTAATAGAACACTTCCACTGTCAGAGTTTGAGGGATTTAAGAACTCAAACTATGTAATTATAGGAGGTTTAGATGATTTTAACATAAGTGAATATAATCCAGCAGTCTCAATGGAAGTAGAGAATTCCAAACTAATTGTAAACGGGCATTATTATCCTCTTAAAGATTCAGGGGTAATCGTTGCTGGAAAACATGAACAAAATTACATGCTCTTTGTTCTTTACAATGGAAGCTCTAGAGTGGTTAGGGAGATATTTGATTTAGGTATGTTCAAGTATTTCAAAGGGCCTGCTGTTGTTGCATGGTACCGGTACGATACTCCTTGGACTCCAGAATTAATGGGAGAATTCGTGAGGTGAAATTACTGTGAGGGCTTTAATCATTGGAGTTGGTCAGTGCGGAACGAAGATAGCTGACCTATTCGCTTTAGTTGATTTTGAGGCACTAGCCATAAACACTTCCAAGAGCGATCTAGAGTATTTAAAGCACATTCCAGAGGAGAGGAGAATACTCGTTGGGGAAAGCTTAACTGGTGGAAAAGGGGTAAACGCCAATCCAGTACTGGGAAGGGAGGCTATTAAGAGGGATCTGCCATTGGTAATGAAAAAAATAAGCTCCATGGTCGGCTACAGCGACGTTGATATCTTCTTTCTAACATTTGGCTTCGGAGGAGGGACTGGAGCAGGTGGGGCTCCAGTCTTGGCAGAGGCACTAAAGGAAGAATACCCTGATTCTCTTGTAGTTGCCATAGGTGCTCTGCCCCTGAAGGAAGAGGGCATAAGGCCCACAATAAACGCGGCAATAACCATAGACAAGCTCTCTAAGGTAGTTGACTCGATAATAGCGATAGACAACAACAAGCTGAAGGAAAGTGCAGAGGATATATCCAAAGCTTATGAAAAGATAAACTACACGATAGTTGAGAGAATAGCCTCCCTTTTGGCTTTAATAGATGTTCCAGGTGAGCAGACGCTTGACGCAAGTGACTTAAAGTTCGTTCTCAACGCCTTTGGAAGCTTTGCCACAGTGGGCTATGCGAAAGCTGAGGCTAATAAAGTTAAAAACCTCTCTCGCCTAATCTTAAAGTCCTTTGAAAATGAAGGGCTCTACCTTGAGGCTAACATAGAGTCAGCCCTTTATGGATTGGTTGCCATCCATGGCCCACCAGAGCTCCTAAAGGCAAAGGACATCTTTGAAGCCCTTGAATATCTAACAAGAAAAATAAAGGGCAAGCAGATTTTCCGCGGCTTTTATCCAGATCCAAGGGAGAAGGAGATAGAAGTTGTGACACTTTTGAGCGGTATATACGAGAGCAAGAGCATAGAGGATATAGTGGTTACTGCCAAAAAATACGCCCATGCATTTATGAAGGCAAAGGAAGAAGCCGAAACAAAGAAAAAAGAACTTTTAACTGGATTGCCGGACTTTGACGACATCTATCCAGGTGAGGTTGATGAAAGACTCGGTTGAAGTAGCTTTAGAGCTCAATGAGAAGGAGGTTTATGCGCATATAGCCAAGGAAAGTGCGGAGGACATGATAAGAATAATCTCCTCAATAGACGCTGAGAGGGCAAAGAACAGGGGAGAAGTGATATACTATGAAGACGATTGGGACGATTTAATAAGGCAGAGGATCGCAAAGGGAAAAAGGCACACGGCATTTGACTTTTACAATCCTTCTCTTCTCACGATATGGGAGAACAAAGTTAAAGATATGAAAAGGGTTAAGAACACTTTCAAGCTCGGCTTAGCTTTAATTGGCGCTTTCATAGCTTTGGGAATTAGTCTTACGATAATCTACTCTGAGCCATGGCTTCTTATACCATTAAGCGCCCTTCCAATTGTAGTATTCTTAATTGACTACAAGAGGCACGCCCTAGATATAAGCTACTACCAGCTCACCCAGCTTTTCATCGATGAGTTAAGGGAGCTCTTGAAGAAGCATGAGCTGAATGCGGAGCAGTATAAATTTAAGATCTTCAATCACGACTACTTTGGAGTCTCAATTAAAAAGCTCGGAGGGAATGTTTTTGGAGTTGTAAAGGGGGAGAACAAAGAAAGTGTTAAATAACTTGACGGTGTTTATTATTAGTAAGTGGTGAGAAATATGAAAAAAGGCCAAATCTCGCTTGAGTTTCTCTTTATCTTCGTGCTGTTTATGGTACTTCTAACCTTCTCAATTAGGAATATAACTTTCTCAAGCGAACAGTCTTCGGATATGTTGAGAATTCAGGTTAGTGAAGAGGCAAAGCTGTTCGCGAACACCATTTCCAATGCAATTTCCCAAGTTTACGCCCAAGGGCCGGGAGCAAAAGCAACGGAGTACTTCACGTTCAAATATCTGAGGGATAAGTACTTTCTCCAGAAGGCCTTTGGGATGGATGAAGATCCCTATCTTGTGGTTGGATACCAGAATGGGACGTATGTTATAATACTGGAGCTGAACAACACCCTGAACTTTACTAAGTACGATACCTCCACAAGTGTGCTTTCTGGAATTGTAAGTAAGCAAGACGAGAGTGAAACAACTAAGAAAAACTTTTTCTTTGCTCAATCTTTGTATCACAAGGATTTGAGCAATCTCACGGTGTATGGAGACGCTTTAGTTAGCATTCAATACAACGGAACCCTCTATTCGCCAAGTATCTTAACCCTGAATCTAACTCCCTACAATGGTGTATTGCTTTTCCCTGATGTAACCCCAACGACTCTGAAGATAGTTGTGGAGTGGAATCCCGATAAGAACGAAACCTGGGTGTTTAACTCCACAAGTGGAGAGCTCAAGATAAACATTAAGCCCGGTGGTTAGCATGAGGGCTCAGATAAGCTTGGACTTGCTTTTTGCGTTTGTGCTGGTAACCTTAACAGTGTTAAATCTCATTTATCTCTCAAACAGTGAGATAGCCCATGCTGAGAGCTTTGATGTAATGGCAAAGGTTAGGGTATTCTCAGCTGAGATAGTTGATCATACCGCAAAACTCTATGCTGTGGGTGAAGGCTACAGCCTTAAGGAGGAGCCCCCGCAAATAGAGGGTGCAGAGTTTAATATAACCTTCAATGGAGCAGAAAACAAAATAATAGTAAACGTAACGGTAAGCGGAAAGAGCTACTGGGTTGTTAAGAACTCAACAGTTCCCATAGCTAACGCATCGATAGTTGTTGAGAGCAACGATACATTTTGGATAAAAACCGTGAAAGTAGGTGATATGCTCTATGCGAACATCACGAGCTCAGACAGCAATTGAGATGGTGTTTATCCTCTCGATCATTTTCATCGGATTGATCCTTATTATCCCATCCTACACAGACAACAGTACGAACATGGCGATAGTTAGTGCTGTTAGGAGTTCAACATCCAAGGCTATTACCTACCTAAACACGGGCGTAATGAGCGACGAGGAGCCCTACACTCTGCTAAACTCGGTGATGGAGGAGATTCATAATGCTGAGGGGAATCCTCACCTGGCAATCAAAACCCTAGAATCCGAAGAAAGTGAAAGAGATGCCAATATAACCATAACCATAAGCACCCCATTTTCCTCCGTGGCAAGCATCGCTAACTTAAATGAAACGATAAAGGACTTTATTGAGAAAGATTTACTTCAGAGCTTTAGGTTTACAAACTCCTCGGGAACCCTAAAGTATGGCGGAAAGGTCGTGAGGATAAAGGTGAGGGTGGAGAGAGGATGAGAAAAGGTCAGTTGCTTTCGATAGATGCCCTGCTTTCATTGGTTATCGTTGTAATGGTCGTTGGGGTAGTGATGAACACGAACGATATGATTAGGGCTGAGATAACCAACCTTTTGGACTGGTATGATAGGGCAAACATAGCCAATAACATGCTCGATGTTTTGACCAAAAATCCCGGATATCCAGAGGATTGGGAGGAGAATGTGAGCGGTGTTAAAATGATTGGATTAAGGCATGGAAATTACTCTTACGCCTTGGATTATGAAAAGATACTTGCTCTTAATAGGTCAAAGGGGAACTTAACGGAGATATTTGACCAGTTGGCGAGAGGAAAAGATTTTATGTTTGAATTTTACGTTTCAAAGTTTAACGTGAGTGTTAAAGGGAGGTTCCCGAGGGTTTATCTATATAACAAGACTTTTAAGGGATTAGGGCCTGGAGCAGAAACTGTAAATTTTGTAATATCCACTGATGATAACCCCGGCATGGATCCAGACCCCTTTTCGGTCAGTTATATATACCTTCGACATAGTGGGAATATCTTCATCAATGAAGAAATTTGTGATTTAATTAGTGGCAACAGGATAGACCTCCATCAAGGTGATTACCTAAAGTTTGTAGTTGCAGAACCTGTTTATGTATTGGCTAGAAGGGCTGAACAAGAGAAATATTTAATCCCCAGTAACTCGATTATTGAAATTTATATAGATATAGAGGTAAGCAAGGGGTTTCAAATGAATTTTGGAAGAGGGAACTGTGAAGAAGGGGACATAAGATTCAGCATAACTGGCCATGGCTCACTAATAATAACAGTTTCCTCATATGATAACACCTTCCCCAACCTTACCTCCACCTACAACCGCTCCAGAGACTTTTATGACTTGAGTGAACCTCTCTACACTATTGCATTCATAAACAAGACCTTTGTAGAGGATGAAGCGACGATAAAAGCATCTATGCAAAGATCACCTTGGATTGAGCCTGTTGAGAGGACTTTTGTATTTTTAAGACCAGTATACAATCTTTCTGCTGGACCTTCAGACGAAGAGCCTCTCGTTTACGGGTTTATGAAGTACAAGGTCATGGATGGGGAAGTGGTCAGGATCAAAGTTAACTCATCAAGTTATGGAAACCTAACTTTAATAAGCCAGCTTGGCACCGAGATAAGAGGATTCTTCGTTTATGGGAATCAAAGCGATTTAAATGCAACGCTTGTATGGTACGAATATGAAAACGAAACCAGAACCCAGAAGTTGAAGTCATACAAGGGCTTCAACGGGACAATAACAGTTCCCTTTAAGGAGCTCTTTGGATCGACGGATACTCAGAACAAGATACTCCTTTTATGGCTTTACTCCTTAGAAGGCTGGTCAAGGGATGAGGTTGAGATCGAGTTTATTCCGGAGATAAGGTACATGCTTGAGCCCAAGTTTGACGATGCTATAATAAAACTTCTCGTGTGGGATGACAGATGAGGAGGAGAGGGTTTGTATTCACGCTTGATGCTCTGCTGTCGTTGATTTTGGTTGTGGTGTTTGTTAGTGGCATGGTTGCTATTATAGATAATACAAATGTTTACACGACTTCATTAAGAGAGGGGAGCAAGTACAAAGCTGAAGATGTTCTCACAACCCTAAGAAATGTTCCTCTTAAGGAGCTTGTTCCTCCAGAAATTTTGGAAAACTGGAGCAATAGTGGTGTTCTCGATGAGCCTCTTGTGACCCCAGACATGAGTCCCCTTGATATAATCGCCACTTACTGGGCAACTAGGGATCTTTTCCCCGAGAAAAACCTCACCCATAAGGCGGAGCTGATTCTGGGATACCTTTTGAACAAGACTCTTGAGGGCTACTACTATGAACTGCTTATAAACAACTACACGAGCTCTTATCTTAGAAAGGTCGGCGGGGATTACTCAAAGGCTTTTGAGGTTTCTCCCGCAACGCTCACCTTGAGCGGATACAAGTACAACCAGACGCCGAGGGGATACATGGCGAGAGCGTATTTGACGAGAGCAACTGTTGAGAGAGAGGAGCTTTATGGGTGGTTTAGAGTCCTTGCGGGTGCTGATGATGGATACAACGTGCTCAATATAACTAGAGTTATATCTCTTCCTATGGATGCAACTCCAATTAGTGCTGATGGAAAGTTTGTCTCAAGGCGGGAGGAACGCATCGATGTCTATATAAATAACAGTTGGATCAGTAGGAGCTATGGCCAAGTTAACCTAAACAACCTAGAGGATTATCTCGGAAAAGGGGACAATATTATATCCCTAGTATTTTCTAGAGGATCTGATGAAATAGGTTCCGCGAGTGGCACTACGCTGTACATTAAATATAACAGCAGCAGTTTCAGTGTGGAAGATCCGGGGATGGTAAAGGTGTATGATGTTACCTCGGATAGAACAGGAATAATGTATTTATTTGAAACTTTTGTGCCTGGAAATATAACATCAATAAACATGAAATTTGAAATCTACAACATAGGGAAAGTTCGTCTCTACTATGGGTTTGGAGGAGATTTAACGCTTCTTTATGAAAAAGATGGAAACACAAATGGAAATGCTACAATAGAGTTTACAGACAGCGAAATAAAGAGTGCATTGAGCAACATTGGTGTAACTTATGAGAACCTCAGCAAGATGGTTTTTGATTTCGTCGTTGGATTTGATGCCTATTATGATGATGGAAACTGGTACTACGAAGGTGACGATTACAATGATGGAGCAAATAGGGAGCGGAGGATTTATGGTTATCCAGACTCTTACGTCAAAATTGACTATATTCCAAAAATCTTAACAACCCAGTACAGCATTCCCTTATCAGTTTACTTCCCCTACGGCGATCCAAGGGTCACATACGATGGGAGTGGGCTTCAGGTAAGGTATTCCTTGCCAGAAAATACTACCGCATGGTACGCTGATTTCTGGGTGGGGTATAGATTTGTAGGCTATTCAACTTATCAGGAGCTCTGGGAAAACGACCAAATGTTCTATCGGGGACCTTTAGGGAGATATGCCATTAGAGTAGCGTATACAAGGCTCTACGACTGGATGATGGTTCCAGGGCAGGAGAACACTTTTGAAATCAGAATGACTGGTGGAAGCTCCTATGTTAGAGATGGAGAAACAAGGGGTATCATAAAATACTTCATCCAGGGATATGCTGGGTATGGAGACGTATTTCCCTACTTGCTCCAGGGTTATTCGACATACAGAGGATACAATCTAACTTACTACTACAACGGTTCCTCCAGAATTGTGGAAAAGAATATACTTGTTGGGGATCCTCCATATAGGTCTATATCAATTGACGACCTCAACCCTGATACAGAGAGAGGTTATGCTGTTGATGATGCAATCTTGAGACTCTTCGATAAACTCAACTATAGGGAGGACTCAAATCCCGGAGAATGGAGAGAAACGCCCTTCGATGGCTCTCAGAGTAATCCGATAGACGTTGATCTTTCAGAAGAGGTTAAAATTTCTTTCGTTGATATGGGGGAAATTCCGGGACTTTTTGAGCCTGTACAGATTACCCTGAGAGTATGGAGGGAGGACTGATGAAGAGGAGAGGTTTTATTTTAAATTCTGCCGTTTTAGTCCTTCTCATTCCTATGCTACTTCTTTTAGCGACTTACGAAGATGTTTCTTCTCAGATATTCCAGGCACAGAGCGAAAGAGTTCTTGTGGAAAGGAGCTTTAGAGGAATTGCATACTTTGACTCTGATTTTCAAAAGGCACTTGAAATTTCCGGAAAAAGAGCATTAATAGCCGCTATAGACTATGTTACAGTCACTGGGGAATTTATAAAACAGAAAATGGCTAACGAAACCTTGAAAGATTTAATTCTCTTTGGAACCAGTGAGGAGCTTTCTGGCTATGAGAATTTGGAGACGATTATGCAAAACCAGACCATTGCAAGATGGCTCGCTTTAACAAGGGACTATCTCCTTGAGCAGGGATTTTTGATAGAGCAGAGCGACGAGGAGATATTGAACAACATAAACCTCACCGTCGGTGTTCTTGATTCCTTCACCATTTTCGTGAAGGCAAGAATTCCCAACATAACGGTGAGGGATTTTAACGGCAAGATAGTTTACAGCGGCTCCATCCCAAAGAGCGGCAACTACACTTATGCGTTTATAGACATTAGAAACCTCGAGGATCCACTATTCCCTCCAATGACGGGAGGAAGATATTCGAGATCTATTAGGGCTTGCCTTTACCCATATCCCGAGCTGATAGGAAAGCCAATAAAGGTACTCGAAGGAAATGGTAGCAGTGATAAGCAATATTTACTTGGGAACTTCTCGAGAAACGTTAATAAAACTTACATTTACTTTGGTGACTTTTATCCTGGTGATGGCGCCCTCGCTTACGTGCTTTTAAATGGCTCTCTTGAAGAAACGGATCGCCCAATAATTGTGAATACTAGCATAGGTGGAATCTCGATCTCTCCGGTGAATGTATTCAATGAGAGCGATGCGGGGGTTTTAGTCTTCAAAAACCTTAGTGCTGGGAGTGAAAAGGGAGGATGGTGTGCTTTGAGCTACAACTACAGAGTTAACATCACCATAAATAACCCCAGCTCAACAACTCTAACGAACTTTCAAGTTCCAATAACTCTGGAGCTTTCTTCCAATAAAATTTCCTTGCCTCAAACTCCAAATATCATGGTTTACGATGAAGACTGCAATCCAATTAATTTCTGGGTTGAGGAATGGCAGTTCAGTTCTCAAGGAGCTTGGGACAATGTTGATGCGTTAATATGGGTTAACGTGACTCTTCCTGCAAAGGGTGAAAAAACAATAAGCATATACTTTGATAGCAATGCAGTTGAGAATTGGGGAAATGCAAGCAAAGTATTCGACTTCTACGATGACTTTGAGTCATGGGAAGGTTGGCAAGATTATGGAAATGGTGTCGTAGAGCAATCAAGTGAACAGGCTTATGAAGGAGATTATAGCCTTAAAAAGGATCAAAACAATGATCCCAACGGTGGGGAAAAGCTCATTGGTAAAACCATTGGAAGGGGATACATATTAGAAGGATACATTTACAGACCAAGCAACTGGGGGGGAGGAAATCAGGACAGGCTTGGATTGGAGGAAAAGGAGGGTTCAGAATACAAAGGCTACACTATGGGAGTTGTCCACAACATTAACAATCCAAACAACGAGCAGATAAAGATAGACAGAAGGGATCCAAGCGATCCAAGCGTTCAAAGGATTGGATATACGTATATTCGTGTTCCCGAAGATGAATGGTACTTCTTCAGGATGATACTCGATGATCTTCAACTTACCTTCCAGATCTACACGCAAGGAAGCGCCGGTTGGGCACTTAGGTACTTCACTACTTCAACGCCATATGCCCAAGTTTTGGCTAGTGACTCTACTTACAACTCCTTTGATCGCGTAGTCATACATGGCGGTTATGAGTACTACGTTGATTCTCTGAGAATTCGCAAATACGCCGATCAAATGCCAAGTGCCAGTGTTTCGGACACAATAGAAACCAAACCTGCAGAATCTGTCGGTATAAAACCCTCCTCTGCAAAAGCCTACGATCTTCAGCCCTTCCTCAGCTGCCTCTTGGAGCAGATGTACTTTGGGGTATACAACGGATGGTCTATATTTGAGAGACTTGAAGGGAGCTATAAGAACCACGAAAACTACGAAGAGCTGGCAAATAAAACCCAAGATGAGCTTGGAATAAGTTATGAAAATAAACATTATCCAATTGGTTTGGTGAGCTTCTTGATTCCACACGATTCCTTTGACAGCAAGCTCTCTACGCTCTTTACTTCAGGCCTAACGGCTAGACCGTTAAAAGAAGGTCAGAGCAGTGCTGACTACTATTTCCTTCAATATTACTTTGGTAATGGGAATGAGACGAATGGCTACAGAATGTGGGGGGTTTCATATGGAACATTTGACACTCCCTACTTCATTTTCAGTCCACCTGGTGATTTATCTTTCATTCCCTTCTTCCTTGACAATCAGACAGCACTTTCAATATTAGGCAAAGAGGCGGCATGTGACCTGCTTGTGAACTACCCATGTAGTTGAGGTGAAAATCATGAGCCTTGATGAAATCCTCTACAAATTGGGTGAAGCAGCCGAATCCTTCGCCGTGAAATCAGCAAAGTGGACAAAAAGAATCCTAGATGAGATAATCAAACCCACTCCATCAAAAACTCCACCCAAGTTCAAACTCCTCAGGAAGCTAATAAAGAGGGAACTCACAGCCCATGAGCTCTTAAGCTTGAGCATTCAGCTTTCCTTTATCGTATTATCTCATATTGTCCTTCCTCCTAGTCCTCTTTGGAAGTGAGCTTTACCTTGCTCTGCTTTTTGCCCTTTATTTCGCTTATCTGAGATACATCATCTTAAAAAATCGAGAATTCTTTATTGAGGTCGAGCCTTACAGGTTCTTTTATTACGGACTAACGGTAATCGGCTTTTTGTCCTTTCTTGGATATCTCTTGGTGAGAAAGCTCGCAAAGAACGTCTACTATTTTTATGCCTACCTGGTGATTATCTTTATAGCTGTGCTGGGGTTTAGATACCTCTATAAATCAAAGTTCACCAGAGACTGGACTTATGGGGTTGTGGAAGAAGTCAAAGGCGAACTTGTAAGGATAGATGTCCACGATGACATAAGGGCCAACGTTAAGCCCGGTAAGTACTGGGTCGAAAGCGCGGAAGATGTTGAAGTGGGCGATATAGTGAAAGTCCTCGTGGAGGAGAGGATATTCAGGAGCTCTATCCCAAAAAGGATCCTAGAGGTTCATAAAGCAAAGCCCCCATCATCGGAAACATCAACGGAGCCAAAGGCCGAGAGTGAGAGCAGTAGCAGTAAATAAATCGTTGTGTAAGGTTCTTTTTTGTAAGTTTTCGCGGACCCCTTTCCATCTTTAATCACAAGGGGCTCTACTTTCTCTTCTGGGGGGAATATGATTATTTCCCCCTCTCTGACATCAAAATCCCACCCAAGCCCTTTGCAAACTATCTCAATAAACTCTGCGGCTTTTTTAGGCTTTCTAATGTGTATGTGGTAGTAAATAGTATACCCCATGTTTCTCACCCTTTACATTTTAAAATAGTAAGAAAACAAAATTTAAAAAAGTTTTGTTTTTATGATTGAGAGTTTACTTCAGACAAAAAACAAAGGACGATTATTCTTCAAACTCCCTAATATCTTTGATATAAAAAGCAGTTTCGAGTACTTTTATCCTCCATGTTGCCTGTGTCTGCATAAATCATTTCAACTCCTCCAGTGCTTGGTTTAGTATATTCTTCTTGAGTTTTCAATTGTTTTGTTTGGGAGGTTTCCTCCCTCATCTTTTTTGGAATTTATAGCCTGCCCCTAGGATCTATTTTTGAGAACATCTATTTCCACCGTAATAAAAATCAAAGCTCCCTACAGAGCCTGGCAAAGTTTCTGTAAATCTCGCTTCCCATCTCTGTGTGTGCAACCTCCGGATGGAACTGAACCCCATAAATTGGAAGTTCTTTGTGCTTCATTGCTTCAACAGGGCAGAACTCGCTCTTAGCTAGGAGTTCAAACTCTTTTGGGAGTTCTTTAACCTCATCCATGTGGCTCTCCCAGACTTTAAGCCTCTTTGGGAGCCCCTTGAAGATATCGTTTTCCTTGATTATCTCGACCTCAACAAGGCTGTATTCTGCTTTTTCTCCCCTACCAACTTTGCCGCCAAAGTGCTTTGCTATGAGCTGATGTCCCAAACATATCCCAAGTATAGGCACGTTGAAGTCTTCGTAGTTCTCTAAGATAGCTTCACAATTTCCAGTTCTTTCCAAATCCGGCCCACCTGAGAAGATGATTCCTTTGGGGTTCATCGCCTTTATCTCTTCAAGCGGTGTTGTGTTTGGGATTATTTTCGCCTCAACGCCGAGGTAGCGTAGGGTTCTCCAAATCCTGTGCACGTACTGCCCGTGGTTGTCCATTATGACGATCATTTCGCATCACTCAAACTCAATTGTAGCTGGAGGTTTGTTAGTTATGTCATAGAGAACCCTTCCTACTTGTGGAATTTCGCTCGTTATCCTGAAAGCTATCCTCTGGAGCACCTCAAAGGGAACGTCCATTGCATTTGCTGTCATGCCGTCTAGGCTCTCGACAACTCTGACGGCTATTGTTTCTTTGTATGCCCTTATATCTCCCTGCACACCAACTGTCTTAACTCCTAAAAGCACGGCAAAAGCCTGCCATGGCTTTAGACCAGCTTTTTCAATCTCTTCCTCCACTATTGCATTAGCTTCCCTTACTATGGCTATTTTCTCCGGTGTCACTTCCCCAATAACCCTTACTGCCAATCCTGGGCCCGGAAATGGCATGCGCTTGTATATCTTCTCCGGCAAACCGAGTTCCCTTGCAACTTCTCTCACCTCGTCTTTGTAGAGGTCCCTTAGGGGCTCTATGAGCTTTAGGTTCAATCTCTCTGGCAAGCCGCCAACATTGTGGTGGCTCTTTATCTTCCCTTGGCTTTCGATCCAGTCTGGAGCTATAGTGCCCTGAATTAAGAAATCGGCGTTGATTTCTCTCGCCACTTCCTCAAAGACATCTATGAACGTTTTTCCTATGATTTTTCTCTTTTTCTCTGGATCAGTTACACCTTTAAGTGCCTCAAAAAACCTCTCTTGGGCATCTACATAGATTAGGTTTAGACCAAACTCATCTCTGAAAGTTTTTATAACGAACTCGGGCTCTCCTTTCCTCAAAAACCCGGTATTCACGAAGACCGCATAGAGCCTATCACCAATGGCTTTGTGAGCTAATATTGCCGCTGTTGAGCTATCCACTCCACCGCTTAGTGCTATTATTGCCTTTCCATCTCCAACGGTCTCTCTAATTTCGTTAACTTTCTCTTCAATAAATTTCTCCCACATGAGCGTCACCTTCGACATAAAATTGTAAATATGCGTTTAAAAATTTTGCTATTTTGAACATAAAAATGTAAAAATCACCTTTCGAGAGGATAATTTGGCGCCTCGTTTGTTATTGCTACATCATGGGGATGGCTTTCTCTAACTCCTGCCTGGGTTATTATCACGAACTGCCCCTTTTCCTTAAGTTCTTCAATGTTTCTTGCTCCAACGTATCCCATTCCAGCCTTTAACCCACCCACAAGCTGGTAAAGCACTTCACTTACTCTACCTTTGTAGGGGACAACCCCCTCAATCCCCTCTGGGACGAATTTCCTCGTTTTCATGTGTCCTTTCTGGTAGTACCTCTCCGCTCCTCCTTTCATCATTGCCCCCAAGCTTCCCATTCCTCTATATTGCTTGTATTTCCTTCCGTTTATTGTGACTTCCCTTCCGGGAGCCTCTTTAGTTCCCGCTAGAAGGTTCCCCAGCATAACCGCATCTGCTCCTGCCGCTATAGCCTTGACGATGTCCCCGGAATACCTTATACCACCGTCTGCTATTACTCTAATACCGTATTCCTCAGCCCTATCTGCCACCATGGAGATTGCCGTTATCTGCGGAACTCCAACTCCCGCTACAATTCTTGTCGTGCAGATGCTTCCCGGTCCAATTCCCACTTTAACTGCGTCTGCAAAAGTTAAGTCGTCAACAGCCTTTGGGTTTGCTATGTTTCCAACTATCATCTCTGCGTCGATTTTGCTTCTCATTTCTTTCATTGCCTTTATTGCTTTGAGGTTGTGTGCATGAGCGGTATCGACAACAATAATATCTGCTTCCGCCTTATCTAGGGCAAGTGCCCTCTTTATGTCAAAAGGAGACACTGCAGCGGCAACTATTAACCTGCCGTCTTTGTCCCTAACTGCGTTTTTGTGCTTTTTCCTAGCTAAGAGGTCGCCAACGGTTATAATTCCAACCAGTTTGCCCTCTTCATTTACTATTGGTACCCTATCTATATTGTTCTCTATCATTAGGCCCATTATCTCCTCTATGCTGGCAGTTTCTCTTGCCGTTATGACTTCCTTCGTCATCACATCTCTGACCCTTTGTCCTTCTCTGGTCGTTATGTCGGTTTTTGTTACTATCCCGACTATTTCTCCATTTTCGATAACTGGTAATCCGTCTATGCCTTCTCTTTCCATTAAAAAGAGTGCATAGTCTATGCTTTCCTCTGGAGAAATCGTGATAACCTCTTCTATGGTTTCTTCCCTTTTCACTCTTTTTACCATTTCCACCTGCTCTTCTATGCTCATGTTCCGATGGATAACTCCCAGCCCACCTTCCCTTGCCATGGCTATTGCCATTTCCCATTCCGTAACTGTGTCCATTGCGGCACTAAGAATCGGAATGTTGAGCTTTATCTTTGAAGTTATTTGGGTAGAAACGTCGACATCCTTTGGCTCGACTTCAGTTGCCTGCGGAATTAAAAGCACATCATCAAAGGTGTATCCCTTTATTGCATTAACAAGCTTTTGTTCAAATTTTCCCATTCTTTTTCTCCTCCTCACCCTTTTTATGGTGAGAAGCCATGGGTCTTTTAAAGTTTACTGTGCCAAAATTTATGCTCGAAACCCCATGAATGATCAAATTTTTGTTAAAAATTGAGGTTAAGGGGTGAAGCGAGGTGTTCTCGGCTCTCGTTGTGGGTCTTGATTTTCCAATTTTTCCCATTCTAGTGGTCTTATTTTCAAATCAAACCCCTTGCAGCAGTCTGGAAGTCTTTAGTAACTGGAAGTTACTATCAAACAGGAGGTTATGATATTTTGAGGTTTTTGTAACGAAATTTTTTCGGAATTTTGAGCGGAGGCTTATTAGAAATCCTTTGATATCCTCTCCTCGTGGAAATTTAACCTTTTTGGATTTAAGGATGTTTTAAGGCTTTATTTTTGATTTTACCTTTTGTTTTGTCTCTGGAAGTCTCGTGAACATTTTTGTGCATGAAAGAAAAGTAGTAAATTCGGGCAAGTGAGTGCTTTGAAGTCTTTTCTAGTGGCTTGGATTCGAGCCTTCTTATGGCTGTTTTATTGACCCTTTGTGGAAAGGCTTATAAATTTCAAGCTCTCTAATTACTTTATAGGGAGTTTAGAGGAAAATTCGTCCCTGTTCCAATAAGACTTTAAAAGAATTGAAAGAAATAAAATGAAAAACTGATTTTAAATCATCGAAGAGTTCCAATAAGACTTTAAAAGAATTGAAAGACGCTTTAGGGGAAAATCAACAAAGTGGGCGCCTTCGGCGCCCGTTCCAATAAGACTTTAAAAGAATTGAAAGCAAATAAATCTAGTGCGACCTAAGTAGAGCTTCCCAATGTTCCAATAAGACTTTAAAAGAATTGAAAGAACAAACAGCAAGCACTACATCAACAAAGTCTTCAACGTTCCAATAAGACTTTAAAAGAATTGAAAGCTGCTTCATGAAATGTTAGTATGAACCCAAGTGTTATGTTCCAATAAGACTTTAAAAGAATTGAAAGTAATATCGTCGACGGCCTAGCTAAAGCCATAAACACCGGTTCCAATAAGACTTTAAAAGAATTGAAAGTCGCTAGAAAATGGTACGGCTTATTTTGTAGTATTCGCTTCGTTAGTTCCAATAAGACTTTAAAAGAATTGAAAGCTATTAAGGCCTTCGAAAAGGTGTTAAACCGTGCAGAAAGTTCCAATAAGACTTTAAAAGAATTGAAAGCGGTCTAAAGGGACGCGTTCACCGTCTAAGTCCGGTTCCAATAAGACTTTAAAAGAATTGAAAGTTTATCACCATCTCCTTTAATTAAATAATTGGGGGTAGTGTTCCAATAAGACTTTAAAAGAATTGAAAGCGCCCCGGATGACCCTAACCGTCTCTATATACCGGCTTTCAAGTTCCAATAAGACTTTAAAAGAATTGAAAGCTATTGTAACCCTATCCGCGCCGTAGACTTTAATAAATGGTTCCAATAAGACTTTAAAAGAATTGAAAGTAGAATTTTCGAACACGAATTAAAAGCCCAAGGAATCGTGTTCCAATAAGACTTTAAAAGAATTGAAAGTATTCTTTTCTTTCTTCGGCTATTTCTCTAGGTGGTAAGTTCCAATAAGACTTTAAAAGAATTGAAAGCCAGAACGGCCGATAAGCCCGAAAACCTTCAAGGTTTGTTCCAATAAGACTTTAAAAGAATTGAAAGTTCGCTAGCTTTTCGCTCATTCGTACCCGCCCCCGTATGTTCCAATAAGACTTTAAAAGAATTGAAAGTCTTTTCTAGTGCTTTAGCCCATGCGTTAAGCTCGGACGTTCCAATAAGACTTTAAAAGAATTGAAAGGCTATACTTTAAGCTAAGGGACATAATGAACCCCGAAACGTTCCAATAAGACTTTAAAAGAATTGAAAGATAAAACCCGGTTATTTGAGAATAACCAGCTGGTAGTGAGTTCCAATAAGACTTTAAAAGAATTGAAAGTTTATATAAATATCGTAGTTATTTCCGTTTTTCTTGAAGTTCCAATAAGACTTTAAAAGAATTGAAAGTTTCTAAAACCCCCCCAGACAAAACGCTTAATTTAGAGGTTCCAATAAGACTTTAAAAGAATTGAAAGTTCATTTACCTTTTGGTGGTCGCGGATTTTTAGGAATTCCGTTCCAATAAGACTTTAAAAGAATTGAAAGACAGTTTCCGTTTTTGGTTTAGCCGTATGGGCTATTTCGTTCCAATAAGACTTTAAAAGAATTGAAAGATCAGTAGAACCATCAAGAGTTTACGTAGTGGTTAGCGGTTCCAATAAGACTTTAAAAGAATTGAAAGTTGCATAGCGCACTTTCAACTTCTTGATCACTTCGAGGTTCCAATAAGACTTTAAAAGAATTGAAAGTACAACGAGACCATCACCTTGAACGTGAGCGCAACTAAGTTCCAATAAGACTTTAAAAGAATTGAAAGTCGGTTATATTAAAAGCTGTGCTAAAGTGTCTTTCGTAGTTCCAATAAGACTTTAAAAGAATTGAAAGGAGCTTGAACTCATCGATAATTGTTGCTGAACTCTGGGTTCCAATAAGACTTTAAAAGAATTGAAAGGATTTTATAGGAATACGCCCGTATTTGACGATAAAGGGTTCCAATAAGACTTTAAAAGAATTGAAAGGAAGCAATAGCTCCAACTTGGTATCCCTCATATTCGACTATGTTCCAATAAGACTTTAAAAGAATTGAAAGTAAACTCGGCGAACACCCTATCCGTATCTCCCCTAAGTTCCAATAAGACTTTAAAAGAATTGAAAGTAAATACAAGCAGTACAGAAACAAACAGCATTAATGTACGTTCCAATAAGACTTTAAAAGAATTGAAAGCAAGTAGATTTCGTACTGGTAACTGTCCCTTAGCGGGAGTTCCAATAAGACTTTAAAAGAATTGAAAGAAAGTTTTTGATTTTGTTGAAACTCAGGATGGCTGGAAGGTTCCAATAAGACTTTAAAAGAATTGAAAGAATATCAAAGTTTGTCCCTGCTATGTTTAACCTCCCAGTTCCAATAAGACTTTAAAAGAATTGAAAGGGGCTGGGACTACACTTATTGTTGCAGAAAAACTCGGAGTTCCAATAAGACTTTAAAAGAATTGAAAGGTAGTCGAAAGTGTACGATATCGGGACGAAACCACCTGTTCCAATAAGACTTTAAAAGAATTGAAAGAATATTGCCCGTCTGCACGTGCGAATGTCGCTTTCAGCGTGTTCCAATAAGACTTTAAAAGAATTGAAAGAAAATTGAATAGGTAAATAATTGTTTAAGACTTTTGAGTTCCAATAAGACTTTAAAAGAATTGAAAGCTCTTTGACTCCGTTACTCCGGGTGGTACATTAATGCTGTTCCAATAAGACTTTAAAAGAATTGAAAGATCTGGGAGTTTGTCACTGACAAGATAAGCCCAGAACAAGTTCCAATAAGACTTTAAAAGAATTGAAAGTCAATTTCATGCTCAAAAGATGATATAACAATTGAAGCGTTCCAATAAGACTTTAAAAGAATTGAAAGTTGTTTGTATTTTACAACTCCAGACTTTACCCATGCTGTTCCAATAAGACTTTAAAAGAATTGAAAGACCATTATATCTACTGTTCCCGTGTCCCTAAACTTTGTCGTTCCAATAAGACTTTAAAAGAATTGAAAGATGAAGGGTAAGACACTACATCTTAATAACGCTTTCGCGTTCCAATAAGACTTTAAAAGAATTGAAAGTTATCCAAGGGAACGGGAGCGCAAACATAAGGATGTATTACGGCAAGTTCCAATAAGACTTTAAAAGAATTGAAAGATTATTATGGTGGGCAAATTGTCAAAACTCTTGAAATTGTTCCAAGGGCGTGTTTAGTTTCACCCCCTGTTATTTAAACAGTATTTGACTCTGAGGAGGATTTTCAGACCATAACACATTACCCCAAGCAAAATTCGGGTTACAGTAGTCTTTTTCAGAAAACAGGGGGATTCTACTGCCAAACCAAGTTGTAAACGCACCCCAGAACCCCTCATGAGGATTCCTATACCTGTACTCTTCTTCAGAAAACACTCTATCTCTCTTCTTACTACCAAAACCACCTGGAGGGTTCTTAGTTTTCTTAACAATCGGCCGATAACCCTTTTCCACCACAGTGTTCAGAACTTTCTTTGAATCATAAGCCCCATCAGCATAAAAATTCCCAGAACCCTCCGGCAGGAGTTCAATCAGCTCGTTCTCAGAAGTCGTGATCTTCACAGCAACCGGATACAGTAAACCCGGCAGGATTCTCGTTATTGCCTGAACTTCTATCCTGTCCTTTTTTTATTTGTGATAATGGTTGAGTCTGCTTGAGTGCTGGCGTAGGGTAATTTCTGGAGTTTTTTCAGGAGGTGGTTTGTCAGTTCTTCGAGGTTCAGCTTTTTCTCCCAGTTGTGGAGGGTTGAGTAGTGAATGTTTGCTCCGAAGAATTTTCTGCCGTAGTGCTGGGCGTCTCTGAGGGGTAGGTTGTAGTATTGTTTAAAGAGGAGTATTGCCAGTATTGTTTTTACTGGAAATTTTTTGGATTTTGGTAGGTTCTTCAGCTTTCCTTCTGATTCGAAGTCTGCTAAAACGTCGAGGATTATGAATGCCACGCTTTCAGGGTCTTTGAGTCTGTGATCCCATCTGGGGATCACGACAACCACCTGAAAGAATTCAGCAAAAACCCTAATAAAGGTTACTATAAACACGCCCATTGTTCCAATAAGACTTTAAAAGAATTGAAAGAGGGAGTTCTTGAAGAGAGTAAGCGAGGCTCCCGGTTCCAATAAGACTTTAAAAGAATTGAAAGCCGACTATGGCTGTAGAATAGTCACCTTCCTTAGCTGGTTCCAATAAGACTTTAAAAGAATTGAAAGAGTGTTCCGGCGACTTGGTCAGCGAGTTGTTCTGGGCGTTCCAATAAGACTTTAAAAGAATTGAAAGCTCAGCAACATGTAGAGTACTCCAACGCCTATTAGAACGTTCCAATAAGACTTTAAAAGAATTGAAAGAGCACAGACTGGCATTATGTTCTTAAGGCGTCAGGATGTTCCAATAAGACTTTAAAAGAATTGAAAGGGAGTTGGAACAATAGCCGGTGCGGTTATCGGTGGAGTAAGTTCCAATAAGACTTTAAAAGAATTGAAAGCTTAAGAACCGCAAAACGACCATTTACCTCTTGGACAGTCGCCGGGTTCCAATAAGACTTTAAAAGAATTGAAAGTCTTGAACTTCAAAAGCAAACTTCTTAACATCGTCTAGTTCCAATAAGACTTTAAAAGAATTGAAAGGGAGGATCACGGTATAAGGATACCTGGAAACCTTCCAGTTCCAATAAGACTTTAAAAGAATTGAAAGAGCCTTAGTTGGAGTAGCAAAGCTAAGTTAAGATCTCGTCAAGTCTATCTTCTTCAATTGCCTGCCTTATCTCTCTGGCAATTCTCCTTCCAGTGCTCATTGGCTCGTTGTATCTGAGCCATGTGTAAGGGGAGCCGTTTATGAAGGGATTCGTCCCGGCAACGATTCTCGCTGAGATTTCAAACACCACGAATTCCATGTCCTCTGTGATGACTCCCTCAAGGCAGAAAGGCCCCCAAAGTCCTCCCATAAGTTTTTCCGCAGCTTTTACTGCTCTTTCTCCAGCCTCGATTATATCCATGAGCAGGCTTTCTCTGAGCACTATTGGTATGTTTCCCACAACTGTGTAGCTCGTCTCCACCCCAATTTCAAACTGTTGCTCTGCACTTATCCTTCCTATTGCATCTGCATTGCTTTCGTATCTCTTATCTATGCTCATAAGCTCAAGCTCTTTGTTGAGCTTCGAGTAGAAGAAGTGTGGGTAAACGGGAACACCTATGACGTATTCCTGTATCTGGATATGCTTTAGGTCTTCTTTGTCCTTAATCCCAAGCTTTGAAGCTTTTTTCCAGAACTCTTCTGGTGTTTGGGCTAAGAAATACCCTCTGCCACCTTTCGCTCCGTGGGGCTTTACTATCACGGGTCTATCTATATCATCAGGGTCTTCAATGACCTCGGGAGCCCTTATTTTTGCTTCCAAGAGCCATTTTCTCTCAAGATCCCTATCGCTTTCCCACCGAAGAACTCCCTTGTTTCCATAGTATAGCGCTCTCATGCTCTCAACTCTCTCGATGCCGAGATAAGCAACAAAAGAACCGGTTGGAATGACTATTGCGTTCCTCTCGATAAGTTCCTTCTCGGGATAATCCTTGGCGATAAATTCATCGGCAACGGGAAAGTATTTTGTATACAGTGGTTTTACCCTCGCCTTTCCAAAAGCTATTGTTTTGAACCCCTCTTGCTTTGCTCCGTGAAGTATTTGAAGTGCAGAGTGAGAGGCGTATGTTCCAATCCTAAACTCCATTTCATCACCAAGAAAGTGTAAAAATTTGGGATTTTTAAGGTTTATTTTGGCATAAAAATGTTAAAAATCAGAAGGCTTTTCTAAGGAAGTATTTGTGGAGCCTTGTATCGTCGGTTAGCTCCGGATGGAATTCAAGCCCGATGATGTTCTCTTGCTCAACACCAACTATCCTGTCCCCAAGCCATGCTATGGGCTTCACCCTATCGCTTAAAAGCTCTACAATCCTTGGAGCGCGGATGAAAACTCCCACAAAGGGTTCCTCGCTGAAAGTCAGCTTTAGTGGTGCTTCAAAGCTGTCAACCTGTCTGCCGTAGGCGTTTCTATTGACCTTGACATCAAGGAGCTCTAAGAACCTCTGCTCGGGGGTTGCCCCGATAACCTCTTTGGATAGGATTATCAAGCCAGCACAGGTGCCCATTATTGGAGTTCCTCCCTCTCCGAGTTTTTTGATCCCTTCGAAGAGTCCGTTTTTAAGCATAAGCCTTGAGATGGTTGTGCTCTCTCCACCGGGGATGATTATAGCATCTATCCCTTTCAACTGCTCCGGCTTTTTGAGCCAGAAAACTTTTCCACTAATCCCCATTTGCCCTATAGCCCTTTTTGTTGCCTCTATGTGTTCACTTACAGCCCCTTGGACTCCCACTACTCCCACTTTGAGCATCCTCTCTCCTCCAAGGGAATGTCAGACTCCTCTTTCTTCTAAGCGAACGTCGAGCTTGGAAATCTCAAGACCCTTCATTGGCTCACCTATCTCCCTGCTAATTTCCGCAATAACGTCTGGCTCGTCCCAGTGATTGACGGCTTCAACTATTGCCCTTGCCATCTTTTCTGGATTTGAGCTCTTGAATATGCCGCTTCCAACGAATACTCCGTCCATTCCCATCTGCATCATCAAAGCGGCATCTGCTGGTGTAGCAACGCCTCCAGCGGCAAAGTTAACCACCGGAAGTCTTCCGAGTTTTTTGACCTCAAGGAGAATCTTGTAGATTCCCTCAACTATCTCCTGGTAGGTGTATTCCTCGTAGACGGGTTCGTTTTCTAAGACTCTCGGTTCAAGATTGCTTATCTCCCTTATCTCCAAGGCAAGCCTTAGATACGGTTCTGCGAACTTCTTTGCAACTGCGTAAATTCCTTCGTCTGTCATCCTTTGGAGCAGTCTTATGTTTTCATTTACAAGTCTAACGTGCCTTACCGCTTCAATGATGTTCCCTGTTCCCGCTTCTCCCTTCGTTCTTATCATAGCCGCTCCCTCCCAGATTCTTCTTACGGCTTCTCCAAGGTTTCTTGCACCACATACGAAAGGTACTTTGAACTTTCTCTTATCAACGTGGAAGTAGGGATCTGCTGGGGTCAAAACTTCACTCTCGTCAATCATATCAACACCTAAAGCTTCAAGGGCGAGAGCTTCGGCATAGTGTCCTATTCTTATCTTTGCCATAACTGGGATTGTAACGGCATCCATGATTTCCTGAATCTTCTCAACTGGTGCCATCCTTGCGACTCCACCGGCTTTTCTAATATCGGCTGGAACTTTGTGAAGAGCCATAACTGCAACAGCTCCAGCTTCTTCGGCTATTCTAGCCTGCTCTGCATTTGTAACATCCATTATAACGCCGCCTTTTACCATCTTTGCAAATCCCCTCTTCAGCCTTTCAGTTCCCTTTTGCTCAATAATTTCGAATTTCCCCATCTTCCTCACCTAAAGTTGAGTTTTTCAATTATATTCAAGCTAAAACTTGATATAAGCTTTGCGATTAAAAGTGGGAATAATGCAGGGGATAAATAAGAGAAGTGAAACTGACCTCCTCCCCGCCGTGAACGGCGAGATTTAGCTTTAACCCCTCGTCAAGTGCGGGAAGGTTTACGGGCGACTCATAACCTACTCGGCGTTACCACCTTTCGGTTCAGCCCGAGGGGACGGTCTTGCCCCAGTTACCCCTACCGCAAAGCGGATTGGGGTTATGGTTTGGATGTCAAACTTCAGTCTTTGACTGCTTGATAGGGCAGTTTTTGAAGACGCCTCACAGCGTCAACCACTCCAAGGCGGAGTGGTAACGTAAAACCTTGTCTCATCGGGTTTTTTGAGTGGCCTCTCCGAGGCCTTATTAAAAAGCCAAGACATTTAAGGGTTTCGTCCTTCCAAGGGCTGGTTTTCCAATTACTGCATCCCCGCCCTAAAGGACGAGGCTTTCAAAAGAAAAAAGTAATGAGAACTTACTCCTTAAGCTTTTTGAGGATCTCTCTGGCAGCTTTTCTTCCACTTAGGAACATTCCCCCGAATATTGGCCCCATTCTCGGAGCTCCACTTACTGCGTTGGCTGCCATTCCGGTGACGTATAGCCCGGGGTATATCTCTCTGGTGTTTTCTACAGTCAGCTTCTCTCCCATTTCGGCCCACATTGCACCTTCGCCTGGTATTTTCTCTATCAGTCCTCTTTTTAGGAGGTGTTGTGTTACCTGTGCTCCATGCCCAGTGGAGTCGATAACGTACTTTGCCTCTATTGTTAATGGATCAACATGGAGACTCGTCATTTTCACTGGCGTCCAGTTGATAACCACTCCGCAGACCCATCCTTCCTTTACCACAAGGTCTTCCACTTCTACCATGTTGAATATCTTAACACCCGCTTTAACGGTCCTGCTTGCCAAAGTTGTGGCCACTTCTACTGCGTCTGCGACATAAAGGCCTTCTCTGAATGGTTTGTAATTTATTCCAAGCTCATCTAGGATTTCTCTTGCCTCTTCCTGCACTACTATCTTATTGAATCCCATCCCTCCGCCCCAGATGCCACCGCCAATTGAGAGCTTCTTTTCAAAAATCGCCACCTTTGCTCCTCCTTTGGCGAGATAATATCCAGCTACCATTCCTGAAGGTCCAGCCCCCACTATGGCAACATCAAGGGTTAGGCTGTCCAAGAGCTCCTTCATGTAACTTTCCACTATGGCCCTGGTTATCTCAACGTCTTTGAGCATTTTCCCCTCACCCGTAAATCTTTTAAAACTCCAGTAAAAACTGAGTTTTGGAATTTAAAAACTTTATTATAACCAAGTTATGGTGATCAACATGAGCCAAATGGAGGAGGCAAGGAAGGGTGTAATTACTGAGGAGATGAAGTTTGTGGCTGAAAAGGAAGGTATTGACCCAGAAAAGCTTAGAAGGAGTGTTGCAAAAGGTTATACTGTAATTTTCCGCAATGTGCGTCACGATTGGGTAAAGCCCGTTGCCGTAGGCATGGGCGTGAGAGTAAAGGTAAACGCCAACATCGGGACCTCTAGAGATATAGTGGACGTTGAGGCGGAAATAGAAAAGGCCAAGATAGCAGTGAAGTATGGTGCTGACACAATAATGGACCTCTCCACCGGTGGAGACCTCGATGCCATAAGGAAGAGAATTATGAGGGCCGTTGACGTTCCTGTTGGAACAGTTCCAATTTACCAAGCGGCTGAAGAGATGCTCGCAAAAGGGAAGGCAATTATAGAGATGAGCGAGGATGATATGTGGAATGCAGTAGAGAAGCACTTTAAAGACGGAGTCGACTACGTCACCATACATGTGGGCGTAACCAAAGAAGTTGTTGAAAAAATGAAGCGCACGAAGAGAATAGTCGGCATGGTCTCTCGCGGTGGAACGTTTTTGGCAGCGTGGATACTCCACTGGGGAGAGGAAAATCCGTTCTACAGGAACTACGACTACCTTCTGGAACTTGCCAAAGAATACGATGTTGTTCTCAGCTTAGGGGATGGCCTAAGACCCGGTGGTTTACCAGATGCTGGAGATGAGCTTCAAATAGCCGAACTCTATACCATAGGAAAGCTTGTGAAGAGGGCAAGGGATTTTGGAGTTCAAACTATGGTTGAAGGGCCAGGCCATGTTCCGATAGACCAGATTCCAATGCACATAAAGATTGCAAAAGTCGCGACTGATAACGCTCCCTTCTACGTCCTTGGTCCAATTGTCACGGACATCTTTCCGGGCTATGACCACATCGCTGGAGCGATTGGGGGGGCAATTGCCGCTATGCACGGAGCAGACTTTCTCTGCTATGTAACTCCAGCGGAACACTTGGGATTACCGGATAAGGAACATGTTCGCCTTGGGGTAATAGCCACTAAGCTTGCTGCCCATGCTGTGAACCTAACCCGCTTTAGCGAAGATTACATGAAAGATCACCTCATGAGCCTTGCAAGAGGCTTCCTAGACTGGACAAGGCAGTTTGAACTAGCTGTTGACAAGGAGCGCTTTTTGGAAATTAGGAACAAACGGCCGACCTCAACCGAAGCCTGTAGTATGTGCGGGGATTTATGTGCGATAAAGCTCATAAACAGCATGCTTAGGGGAAAGGGTGAGGCTTAATGCGTTTAATTTACAGAGGAAAGACCAAGGATGTCTACGAGGACGGTGACTTCCTAATTTTTTACTTCAAGGACAGCCTCTTAGGTTTCAATGGAGAAGAAGACACGGGCGGGAACGAGGTAGTTGGAGAAAGAGAAGGCAAGGGAAGTGCTGTTTTAAAACAAGCGGAATTTTTCTTCAAACTGTTGGAAAAGAACGGCATAAAGACCCACTTCGTCGAGCGAATCGATAAAAGGAGAGCAAAGTTCCTAAAGACAGAAAGAATCCCCCTTGAGGTCATCTATCGCTTCAAAGCCTATGGCAGTTTCTTGAGGCGCTACGGAGAGATTGTCAAACCTCTTCAGGAGCTTGACATTGTTGAGTTCACACTGAAAAGTGATGCCCTTGGCGACCCTTTAATCTGCGAGGAGGCAATTGAAAAGCTTGGTATAGCCTCGAGGAAAGAGATTGAGGAAATGAAGAAAACGACAAGAAAAGTTGCCCAAATTTTGGGGGAATTCTTCAGAAACAAGGGGCTGGAGATATTGGACTTCAAACTTGAGTTTGGGAGGAGGAAAGGAGGGCTCTTAGTAATTGATGAAATAAGTGGCGATACGATGAGGGTAAAGAAAGATGGGAGGGTTTTGAAGCAGGAAGAACTTCTGGGGGTGATTGGATGATCGTCTCGACGATAGCCTCTCATTCTTCGCTTCAAATAGTCCAGGGTGCAAAGAAAGAAGGCTTCAAAACTCGCCTATATGTTTCCCCAAAGAGGAAGAACTTCTATTCCTCGCTCCCGATAATTGATGAGCTCATTGTAACGCCGGATATGAAAGCAATACTTGACGACGATGGGATAATAGTTCCACACGGGTCTTTTGTTGCTTATCTTGGCATTGAGGCAATTGAAAAAAGCAAAGGGAAGTTCTTCGGGAACAAGAGGTTCTTAAAGTGGGAGACAAAGTTCAATTTGGTAGATAAGGCACTAAAGAAAGCAAAAATACCGCAGGTCGAAGCAGTTGATTTGAGCGAGGTTAGGGAAGATGATCTCTACTTCGTCAGGATTGAGGGCCCCAAAGGAGGAAGTGATCATTTTATTGCCTATGGAAGAGAGCTTGAAAAAAGGCTTAGCGAAGTTAAAGAGCCATACAGAATTGAGCGCTTTATTGATGGTGTCTTTGTTTATGTCCATTTCTTCTGCTCCCCAATCTTGGAGAGGCTTGAGCTCTTTGGCGTTGATGAGCGGTTGGTAATAGCGGATGCAAACAAGAGGAGACCCTTCGAACCTCTGCCCTACACGATACTGGGCAACAAAAGCATAGCCTTGAGAGAATCCCTTCTCCCGGAGCTCTACGACTACGGTCTGGCGTTTGTTGAATCCATGAAAGACCTTGAGCCTCCAGGGGTTATAGGGCCATTTGCCTTGCACTTTGCTTACGATGGCGAGTTTAGGTGCATAGGCTTTGCCTCACGCATAGACGGTGGAAGCAACGCCAAACACTGGTACTCCTCGCTTTACTGGGGTGAAGAAGTCATGATGGGCCAGAGAATTGCCAAAGAACTTTGCTTGGCATTGGATGAAGGCCGCTTAGAGGAGGTGATAACTTGAGGTACGTTGGGAGGATGTTGGGGGTTGGGCTGAAGGATGGTAAGCCCTTTGCCTTTTATCGCCTTAACTCTCGCTCATTTCCGGATAGGAAAGCTGTGATAAAAGGAGATGAGGTATACATAGTGAACTTAACTGAGACGGAAAACCCCTACGTGAGCTATCCGGTGGTAAAAATTCTTCCAGACTATGCAGTTGTTAGCAATGGCTCTCACACAACCTTTATAGCCCAAGCACTCGAGTGGGAGAGCCCAAAAAAGGCTCTGATTCATGTGTTAGATGCTATGGATTATGAGCGTGATGAATATAATACGCCAAGGATTGCTGCGATAATCCAAAGGGACAAAGATTGGGCATTTTTGGGTTTCGCGGGAAAAGATGAGTTCTGGGTCAAAAGGGTTACGCTCGAAGAAGGTAGGACATTTTTCATAGCAACCTACAACGTTTATGGTATTGAAACGCTGAGCTTAGACTTTAAAGATGAAAAGGATCTTGCAGAGAAAGTGCTTAGACTAGAGTTTGCCCACCCGGTTCTGGCAATTGGAGTCGTTGATGGTGGAGATAAATTCAGAATTGGAGTGAAGTAGCTTTAGGAAATCTTTTTTATCTCTTTATTCAAATTTGCCATTTCCAAAGTGGTCAGAGCATATTCAAAGCCCTTGTTTAACTTTATTCCTGCCCTGTCAAGTCCTTGGATTTCATCGTCTACTGTTATAACGCCAAATATCACGGGCATTTCGTAGGTTAAGTTTATATGGGCTACTCCTTTTGCAACTTCATTGGCAACGAGCTCAAAATGATATGTTTCCCCTCTGACAACGGCTCCTAGGGTTAAAATGGCATCATAGCGTCCTTTCTTAGCTAGTTCTTTTGCGACAAATGGGATCTCAAATGCTCCCGGAACTTTGAAGATATCTATATTCTCAACACCATGTCGTTTAAAACAGTCTAATGCCCCCTCTAGAAGCTCTCTGGTGAGCAAATCGTTAAATCTGCTAACTATTATTCCAATTTTTAACCCTTCACCCGTATAGTGTCCCTCATAAATCATTCTTTCCCCTCCAAAAGAGGCTTTAAATTGTGTCCAAGCTTGAGCATCTTAGCTTCTAAATAAGGTTTGTTAATCTCGTTAACTTCTCCAAAAATCGGAATAACCTCAACAACCTCTATCCCGAACTCTTCCAAAGCTCTAACCTTCCTTGGATTGTTCGTCAAAAGCTTAACTTTTGAGATTCCTAAGGATTTGAGCATCTGGTAAGCGACGCTAAAGTCTCTCTCATCTTCCCGAAAGCCGAGCTTTTTGTTTGCTTCAACAGTGTCAAGACCTTTGTCTTGGAGTTCATAGGCTTTGATTTTGTTTTTTAGGCCTATACCTCTCCCTTCTTGCCGCAAATAGAACAGAATTCCCCCTTCATTGGCTATCATCTTTAGCGCATTGGCTAATTGACTTCCACAGTCGCACTTAAAGGAAGCTAAGGTATCACCCGTTAAGCACTCAGAGTGGAGCCTAACAAGAGGTGCTTCTCCCAAAGGCTCCTTAACTATTGCTATGTGATCCTTAAAGTCCAGCTCGTTATCAAACGCTATTATCTCAAAATTACCGTGATGAGAGGGGAGTCTAGCTCGCGCATGAATCTTGACGAAGCTCTTTCTTTTGACGACCTCTTTCCAGACTTCTCTAATTGTTACTATTGGGAGGTTATGCTTCTCTGCAAAGCTCCTTATGAACTCAAAGTTGTGGGAATTTCCTTCTTCATCTAGGAGCTCAATTATTAGCGCGTATCTTTTAAACCCGAGCATTTCCAAGAGCTCAAGTGAAGCCTCTGTGTGTCCCTTCCTTTTATTTATGCCTACCGCTCCTAAAAGGTGCAAATGGCCGGGATAGCGAAAGTGCTCTATGCTTAGCCCCTCGGCAATTTTCTTTGCTGTTAAAGCCCTCTCTTCCGCGCTAATTCCTGTAAAAGTCTCCTTATAATCAACAGTTATTAAAAAATTCGTCTCGTTGTCTTTTGAGGGAAGCTTAAAGAAGCCTCTCCTTAAAGCTTCCTCTTCATCTATAGCCAGACAGAGCATCCCTCTAGCTTGGAGCATGAAGTTTAATGTTTGGGGAGTTATTATTTCAGCGGGATAAACCAAATCTGCCTCAACTTCTCTATCTTCGTCAATTAGAACTATTGGTTTACCCTCAAGAATGCTTTTCCTAAGCTTTTCCAAGTCCATATTTATCACCCAAAATATCTCTCAAATATCTTGCAACAACGTCTATCTCGTAATTCACTTCATCCCCAATTCTGAGGAACTTCAAGTTGGTGTTTTCCCATGTGTAGGGGATTACCTGAACCCAGAAGTGGCTCTTCTCAACTTTGGCAATCGTTAAGCTTATCCCATTCAGGGCTATGCTTCCCTTCTCCACTATGCCGAACCTCTCCTTGGGCATTTCAAAGGCCAGCCAGTAAGTATTCCCCCTCCTTAGAACTCTCCTCAGCTTTAGGGTTCCATCGACATGTCCAGTAACCAAATGTCCATCAATTCTATCTCCAAACTTTAGGGCTCTTTCAAGGTTAACGAGCTTTGCTTTCGCAAGATTAGTTTTCTTTAGAGTTTCCTCACCAACGTCAAATATTATTCGATCTCTAATTTCACTCACCGTTAGGCATGCTCCATTAACGGCAACACTGTCGCCTAGGTTCACATCTAAGACCTTCTCCACGTAGAGCTTTCCCCTTGAGTAGCGTGCCTTTGCAACTTTTTCTATTATCCCTGAGAACATGGCATTGCCTCCACGTAAAAGCTGTCTCCAAAGCTTTCAAACTTAAGAAACTCAAGCTTAAAGGCGTCATTAACGTCGTTAACTTTTAGACACTCAAATGGAGAAATTCCTTTTCCAAAGAGCTTGTTCCCATAAAATAAATGTAGCTTATCTGCAAAGGGCAAGAACTGGCATGCTATTTTTCCTCCCTCAATTAAAATGCTGTCTATTCCCTTTTCGCCAAGAATCTTTAGTATTTTTTCGGGATTCGTTTCTCTAATAACTTCTGCATTTCTCCACTCTTTTTCACTCTCAGTGAAGACTATAACTTTTCCCTTCTTAAAAACCCTAAAATTCCCATTGGCAGTTAGCCCATGCCTATCGAGAATTACTTTCACCTTTTCACTGCACCCTTCTATTCTGCAAGTCAGCCTTGGATCGTCCTTGAGGATTGTATTAGCTCCAACCATTATCCCCATGTACTTTCTTCTAAGCTCTTGCACTTTCCTCCTTGCTTTTTCACCGGTAATCCACTTTGAGGAAAAGCTTCTTGTTGCTATGAAGCCATCTAAGGTCAAGGCAAGCTTTATTGCTACAAAAGGTATTTTCGTGGTTATGTACTTAAGAAACACTTCATTTAGCTTTCTTGCATCCTCTTCAAGGACACCAACTTTAACATCAATGCCTGCTTTTTCGAGCTTTTCAATGCCTTTTCCATTCACCATTGGATTGGGATCTTTCATTGCTACTACAACTCTCGAGATGCCCTCTTCTATTATTCTATCTGCACAAGGTGGCTGCTTTCCCCAGTGAGAGCAGGGCTCCAAAGTAACGTACATTGTTGCTCCTTCAGGGGAATACCCCTTGCTTTTTGCGTCTTCTATGGCGTTAATCTCTGCGTGCTTCCCTCCAAAATATTGGTGGTAACCTTTGCCAATTATCTTGCCGTCTTTGACTATAACTGCACCGACCATTGGGTTCGGGTTTACTTGTCCTTCACCCTTCTTGGCGAACTTTAGTGCCAGTCGCATAAAATGCTCGTCTGTCATAGGGCATCATTGCTTTAATGGTTGTTCCAAATTTAAAAAATTTTGTTCCAAAAATGGAACACGTTTAAAATAAAATACGGGGCAAACTTTAGTCATTTAACCTCTTTTAATCTTTCACAATCTCCAGACTCACGTCAAAGTTCTTCACACTATGCGTTAAAGCTCCAAGGCTTATGATATCGACATCGAGCTTCGCATAGCTTTCAATGTTCTCCTCGCTTATGCCACCGCTCACTTCTATTTTTACTTTTTCTCTCAATTCTTCGCGCTTTAAAGCCTTGAGAATCTCTTCGATTTGCTCCGGTGTCATGTTGTCAAGCATTATAACGTCTGCACCTGCTCTAGCGGCTTTTAAAGCATCTTCAAGGCTTTCCACTTCAACCTCAACAACCTTGTAAACACTGAACGCTCTTGCCTTTTTAATGGCCTCCTCCAAAGACACCAAAGCAAGATGGTTGTCCTTTATAAGAATTGCATCACTTAAAGAAAATCTATGAGGCTCACCACCACCTAGAATTATTGCTTTTTTATCTAAATCTCTTAGAAGACTTTTTCTAGTACCTGCTACTCTGATCTTTGGATTAATACCTTTGATCTTCTCAACGAGCTTTCTTGTTTGGGTTGCTACACCACTCATTCTTCCTATAATGTTCAATGCTGTTCTCTCAACGAGTAATATCTTCCTTGCGTTGCCCTCAAGTTCCATTAAAATCTGCCCTTTCTCAACCTTTTGCCCATCTTGAGCTCTCTGCTTAGCCTTAACCCCAAAATATTCGAACAACATCTTTGCCTCTTCAAGACCTGCTACAACACCGCTCTGCTTTGCTATGATAACTGCCTTAGTGTTCAAAGTCTTTGGAATAATGGCATCACTTGTTATGTCTCCAAAAGGGGAATCCTCTTCTAAAAAACGGAGGAGATATGAAAGGGAAATCATGAAATCACCTTCCTAATCACTGAGTTCAAGCATTCTTTCAATTGCCCTTCTTGCTCTCTCCGCTATTTCTTCAGGAACGGTGATTTCATATTTTTCATCTCTCAGGGATTCATAAATGTGTTCGAGTGTCACCGCTTTCATTCCGATGCAGAAGGTGTCTTCCCTTGCAGGATAAAACCTCTTGCCGGGATAGACCTTTTGCAGCCTATAGCACATCTCTTTCTCAGTAAACACGACCCATTCATCATGCTGGCATGCGTTTTTAACCATCCCACCCGTTGAGACTATTAAATCTGCCCTTCTCTGAACTTTTGGTATGCATTCAGGGTGAACCATTAGCTTTGCATTAGGATAGAGCTTTTTGACTCTCTCAACATCCTCAGGTGTGAATTTTTTATGGACGTAGCAGTGCCCTCCTTCCGGAATTGGTATGATATTTTTTCCAGTGCGCTCTGCAACGTAGTAGGCAAGGTTGTTATCTGGACCAAAGATTATTGTGTCAGCATCAAGTTTTGCAATGATCTTAGCAGCATTGGCCGATGTCACTATTACATCAGCATATGCCTTAGTTTCAGCGGTCGTGTTAACATAGAGGACTACCGGGGCGTCTGGATACTTTTTCTTAGCTTCAAGGATGTGTTCCACTTTTAGCATATTGGCCATTGCGCATGTTGCCCTTCTTGTTGGGAGAAGCACTTTTTTGGTGGGGTTTAAAATTTTAGCAGTTTCGGCCATAAAATCAACGCCGGCAAAAACTATAATATCTGCATCAACATTCACTGCCTTTCTTGCCAGTTCAAGACTATCTCCAAGGAAATCAGCTATATCTTGAATTTCTGGGAGCTGATAGTTGTGGGCCAAAATTATGGCATTCTTCTCTTCTTTAAGTCTCATGATCTCTTCCACTAAGTTCATAACATACACCTCCCGTTAAAGATGCTGTGTCGTTCAAATTCTTTTCTCATAAAGGGATAATCCTCCCTGTAGTGAACACCGCGGCTTTCTCTTCTTGCCAAAGCACACTCTAAAATACCTTTTGCCAAAAGCTTAATCCTTTCATCGATCTCTACTTTTTTCAGTTCTTTCAATCCTTCTATGAGGTTGTTCTCGCTCCTCACAATTCCAGCATATTTCCAGAGAATTTCTTTAACGCTTTCAATGTCCCCAGGCTCTTGAGTTGTGTCCCTAACTTCCACGTTTTCCCCTTTAGGCTTGTCTCTTACAATTGTCCTAGCAACTTCAAGTCCGCTAACTATGCACTCCAGGAGAGAGTTGCTCGCCAATCTATTTGCTCCATGGAAGCCGTTGTTTGCTGCCTCCCCAATTGCGTAGAGGTTTTTGATGTTGGTTCTGTAATAAAGATCCACCTTTAGGCCGCCTATGGAGTAGTGAGCAATTGGAGTTACTGGGATTAAGTCTCTTTCTGGGTTTATGCCCTCTCCCACTAAGAAACTGTAAATCTGGGGGAACTTTTCTTTAAAGTTTTCAATTCCCGTGGCATCTAAATAGACCCTTCTACCGCTTTTTATCTGTTTGTAAATTGCCCTTGCAACCACATCTCTTGGTTCAAGCTCACTGACAAAGCGTTCACCATTTTCATTGACAAGCTTTGCCCCAGCTCCCCTCACGGCCTCACTTACGAGCTTTACTCCATTCCGTCCGATAAAACCTGTTGGGTGAAACTGGACAAACTCCAGATCACTTGCTAAAACCCCTTTCATTATGGCATCTCCAGTGAGAGTGCCTAAGTTAAGAGGGGAACCAGCAGTGTATTTAAAGAGAGCTGTGTATCCTCCCGTTGCTAGAACAGTCGCATCAAAGTTCAGGAATTCTCCATTTAGAAATACCCCGTAGCATTTTCCATTTTTTATGCCTATTGAAGAGGCAATTCCATCTATGAAGTGAACACCGAGTTCTTTTGCTCTTAAGTAAAGAATCTTTGTTATGTGCTTTCCTGTTTCATTTTTGATTGTGAAGACCCTTGGAAAACTGTGTCCTCCTTCGATCTCATTTCCTTCAAAGGTCAAGCTCAAAGAGAGTAGAAAATCATAAGCCTCACTGGATTTTGAGATAACCGCCCAAACAACCTCTTCGTCGCTCAGGTATCTTCCCACTCGAATTGTATCTAGGACGTGTGATCTTATTGAGTCTCCTTCAAGAATAGGGAGAGCTACTCCTGCCTGAGCCAGGTAGGAATTTGTTTTATCTATCCCTTTTCCGATGAGAGTGACTTCGAAGCCCTTTTTTGCCAATCCTATTGCTGCAGTAAGGCCCGCTATCCCATCCCCTATAATTCCTATTTTTGTCATATGTCTACCCGAACAAATGTTCGGTAGTCAGGTTTTAAAGTTTTTGTGTAAAATATTAAAAACCCAAAGAAAGTTTCTATTCCCCAAGAAGCTTTGGAAGTGAGTTGTAAAGCTCTCTGACTTTCTCTAAATCAATAGAGATGTGTTCCTCTCCGCATCTGAAGACAAGCTTCTCCCCTCTAACCCTTCCAATTACTGCAAATTCATCGAAGAGGGCTTCGACCTTTTCGAGGTCTTTTTCTTCAAAGCTTATTATAAATCTACCATGGCTCTCCGAGAACATAACCTCCACTGGATTGAGTTTTTCTTCGACTGGAACCTTACTTATGTCCACCTCAAATCCAATGTTGCCGCTTAGTGCCATTTCCGCAAGTGCTACAGCTATTCCTCCCTTGCTAACGTCGTGAACAGCCTTTAGCAATCTAAGCTCTATTGCTTTTAAAATTCCCCCAGCATTTCTTTTTTCTCTCTCTAGCTTAACTCTTGGCGCAAACCCACCTTCAATGTTTAAAACCCGGTAGAGCTCGCTCCCTCCAAGCTCTTTCTTCGTAACCCCAACAATGGCTATAAGGTCTCCCTCATCTTTGAAATCCATTGTTGTAATGTTTTCGAGCCTTACTTTTCCCAATCCGGCAACCACGGGGGTCGGTTTTATAGGCTTATTGCCCACCTCATTGTAAAAACTCACATTCCCGCTTACATATGCTAATCCAAAGGCCTTTGCCGCATCGGCCAATCCTTTAATGGTCTCTATGAAGCTCCAATAAACCTCAGGTCTTTCAGGAGAGGCAAAGTTCAGGTTGTCAACCAAGGCCAAAGGTCTTGCCCCTACACTAGCTAAGTTCCTAACGACTTCGGCAACAGCACCCATAGCTCCGTGATATGGGTTCAGGTAGCTGTGAGACGGGTTTCCATCGCTAACAAAAGCCAAGCCGTATTCGTCGTTTATTTTTAGCACCGCTGCGTCCTTTCCGGGCTTTAGAACCGCCCTTCCTTGAACCTCATGATCATACTGCTGCCATATCCACTCCTTGCTTACTATGTTGGGGCTTGAGAGCACTTTAAGGAAAGCCTCTTCGAGCCCTATTTCAGGCGTCTCAACATCTCTCTCAATGTTGTAGGGCTTTGCTTCCCACTCTATTGTTGGCACTTCCGTGAGGAGATCTATGGGCAGGTCGGCGACCTTTTCACCATTCCAGTAGACGATATACCTAGGCTCTTTTATAATCTCACCGACAGTAGTCCACTCAAGCTCATACTTCTCAAAAATCTTTGTTATCTCTTCCAGATCTTCCCTCTTAATAGCGAAGAGCATTCTTTCCTGGCTCTCGGAAATCATAACTTCCATTGGGGTCATATTTGGCTCTCTTTGGGGCACTCTGTCTGCGTAGATTATCGCTCCAAGCCCTTTCTTTCCGGCCATCTCCGAGGAGGCGCAAGTTAAGCCCCCACCACCGAGGTCTTTAAGGGCCTTGACTTTTCCGGTTGCAAGGGCCTCAAGTGTTGCTTCAATCAAAAGCTTCTCTGTAAACGGATCGGGAATTTGCACTGCAGAGCGATCTTCCTCTTCTGCGTTCTCACTCAGCTCTTCGCTTGCAAATGTTACGCCATGGATCCCATCCCTTCCTGTTTTGTTACCAACCAAAACAAGCAAAAGGCCGCTCTCCTCAACATAGCTGTGCACCAGCTCTTCGGGTCTCATTAAACCAATACAGGCAACGTTGACTAGTGTGTAGCTGTCAAGACTTTCATCGAACTCTGTCTCGCCACCAACAGTAGGAACGCCTATTCTATTGCCATAATCGGCTATTCCCTTAACCACGTACTCAAAAAGGTACTTGTTGCGCTCCTTCTCTAAGGGGCCAAAGCGTATGGGATCGAGCAGAGCTATAGGTCTTGCTCCCATACAGAGTATATCCCTAACAATCCCTCCAACGCCTGTGGCTGCTCCACCATAGGGCTCAACAGCGCTTGGATGGTTGTGACTTTCTATTCCGACAACTACCGCCGTGTTCTCATCAAATTTTACAACGCCTGCGTCTTCCCCAGGGCCTAAAATAACGTGCTCGTTCCTCGTGGGTAAAAGTTTGAGCCACTTTCTGCTTGATTTGTATGATGCATGCTCGCTCCACATTACCTCAAGCATGGATTTTTCAACTTCGTTCGGCTCTCTACCGAGCCTTTCACGGATGATCTCTTCTTCGTGAGGAAACATCCTGACACCTCCTTTATTACCAGAAAAATGTAAAAATTTGGAGTTTTTAAGGTTTATTTATACATAAAAATGTTAAAAACTCTCTGCGAGAAGTTTCAGAAAAAGAAAAACACTCACCTTGTAGTATTGTTAAACGCTACTAGGTAGGCTCGGCACTTTTCTTGTATTTTTCCATTCTCCTGCAGGATTAAGGTGATATTGTTAATTTTGAGTGTATTGTTCGCAAATTTGTTAACGTCTATCAGTGCTCTTCTCATAATTTTGAGCTGTCTCTCAGTTATGTTGTCCTCGATTATTATTGTAGCAAACCCCTCTAACATTTTCGCGCAATCCAGTGTAGTGGTATTGATGTAGGGTTCGATTTCCTCACCAGGCCTAAGGATAGAAGTGACAGCTCTACTGTAGTAGGAGTGCAACATTTCCATGTGAAATGAGGCTTTCATGAGATATCCTATCAGTGTAGCTTTTGAACACTTGCTAGCGTTGAGACATGCAAGAGCTCGCTCTGAGTTCTTTCGGAGCTCGGTTGTGTGGAGCTCAATATCCATAACAATGTCTCCCTTCTCCACTTTTTCCACAGCTTTATTTACTTCTTCAGATACTCTAATTGTGCATTTATGTTCCATTACTCCATAAAAGACCCCAAACAAAAGTAAAAGAGCAAGAATGGGAAGGAAATCTTTGAGATTCATTGAGACTCACCCCTTTAGTTAGTGTGGATAACCCTTAAACTGCATTGAGTCTCTACATCAGCTACATGACTGGGATTTGAAGACGAACCATAGTATATCGGTATGTTGTATAGTGCATAAAACTTTTTTGTAATGTCATATGAAGGGCCCTTATTGTATCGGATGACAATACCCTCTATTTGCAAGAACTGTCCAGGAACACCAATATTCAAATTATTGTATGCTACGGCTAGGGTATTCTTCTCTTCTCCACCTTCAATAATTATTGGAGGAAAAGTTGGGCCTTGTGTTGCTTTAGTGGGTATTGGCGGAAGATTAAGTGCCCATGTTATTAAATCAGCCGCCCATTTAATGGCCCAACTAACTTCATTATATCCAAAGTTAACGATACTACCCGACACCCTGATTATTAAATCTTGTATTTCATTGGGGCTATCCTTGTAAGGTACCGTTACCTTTATATCTATTGGCCGAGAAGAAGATCCCCGAATTTCAAATGCAGTATCCCCACTAACTTCTCGATAACTTGTACCGTAGGATACAATCCTTCCCTCATCTAAATTTTTAACAATTACCTTGTATTCGTCTGTACTTTTTAGAATTGTTGGACCACAGAACTTAGCCTGTACTTTAATATAGTACGTTGTGGGTGAGTTTGTTGGCCATGAAGATGTTATATACACTGCTTTAGTGCTATAAGAGCATCTTTGCTGAACCCCTCCCATTAAGATAATCTCTCTGCTGGAGGCGATTTCACGAATGTTTATCTTGGGAGGTACAATTTTAAATGACCAGCTTATATCATCTATTCTCTCTTTTGGTAATTTCATTTTTAGGAGTTTTTCTACTAATTGCTTATCCTCAAAAGACAATGCTATAAGATCCTTCTTGCCAATTTCCTGCAGAAATATCCACACCGTCCCGTTCTTGTATATATTGCCCTGTAGTCCTATAATACTATTTTTTGTGTCCTTTGAGTCAAATAGAATAACATAACCGTCAAAGTACTCAGACTCAACAATCCTGATGTTTTTACTTATTCTTTTAAGCTTCCAGTCATAGAACAAAAAGCCACTCAACTTATTGCCCTGTATCCTCAAAATGGCGAATGTATTTCTAGCGTCTCTTAAGTCATCGCTCATAATTGGATTTGGATCGTAAATTCCTAAAACAAACTTAGTCACTGAGATTTTTGATATAACGCTTGGTTTTGCGTATGCTGAATTGCTGAACACTCCTCCAAACATTAATAAACTTAAAAGTAAAACAAATATTGCCCTATACCTCATGTTTCATCCTCCTTTTTCTTTTCACTAGAGTATCTTAGTAATACTTCATAGATACTTTAGCATACTACTTCATATAGTTTTTTAATATTTAAATTTTTCTACCTTGTTGTGGTATTGTTCAATTTTCCAAAAAAGTAAGGCATTAAAAGGCTCTTTTTAACAAATTTGCAGTTTAATAAAGTAAAACTTCGAAAAGTAATTAAGAAAATGAATAAAATCAAAAACTATCTTTTGGCATATTCCACCATGCTCTTGAAGATCCTCAACCCGTCCTCGCTTCCCAGCCATTTATCACTCGCCCTCTCTGGATGAGGCATCATGCCGAGAACGTTGCCCTTTTCATTGCTTATTCCCGCTATGTTCAAGAGAGAGCCGTTGGGGTTTGCATCTTCCGTTATCTCTCCTTTCTCGTCGCTGTACTGGAAGGTTATCCTTACGCTATCTAAGCTCTCGGAGTAGTAATTCCCTTCAGCATGTGCTATTGGCATTCTAATGACCTCTCCCTCTTTGTAGAGTTGGGTAAAAGCTGTTTAGGTGTCGCTAACTTTAAGGTAAACCCACTTGCATAGGAAGCTTGGAATCTTATTTGGTCTCAATGCTCCCGGCAGAAGAGCTGACTCCGTTAAGATTTGAAAGCCGTTGCAAATGCCTAAAACGGGTTTGCCTTCGTTGGCAAGAACCTTAATTTCCTCCATTACCTCTGCCCTTGCACTTATTGCGCCAGCTCTCAAATAATCGGCATAGCTGAATCCACCGGGCAAAACAACGCCATCAAAGTCTTTGAGGCTTTGCTTATACCAGACTCTCTCCGCTTTTCCACCAGCTTTTTTAATTGCTTCAACGGTCTCAAAATCGCAGTTTGTCCCTGGGAATACTATGACAGCGAACTTTGGCATTTCACTCACCTAAAGGCTCGATTTGATATTCATAAGTGTGGATAACTGGGTTTGCAAGCAGGCGTTTGCACATCTCCTCGACATCTTTCTCTGGAGCTTCGCTTTCAAAAATGAGCTCGAAATATTTTGGAACCTTCAGCTCTTCAACTTTATAGCCTAAGTTTTTGAGGGCCTTTCCAATGACTCTCCCCTCGGGATCGTTAAGCCCTTCTTTTAAGCGGATTACAACCTTAGCTTTCCACTTCATGAGCATCACCTTATCAAAAAAATGTAAAAATTTAGGGTTTTTAAGGTTTATTTATGCATAAAAATGTTAATTAAAACTTTTTTCACCACTCTCATAAAAAGTGATTGTAGTAAAGCCATGAAATCGCAACAATAGATCAATCTTCACTAAGATATCAATCCCGTATCTAGGACATAATATGTCATTGCCAAGAATATGACTTAAACTGTTGTGTTAAATGCCTAGACTCCCATAATTTTAAAAACTAGCCCAAAGACATGCTTTGATTTATATCCCCTAAGATACTCTTGAGTTCTCAACGAGCGTTCTATACAGGGAGCATCTTTCGTAGAGTTCCTCATGTTTGCCAGAGTCAAGGATCTTCCCCTTATTTAAAACAAATATTTTATCGGCATTTTTTAGAGCGGTTAAACGATGCGATATTATAATTAAAGTCGAGTCCTTTAAAAACTCTCGAATCTTTTCGAGGACTTGAGCTTCATTTTGAACATCAAGACTGTTTGTGGCCTCATCAAGTATCAAAACCTCCGGTTTTCTTAAAAGTGCCCTAGCTAATGCTATTTTTTGTTTTTGTCCTTCAGAAAGAGCTTTACCAGTTATATAATCATCAAGTTCGGCAAAATCTATTCCTACAATCTTGAGAACATGAATAACTTCGTCCTCCCGATACATGTCGTCAAGCATCAAATTCTCCTTTAAAGTTCCATCAAAAATCCAGTCTTTAGATGGTAGGTAATATATCCTCTTTCTTAAAGACCTAAGACTATAAACCCGGTAATCTTTCCCATTTATTAAAATGTGGCCAGTCTCTGGCTCACGTAACCTGATTAAAGTTAATGCCAGGGTTGTTTTTCCAGAACCTATGGGTCCAACGATTCCAATTGTTTCGTTCTTTTTGAGTTCTAGAGTCACATTACTTAAAATGCCAACACTTACATTTTTACATTCAATGCTTTTGACCGATTTTAACTCATGCCCCTTATCAAGGTCTTCTTTTTCAATGTTTACTATCTCCTTATAGCGCTCTACGTAAGGGATAAGTGCATTGAGATATGTGAATGAATTAGCCAGATTAGTAAGAGGTTCATAGAATTGCGGTAAATAGTTCGTGAAAGCTACGATTGCTCCCACTGAGGCGAGTCCTTTTGTTGCCAGCCAACCACCAACAAGCAACATTATCAGTCGAGCTATACTGCTTGTGTAATAGTACGATTTCTGGAAGAATATCCTTACCCGCAGGAATCTTGTCATATTCTTTAACCACTCTGAAAGACTCATGGAGAATCTCTCTTCAAAATATTCGTACTTATCCAAACGTTTAATAAAGAAAAGATTATCAATGCTTGTTTTGGTAACAGCAACTACTTTTGACAATGATTCTCTTTCTCGTTTTGAATACTCAATGGATTTTCCTGATGCTTTCTTATAGATAGCATAGTTTATTGGGATTATTAAGACAGCTACAAGAAGCATTGTTGGAGATAATGAATATAGGGTAAACGTTGCTACTGCAATATTAATCAACTGAACACTTAATCCAGGGATTAAACCTGCTAATCCCAGACTGAGCTCTGGTAAGTCCGAAACGAATCTCGCTATTACATCTCCACTGCTTATTTTTCCTAGTTTTGCCCTATGAATAGAGAAAACCAAATCTTGAGAAAATATTTTTAAAGCTTTGATTCCCAATCTCTGGAGCATGAACTCCCCATAAAAACTTCCTAAGTAGCTTAAAAATGTGAGAACCAGCAGAGCTAATCCAATTTTTGAGATTGTTGAAAATTCCTGTAATGATACAAGAGAATCTATAAAATTCTTCATGAGCATTGCTTGGGCGTATCCGAAAATAGAAAGAATAAGGAAAAGAATTATTGTTATGACTATGTCTCCTTTTAGATTTTTTGAGACTTTTATAGATTCCTCAAGGACATCTCTTATATTTACTGACATATATTAAGCACCTTTTATTGTTCATTGAACTCTTGGTTGTTTGTATAATGTCTCAAAGAAGTATTCCAAGTTACTATAAACCTTTTGTAAGGTGTTTTCTTTGTAACTTTTGTAAACATTAAACAATACTGAATCCCAATATGCTTCTAGCATGCTTTTTGAAAACTTACTTAGTCTCAGCTTCTCGGTTTTCGTGAGCACATTTGTTAATCCACCAAATAGCTCTGAGGGACATATATCTTGAAGCCCTGCATGCCAAAAGTCATGATAATCTAGTAAAGTCGAAAATTTTTTATTAAACTCAACTGCCTTTTTAAGTTTATTTAATAGCTCAGTTTTACTGGAATTAACTGTACCTAACAAGTAATCAACTATCATGTGACATGTAAGTAACTTCCCATCAGGAAGTACTGTCACAAAATGTGAAAATGGACATGGATATAGTTTGGTTGCTCTTCTTGCTATATAACTCAATGTAATTGCCAGATTGTGGTCGTAATATTGGGGAGTTGTGCTCTTTAATTTTTCAAAAACATCACTAATATACTCCATCATTAAGTATCCCAACATGCCATGAAATGGTCGTTCCCCTGTGTTAAACTGTTCATGGTAATCACATATTTTTACAATGAGGAATGGCGATAAGGTACTCAAATAATTAGCAATTTCTTTTGGACCATATCCAAATTGTTCAGCTTCTATTGGGTACGTAACTTGAAGTTCGAATGTTAATTTTCTCTCCTTTAGCATCTCTATGCCTCTCAGAGTATCCTCAAACGAGCCTTTTCCATTAGGGTAATTTCTATTTAGATCATGAATTAGTTTAGGACCATCTATACTTACAGTAATATTGAAAATATCCTTATACTGCTCCACAAACTCTATAAAGTCTTTATTAATTTTTGTACCATTTGTTATCATTGCAAAAACTACCGGATAGTTTTGTGCTTCAGCATATTTGACTAGTCCCTTAATTATTTCAAAGTTTAATAAAGCCTCTCCTCCCCCAAAGAAATGAACTTGATTTATTCCAAGTTCTATACCAATATCAAGAGCCTTTTTAGCAGTTTCTAAGTCCATAACTTGCTTATCCGACAGTGTCTTTGTAAAATATGATCCCGAAGCAGTATAACAATACCTACATCGTAGGTTACATCTCAAATCCGACAGGAGCATTAGAATTAGTGGAGTATCAAAAGTATGTATCTCTGTGGGATTTAGAGCACTTAGTTCCTCCTCAAGTTCTCTAAGTAACTTCAATATCTCAACTTCTGGTCTATTGGTAATTTCTGATATTTTATTAATTGGATATTCAAGTTCATAAAGTTTGAATATTAAAGCATCTTCATAATTTATTTCTGAAATCGTTTGAGACCAAGGATGATACAAGATAAATGTGTCTTTATCTCTATTATCGAGAATGATATCTGCCAACTTAAATGAGGGAACATGATAAGAAAATTGAAGAGAAGAAAATAAGTTAAGTGTTTCCATCACATCACCCCTCCATCTTTTTGTTTAAATGAATCAGGATAATAGTGGATTTCTAATGGTTGGATTTGGTCCTCCACCTCCACATCTGATAGCTTCCCCAGAGCATGCCGTTATTCCAATAAATTTATTTGCCCTAATATAGGTTGTGTTTAATACTTTCAGAATCATCAAACACACCTCCTTATTAGGAATTTATGGCAATGTTATATTTTTGATAGTTGGATTTGGTCCTGTACCTCCGCATATGAGAGCTTCTCCAGAACATGCTGTTATTCCGATAAACTTATTTGCTCTAATATAGGTTGTGTTTAATATTTTTAGAACCATTCTATCCTACCCCCTGTACACATCTGTACAGCTTCAGTATGGCTTCAATAGTACTACTGAACCATCTCCTCCACACCAAATTGCCCTACCAGAACATGCTGTTATCCCAATAAATTTAGAGGCCCTTTCATAGGTGGTCTCTACTACTTTCAACATTTCACACCACCTCCTTTTTATTTTGCCTCATCGTTACATCGGCATATTATTCTAAAGACATATTTATACTTAAAACTTTCGTAAACTTGTGGTTTATAATTTAAAGTTGATAAATTTCTAAAAAAAAAGTAACTAGCAAAAAGATTCTTTCTCCAAATTCGAAGTCTGTAAATAAGTAAACTCTTGAAAAGTAATCAAGAAATTGTAAATCATGTAACCACATTCTCAAGCTCATCCAGCTCAATGGCACGCTTTATCTCAAGAGCAATTCTCCTTCCGGTGCTCATCTCCTTTCTCCAGAGAGCGTTTCCATATGGATGGCCCATCGCCATGTGGATGTTTGTTCCACCACCGGTTCTTGGGGCGACATCGTAGATGTAGAAGTTGAGGTCTTTATCAACAGCCGTTTGAAGTGTGAAAGGCCCAATAACACCGGGTGGATAGTATTTCTTTGCGCCTTCCACATAGCGCTCGGCCATGTCGAAGACCTTCTCAAGGAGGCTCTCCCTTAGTGTTGAGGATGCATGGCCACAAACGGTGTATTCTGGTTCAAATTGATGCTCGGGTAAGGTCATCTGCTGAGGGGCAGGTAATCTAACATGTCCGTCCAAACTTGTCTCAAAGCGCCAGTCTATTCCAAGGAGCTCAATTTCCTCATCAATTGGGGAGTAGAAGAAGTCAAAGTTGAAGACTGGGCCAATGATGTAACGCTCAATCCTTGCTTTGGTTAGATCTTCCTCGGTAATTACGCCAAGCTTCATGAGCTTCTCGGCTTTTTCTCTAAATTCTTTGTAGCTTGCGGCAGTGAAAAATCCCCTTTCAAGTCTCTTCTTTGCATGAGGGAGTTTTACTATCACGAGACCAACATCGTCAATCTCCTCTGGTTTGACGGGCTCAGGATAGGGTAAGCCAGCTTTCTCTAAGAGCCAGTAGTAGCTCTTCTCTTCACTTCTCTCTTCGCTCCTTAATAAGTTTCTGCTTCCAAAGAGAGGTACCAGGAACTCATTCTCCACCCTATCAATTCCTGTATAAACCACAAATGAACGGTTGGGGACAAAGATAACATTCCTCTTTCTCAGTTCCTCTTGGATATCGATAATTTTACCGAACTTTTCCAACACAATTACCTCATCAATAAAGCCTTTTGTGAGGCCATCTTTTGTTGTTTTTTGCTTAAAATACTCAGCATATGTCCTGTGCCTTCCCCTTTGAGAGACTATAACCGTTTTAAACCCTTCTGCTTTGGCGCCATCTGCTATATCCAATGCGGAGTGACTTCCGATTGCCCCGATAATTATTCCCTCTTTATCATAGTTTTTTAAAACCTCCAGAATCTGCTCTCTTTCTATCATTTCATTCACCTCTAATTGTTTTCATAATCTCGATTCTTTTTGCAATACTTTCCTTAGTTCCTACATCTCTGCGGTAGAAGATATCTCCATTAACGTGCTTTATCCCATGAGAAGCTATCTTTTCAGCTTCCTCTAAAGAATCAGCTACTCCCACAATGGCCAGAGCCCTTGAGCCGAGCATTGTGAAGTTCTCATCAATTGATGCATAGTAAACTTTAGCCCCTTCTTCTCTGATTTTATCTTCGTTGATTTGAAGTTTAACTCCTTTTATTGGATTAGTGGGGTATCCTTTGGGGGCAACATACTTCACAACTGTTGCTTTTTGCTCGAATTCAGCTTTCTTTAAGTTACCATCGATGATTCCCTCCCCGATCTCCACAAGGGAAGTTTTCAAAATTGGTAGAACATTCATGGCCTCTGGATCACCAAAGCGGGCATTGAACTCTATTATCTTCGGCTCATCGTTTGCAAGCATGAACTGGCCGTAGAGAATGCCTTTGTATGGTGTTCCATTTTTTCTCATAGCATCGATTGTGGCTTTAAGCGTTTCAAGGGCTTTCTCGTAGTCATCCTTTGGGATAAAGGGTAGAAGATGGTTTTCGCAGGAATAAGAACCCATGCCGCCAGTTATTGGGCCTACATCGCCTTCATAAGCATGGGGGTAATCCTGGGCCAGAGGCATTGGAATAACTTTCTTTCCATCAGTAAAAACCTGGAATGTGAATTCAACACCATCTGTGCGCTCCTCTATGAGAACCTTTCCGTCTTTTTCTATGAGAGCCTTTGCATACCCTTTTGCCTCTTCGTTGTCCTTCAATTGGTATCCGACAACTTTGACTCCTTTGCCGCCGGTGAGTCCAAGGGGTTTAACAACAACTGGCTTTCCAAACTCATCAATCCATGCTTTCATCTCTTCAATGTCATCAAAAACCCTGAAGAGTTTTCTTCCGGGGATTTTGTATTTCTCCATCAGTTGCCTCGCAAAGGCCTTATTCGTTTCGAGTTGAGCAGCTTCTTTTGTAGGGCCTACGGTTGGGGTGCCGTTTTCCTCAAGGACGTTCACGATTCCCTTCTCCAAAGGGGCTTCCGGACCGATGAACGCTAAATCCACGCCCCATTTCAGGGCAAAATCGAGGACTTTTTGAACATCGGTCTCTTTTGCAAGCCCATAATCCTTTGCTAATCTCATAATCCCCGGATTCTTATGTTTTGCAACAACATAAAGCTCTGCATCCTTTGAAAGAGCTTCGGCGATTGCACTTTCCCTTCCACCGGCACCAACGAGTAGAACACGCATGAGCTTCACCATAAATTTGTTAAAATTTGGTATTTTTAAGCTTTGTTTTAACATAAAAATGGCAAAATTTATAAAGGGAAAAAGTCAGAGAACAATGTGGTGATAGCATGAAGGTGCTCGTTGTAATGGGTAGCAAAAGTGATTCACACATAGCGGAAAAAGTCACTAAGGTGTTTGATGAGTTTGGAGTTAGTTACGATGTTGAAGTGGCTTCAGCTCACAGGAACCCTAAAAAAGTTGAGGAGCTTGCGAGGAAGGACTACGATGTTTTCATTGCCATAGCGGGATTAAGCGCTGCTTTACCCGGCGTTATAGCTTCTCACACAACCAAACCCGTTATTGGAGTCCCCGTTTCGGCAAAGCTTGGCGGATTGGATGCTCTCCTGAGCATTGCCCAGATGCCTCCGGGCGTGCCGGTTGCTGCGGTTGGAATTGATAACGGAAAGAACGCGGCATTGCTAGCGATAGAAATCCTAGCATTGAAAGATGAAAGCTTGAGGAGAAAGCTTGAAGAGTACAGGGAGAAAATGAAGGCCTAATATTCTCATTAAAAATTAAAGGGCCTAAAGCAGATGTTTTCTTTTTTCATAATCCTGACTCTGCCATTCACCGCTTCTTGTTCTCAGCTCAATCATGTGAGCGACTGCTTCTGCTTTTCTCTTCGCAACCTCTACATCCTTGTCCCATGCTAGTGCCACACCAAGACGTCTCCCCTTGTATGCTTCAGGCTTCCCGAAGAGTCTTATTGTTGTATTTGGTACGTTTAGGCCTTTGAAGATATTCCTAAACTTTGGGGCATAACCTTCTTGATTTGAAAGGATTACGTGAGTTGCTGCAGGAGTTAAAATCGGGAACTTCCTGATGCCGTTTTCCTCAACAGCTGGAATCGGGAGGCCCAACACAGCTCTAACGTGGAGTCCAAATTCAGAAAAACCAGTTGGATGGGAAGCCATGGTTACCATTCCAGTGTCGTGGGGTCTTGGAGAAACTTCGTTGGCCCATACTTTGTCTCCTTTAACAAACATCTCGACACCAAATATTCCAAGACCTCCGAGAACATCAGTTATGCGTTTAGCTATTCTATACACCTCACACTCGGCCTTTTCACTTATCTCTGCAGGCTGCCAGCTTGAGTGGTAATCTCCTTCAATTTGGTAATGGCCAACAGGCTTTGGGAAGGTCGTTACAATTTTTCCGTTCTCATCGAAGTGCCTAACCGCTAATTCGGTAATCTCAACATCAAAGTCTATATGCTCCTCAACGATTATCTTATCAGCACTTCCCCTTGCCTTTTTCTTTGCCACTTCCCACGCTTTAGGAACATCTTCGGGCCCTTTAACGAAGTAAGAACCTTTTCCACTGGAGCTCATTATGGCCTTAGTGTGACAGGGGTAACCTATCTTTTCACATGCATCATAGAGCTCATCCAGGGTTGTTGCATATGCGTAACGAGATGTTGGGACCTTTGCTTCTTTTGCAAGGGTCTCACGAGTTCTTTCTCTATGCATGGCTATCCAGGTAGCTTTAGCATTTGGTACTACAAAATAACCTTCCTTTTCAATCTCAAAGAGTGCATCAAGGTTTATTGCCTCTATTTCCGGCACTATTGCGTCAGGTTTTTCCCTCTCCACAATGCTCCAGAGGAAGTCCTTATCTTTCATATTGCCTACGTAGCTTTTGTGAGCAACCTGCATGGCGGGGGCATTTGGATATCGATCGACTGCGATAACCTCGATTCCTAATCTCTGGGCCTCTATGGTTATCTCTTTTCCAAGTTCGCCACTCCCAAGAAGGAGAATTTTAACAGCAGAATCAGTTAGGGGGGTTCCAATTTCATCTCTAATGCTTATCATGGGTATCACCTAAATTTATTGACGTTTGTATGTTAAAACTTTGGGAATATTTAAGAGTTTTTGAACATAAAAATGATAAAACTTTTAAATCCTTCTCTCAAACATCTTCCGGTGATAATCATGTTGACTTATGCGCAAGCTGGTGTTGATGATGAAAAGACTCAACAGGCTCTAAAAGGAATAATTTCTCTTGCAAAAGCAACTTTTGAGTTTAGGAAGGGAAAAATGGGTGAACCTAAGGCTGATATAGGTCATTATGCTGCGTTGATGGACTTTGGAGACTTTTACCTTGCGATGACAACGGATGGAGTTGGAACTAAAACCTTAGTTGCAGAGGCAGTTGGAAAATATGATACCATTGGAATCGACATGATAGCGATGAACGTGAATGATTTGATATGTGTTGGGGCGGAGCCAGTGGCTTTGGTGGACTATCTTGCAGTTAATGAACCAAATAGAGAAATTTTTCAGGAGATAGCAAAAGGCCTTTATGAGGGAGCAAAACAGTCGGGGATAGCTATAGTTGGTGGCGAAACCGCAGTCTTGCCGGAGCTTGTGAACGGCTTTGACCTTGCCGGTACGGCTATCGGTGTTGCCGAGAAAAATAAAGTGATAAACGGAAAGGAAATAAAGCCGGGGGATGCGGTGATAGGTATCTCAAGCTCAGGAATTCATTCTAATGGGCTGACCCTTGCAAGAAAACTCCTAATACCTAAGTACGGACTTGAATATGAATTTGAAGGCAAAAAGATTTGGGAACATTTACTTGAACCCACGAGGATATATGTTAAACCAATTTTGGAGCTTTTGAGGGAAGTGGAAGTTCATGGATTAGCTCACATCACCGGTGGAGGGTTATTAAACCTCAAGCGCCTCACGAATCATGGTTTTTCTCTTGAAATGCCACCAATCAGCGGGATTTTCAAACTGATCTATGAAAATGGTGTTCCGCTGGAGGAGATGTTTAGGGTATTTAACATGGGCGTAGGCATGGTGGTAGTTGTTTCCCAAGAAGAGAAGGATGCAGCATTGAATGTTTTGAACAAGCACTTTGAGAGCTTTGAGCTTGGTGTTGTAACAGAAGAGCCCGGAATAAGGGTGGAGAACTACAGAGTGGGGCTTTAATTAGGGTTAGAAATTTTGATTTCAATGATAATCTTTTTATTCACAGAAGACATACTAAGCATAATGAGCGATAACAAATGGAGATATAGAGCAACTGTTTCATTCGTGGTCATAATACTCCTGATAGTTGCAATTCTCATTAAAATGATACCTATTGACAATGAATTTGTGAAATCTGGAACATTAAAATATTTAGGAAGCGCCATAATCCAAGCCTTTGCTGCATTGATTGCAATCCCATTTGCATTTTATGCTTCGTATCTTCACAATAAATATGGGCATGCAGGACTTCAATTTGCGGTGGGTAGAGTTAGGAAATACGTATTTCCCTTATTTGCATCCCTCTCTATACTCTCGGTTTTGCTTATTATGTATCCATATTATCAGGATATAGCAAATTTTGAAGTTAGATATAATTACATCCTCCTTCGGATATTACTATTTGCGGAATTTTTTGTGTCGGCATTGTTATTAGCTATAATTTACCGTCATTTAATAGAAGTCATGAGTGTCACCCCCTCAAAACTTGCCCAAGAGATAATAAACAAGAACAAGAAAGAGAACAAAGGTAATTCTCCCCGTATTGAGGAAGTAGTTAACAAATTCAAGGCAATATCCAACTTGCTGATCATGTCTCTAAAAGACACAACATTACAGCACGAATCGGAGGAAGTGCTTAAACAATTATTAAAGCTTACAGAAGAATACAATCCTCAGGAAAATTTGGAACCTTCTGAAGAAATTAACTCCCTTATCCAGATATTTGAAATGACAGATCTTATAATAGGAACATTAGAAGATACTGGACCAGTACTTCCTCAAGATTCAATTGAAACTCTCGTTAAAAGCTTAAGCAAAATCTACATTGGGTTATTTAAAAGACATCAGGAAGAGCTGTCTGATATAAACTTGGATAACTTTACGGTGGAAAGAATTTTCAGGTTACACAGGATATTTTACGGCATAATCACGAGGTTAAGCATGATATATTCTAAAAACTTTTACAAGGTATATTACGGGATTCTTAGGAATATACTTAGGCAAGAGAAAGTGCCAACAGAGCTCACTTCATTGCTAGTAGAGGAAACTCTAAAATATCTTGAGCATTCTACATATCTCGATCAAAAAGAATCTTTCCTCCAAGCTCCCAGAACATCGGCTGCAGTTTCAGGTATAGATTTCATTTTTGAGCTTTTGGACGAGCTAAAAGAAGAAGAGTTGTCCCAGCTATTGAGGAGTTCAATGAAAGATTTTACAGAAATTATACGGATGATTAAGCGGTTATTGCTTCCACCTGTGACTACGTCTTCAACACTATTCCTCCCTGGTTTTGAGACAAAAGCGCCAATTCACATCGATGACAAGAATGCCATATTTAATGTGCTTTATGCTTGGACAAAATGTATTTTGTCTTTAAGTGAAAAAATTGTTGGGTTCGACCAAGACAAGCAAGATTGGCGTCATGATTCCGCGGTTGAGTCTTTTGAGGAACTTTCTGATCATGCTCAAGAAGTAGAAACCTCCTTTGCAGAACCAATTACAAAAATGCAAAGACAACTGGAAGAAAATTTAAAAGCAATCACGGAAGCACTAAAACCCACCATTGAAGCACAAAGGCAATTACAAGAAAATCTGAAACCTCTCATAGAGGCAGGGTATTCCTCAAAATTCTTTAGATCACTCCTAAAACCGCCAGAAAATGTCGATTATACAGAGGATATAGAGGGTCTAGTAAGGTTTCTCATTGAAGAGGTTGTTGAATTGTATGAAACATTCGAATGCAGTCTTCAATTTGATTTTGAATCTAATATAGTAACCCTATGGGTCAAAAAATTTGGAATGGGAAAAACTATCGGTCTTGATCCTGAAAAAATCGATGAGATATACGATCATTTGCAAGATACCAGACTACAAAGCTTCATAAAAAAATAGTTAGGAAGTAGTAGGAAAGCTCAGAAAGTGCCAGTTATGCGTCTGTAAATCTTCTCATACGCCGATATTAAATCTCCCTTGTTAAAACGGAACACATCTTTGTCTAAACTTTCTTTTGTCTTTGCATCCCAGAAGCGGCAGGTATCTGGACTTATCTCGTCTGCAAGGATTATCTCGCCTTTCTCGTTTTTACCAAATTCGAGCTTAAAATCTACCAATAAAATTCCTCTTTCTTTGAAATATTCTTGTAAAATCTCGTTAACTTTGAGTGCTATCTTTTCCATCTCTTTAATCTCTTTTTCATCTATACCGAGAATTTTTGCATGATAATAGTTTATCATTGGATCTCCAAGGTCATCGTTTTTGTAGTAAAGTTCTATTATAGGCTCTGGAAGTTCAGAGCCCTCTTCTAGGGGGATTCTCTTTTTCAAACTCCCAGCAACTACATTCCTAACAACAACTTCGACGGGAAACATTTGAAGTTTTTCTACGATAAGCCTGTTGTCGCCAGCAACACCTATGAAATGAGTTTTTATGCCCTTCTCTTCCAAGATCTTGAAAAGGAGAGCACTTATTTGAGCGTTAAGCCATCCTTTGCCCTTGAATTGTGCCTTTTTTTCTCCATTAAAAGCTGTAGCATCGTCCTTGAACTCCATTATTATTTTTCCATCATCCATAGGCATCATTTTCTTCGCTTTCCCTTCATAAACTTCCATTTGCATCACCATATTTATGTAAAATTTTAGAATATTTAAGTTTTATTTTGTCATTTTTATGTTAATATATGGGCAAAGTTTTTAAGTTAAGAGTGGTAAGTTACATTGGAATATTTGCGATTAATTAACATTTAAAAGTCAAGGATTCACGGGGAAGGCTATGAGAGAAAAATGCGGAATCTTTGCAACCAAGGCAGAGAACGCTTCTAGAAAAGCGTATTATGCTCTCATGGCTCTTCAGCATAGGGGGCAAGAGAGTGCGGGAATAAGCGTATGGAAACATAAAATAAGAACCCTATCTGGTAGAGGATTGGTTTCAGAGGTTTTTCGGGGCAGTGAGCTTGCAAGGCTTAGGTCAAACATGGCCATAGCTCATGTTCGCTACTCAACATCAGGTTCTCTTAATGAGACTCAACCCTTACAAACTTTTTGTTGTGGAAAAGAAATCGCTGTGGCACACAATGGGACTCTCACGAATTTCATACCCTTGAAGGGGGAATATGAAAAGAGGGGAGTAAAGTTCAGGCATTCTGTTGATTCGGAGCTTTTAGGAATATCTTTTCTCTGGCACCTGAAGGAAACTGGTGACGAATTCGAAGCCATGAAAGCGGTTTTTAATGAGGTTAAAGGGGCTTATTCTGTGGCTTTTCTTTTTAATGGCAAAATATTGGTTGCTAGAGACCCCCTCGGCTTTAGACCCCTCAGCTATGGCATAGGGGATGGTCACTATTTTGCTTCCGAAGATTCTGCGTTGAGGCTTTTTGTAGATGAAATTAGGGATATAAAGCCTGGGGAGGTGTTTTTGATTTCTGAAGATGTTGAGAGTAAAGTTTTAGTTAATGAGAGCCATTATCATTGTGTTTTTGAGTACATCTACTTTGCGAGGCCAGATAGTGTTCTTGATGGAGTGAGTGTTTATAAAGCAAGGGTTAAGATGGGGCAGGAACTTGCACGTGAGAGTCCTGCAAGTGCTGACGTTGTCATTCCAGTGCCAGATTCGGGAAGAGCAGCTGCATTAGGCTTTTCCCAGGTGAGCGGGATTCCATATGCTGAAGGCTTGATAAAAAACCGTTATATTGGGAGGACCTTTATAATGCCTGGCCAATTCTACAGGGAGTTAAAAGTAAAGCTCAAACTTTCTCCTGTTAGGGATATTATTGATGGAAAGCGTGTTGTTATTGTAGATGATTCCATAGTGAGGGGCACTACAATGAAAAGGATAGTAGCGATGTTACGGAATGCCGGTGCAAGAGAAGTGCATGTAAGAATAGCCTCTCCCCCTATAAAACATCCTTGCTATATGGGAATAGACATTCCGACCAGACATGAGTTGATAGCAGCTTTTGGGGGCATAGAGAAGGTTAGAAAAGTAATTGGAGCGGATAGTTTGTCTTATCTTACTGTTGAGGGTCTAAAAAAAGCTGTAGGAAAAAGAGATCTCTGCCTAGCATGCCTTACGGGTAATTATCCTGAGTGGGCCTTTCGGTTTTAAGTTTTCTTATTCTTGCAGCTGAAAATTTAAGTTCCGGTGTTCCTGCTTTGTTAAGAGCACTGTTGGTGAGTTTATTTGCTTTAAAGTGAAAGGGAATTGCTATAACTCCTTCCCTAATTTTTCCAATTTCGGCCTTTATTCTAATTTTCCCACGTCTTGTTGCAATTTCTATTAAATCACCTGCCTTTATTCTCAGTCTTCTTGCGTCATTCTCGCTTATCACGGCTTTTGGTTCTCCCATAAGTTTGACCAGGGAAGGACTTCTCAGTGCCATCTCCCCAGTGTTGTAGTTATTTATGAGCCTAATTGTTGTTAGAGCAAAGGGATAATCGTTGTTGGTATTCTCCCATGGAAAAATCCGTTCCACAGCAACGAATCGGGCTTTCCCATTGGGCATTGCGAATTCCCATGTGTGAAGTCTTTTCTTTGGGAGGAATATTCCATCGCTCTCTTTAAGTTCTTTTATATCTCTTTCCTCAAGTTCAGGAAACAAACGAAAATATTCTTCTGTTATTTCCTCTACAGAGGAATAGTTGAACCCAGGCAAGTCCAAAGCTTTTCCAAGCATTGTGAATATCTCCCAATCTGGTTTGGAATCTCCCAAGGGTTCCATGACTTTTTCACTCCATTGAATTCTACGTTCACTGTTCATATACGAGCCTTCCTTTTCACAGAAACTCGAGGCAGGGAGGAGATAATGAGCATAACGGGCTGTTTGTGTCATGAACAAATCCTGCACAACTAATAAGTCTAGCTTTTTAAGGGCCTTCCTAACCCGAGCGAAGTTGGCTTCACTAACGGCTGGGTTCTCTCCAACAATGTAAAGAGCCATTAAATCTCCCCGTTCAATTGCATCCCAGAGTTCCGTAAGGTATAACCCTCTTTCTGTTGGAAGGTCGTTGACGCCCCAAAGAGAAGCAACCCTTTTTCTGAACTTTTCATCATCGAGTGGAATATAACCGGGCAAGAACTCGCTAAGAGCCCCCATATATGCCGCTCCTTGAACGTTGTTCTGCCCTCGCATTGGATATAATCCCCCTCTCTCACCTATGTAGCCTAAGAGGAGGGCAAGGTCTACTATTGCTAGAACGTTTTCGACCCCAGAGACATGTTGTGTTACCCCCATCCCCCACATAATTGCTCCACTGCCTGCTAGGGCAAATTCTCTTGCAACTTCTCGTATAAGGGAGGCAGCAATTCCAGTAACTCTTTCTGCGTATTCGGGGGTGTATTTCATAGTGGCCATTCTAATTTCTGAAAATCCTGTTGTTCTTTTTTTGATGAAATCTTCGTTGTAAAGCTCTTCTTTAATTATAACGTGCATAATGGAATTGGCAAGGACTACATCGGTTCCAGGCTTTATTATAAGTTTGTAATCCGCAAAACGCATTGTGAGGGTCTCACGAACATCGATGACAAGTATCTTTGTACCTCTCTCTTTTGCCTTTCTTATGTAGTCTACAACGACTGGATGTGTCTCTGCAGGATTGTAACCCCAGATAATTATGACCCCAAATTTTTCCAAGTCTTCATATGGGTTTGTTTGGGCTCCTGTTCCGAGTGTCATTTTAAGTGCATGAACACTGGCTTCATGGCAAAGCCTGGCACAGTTGTCTATGTTATTGGTTCCAAAGAGCCTCGCTATCTTTTGTAGAAGATAGTTTTCTTCGTTGCTAGTCTTTGAGGAAGCTATAAAAGCAACAGCATCGGGGCCATAAAACTCTCTTATCTCAAGGAGTTTATGAGAGATTTCATCGATCGCTTGCCCCCAAGTTATAGGCTTTAAGGTATTTTTTTCTCGTTTCAGAGGCTTTTTGATCCTATCCTTTGAGAGGGCGAATTCCATAGCGTAGAGACCTTTGGGGCATATTCTTCCTTTATTTGGTTCTCCCTTGTAGGGCCTAACTGTTAGTGTCTGAGGATCGATGATGAGCTTGCATCCAAAACCGCAGTAAGGACATACGACTTTCACTTTATCACCTATGTACACTTAAATGGCAAAAATAAAAACATTTCTATAAAAAATTTACATATAAATGGCAATAAAATGGTTCTGAAAAGTTATTAAGTGGGTAAGATTTATAAATACCCTGCTTAATTTAACATCGGGCGCAGCCCCGTGGTGTAGCGGCCAAGCATGCGGGACTNTGGATCCCGCGACCGGGGTTCGAATCCCCGCGGGGCTACCAAATCCAGGGCTCCAGAGCAAACCTTTTTTAAAAACCTTTAAATTCAACAAGTCCCTTCTATATCGGGAGGTGAAAAAATGTATACTGAAGAGCAACTTTTGAGTGAAATAAAAGAGCTTTTGGAAAATGATGAACTTTACGCCCTCTACGAGGACACTTACCAGAAGTATAAGTACTATTTCGACACAACGAACTACATAGTTCTTAACGTTTATCAGTTCAACGACCACGGTGCGATACACGTTCTCCTGACCACAAGGCGGGCCCTTGAAGTTCTGAAAATCCTTAAAAAATTTGGAATTGAAACAACAGCTGAAAAGCTGGGAAAGCCCTTTGATTGGAGCAAATTTATTGTTTCTTTTGGAGCTCTTTTCCATGATATCGGGAATATGATTCACAGGGACAACCACTACCAGTTCAGCGTTCTTCTTGCCGGGCCCATAATAGATGAGCTTGCCAAAAAGTTTGAGAAAAAAGATTGGCTGCTTTTGAAGGCGTTGACCTTAAACGCTATTTACACTCACGATGAGGCTGTTTCATGCACTACTATTGAAGGAAGTTGCGTAACGATAGCTGATGGCTGTGATATGGAAGAAGGGAGAAGCAGACTTGCATATAAAAAAGATAAGGTTGACATCCATGCCGTTTCGGCCCTAGCCATTGACAAAGTTGAAATAAAAGAAGGCGACGAAGACACCCCTATCCTTGTGGAGGTGTGGATGAAGCACCTTGCCGGAATTTTTCAGGTTGACGAGATACTCACAAAGAAAGTTAAGAGCTCCCTCTTGAGCGGGAAAGTTAAAATTAGGATACACGCAGGAGAAGAGACCTTGGAAAAGGTGGTTTGATGTCTTCTCTCCTTTTAGCTTATGAGGATTTGAAATACCTCCTGAACAGGGGTTACAGAAAGAAGTATGCCCTTGAGTTTGTTGCCAACCACTACCGGCTTTCCCAAAAAGAGAGACACTTTTTATTCAGATGCGTCTTTTCGGATAGGGAAATTGAAGAAAGAAAAGCCAAGCTTCTCCAGCCGGGACACTTGAAGGGAAAAATCCTTGGGATTGATGGCTTCAACGTGTTGATAACCCTTGAGTCCCTTCTTGAGGGAAAAGCCATTTTATGCGAGGATGGACTTTTGAGGGATCTCAAACTTCAGGGAGGGTATAAAATAAGCTCAAGAACTTTGCAAACGTTGAGTCTTCTAATGGATTTCCTAAAAACTTTGGACTTAAAGGAAGTTTGGTTTTTGTATGATGCACCTGTGAGTAAAAGCGGTAAGGTTGCCGAGCTCACCAGAGAGCTTTTAAATAAATATGGTGTCTCTGGAAAAGTCAAGTTATCTAAGGTTCCAGACTATGATTTGAAAGCTTTCGAGGTTGTGGCCAGTTCAGATATAGGTATAGTCGAAAAAGTTCCCTTTGTAGTGGATTTACCCCAAATGATAGCCGAAAAGAGAGGATTGAAGTACTCATACTTCGTTGAGATTTTAAAAAATCCGAAACTATTAGGGTTTTAGCTTTTGAACATTGGAAAGTAAAACCCTTGAGGAAATTCGAATAAAGCAAAGTTTATATCTTCTCTTCCCTATTTTCTCATATGTTTGGAGAGCACGAGCTGAAGACCCAGTTCATAAGGATTGCTGACAAAAAGATTCACCTTCTTGAAGAGAAAGGAGGCATAATCAGGTACAGGCGGGAGAATGTAGAAAAGCTCATCAAAAACAGCGGAGAGAAGCTTAAGGTTCTCCCTTCTCCAGCCCTAGGTTATGGTGTGAGACTTCTTATGGTGAAGTTCAAGGAGCCCCTTGTGATACCTCCGAGAGATTCTATAACAGGATTTGTTGAGGCTCCCGTGGAAATAGATGTCAAAGTTGGCGATTTAACCATAGATCACTTCATAGTTGGAAAAGAGAAGTACGCCCTCTACGGCACGTTGGAGGCGGGTGTAATCTGCCGCTATCACGTCAGTTCCTTTTACACGGAGGAGCCGGAGTCAATAGGGATGGCAAAGCTCATAGTTTCCAACCCATCACCCGAGTGGAAATCCCTTGAGAGGGTCGTGATCCCAATAAGAGGGACTTCCATGTACTACGAGAGCACAAAGGCCTACTATCCCCTCCTAGTCGTTACAATCAAAAACCACAATCCCGAAGTAAACAACACAGGAAAACCGCCCAAAGAAGGTTTGAGCGCCGTTGGAGAAGGCTTATCATTGCCAAACTTCCTTATGAGGTGGTGAGAATGAACATAACAAATTCAACTTCCTTCTGGGAGCATGGAGCTCTTGGGCAGAAACTCTTCCTCACCCTAACTCTAGGTGCGGTTGTAAAAGCAGCTCTAATTCTTGTAACAGGCCTTATACTAGCAAAGGCCCTCAAAAGGTACCTCCTGAACCTCTCAAGGAGCACCAAATACGTGTGGATAATCAACGAGGACACAGCATCAACGCTTCACAATTTAATAGTGGTTATAGCTCTCGTTTACACTTTTGATGCTCTTGGGGTACTATCCCTTGAGATTGCAGGGACCAGCATAAGCAATCTTCTCACTGCGTTTCTGGTCTTTTACTTCTCTTACCTCCTTGCCAAGAAGTCAAAGGATTACATGATAATCCGTTCTTCAAAGCAGAAGCTCCCGGAGGTTCAGGTCAAGGCGAAGCTCTTCTATTATATTATAATCACCCTTGCTTTCTTCCTCGCCCTCAATATTGCTGGTTTCACTGGTAGGCTGACCACTCTCCTAGCAGCGGCTGGGATAACGGGTATCGTTCTCGGTTTTGCCTCTCAAACCGTTGTGGCCAACTTCATCTCTGGCATATTCATGTACTTTGACAAGCCCCTCAAGATAGGTGATCCCGTTGAGGTTGCGGGCTATTCGGGCGTTGTCCACGACATAAGGATACTCTCCACCAGAATAAGAACGTGGGATGGTCTCCTCGTGAGGATTCCAAACGAGAAGCTCTTCAACAGCGAGATAAAGAACCTCCAGAAGTATCCAGCGAGGAGAGTTGACATAGTGGTTGGCATAGCCTACAAGGAAGATGCTCAGAAAGCGATAGACGTCATAAAGAAGACCCTTGACGAGATGCCCTATGTTTTGGCGGAGCCAGAACCGATGATCTTCGTTGACAACCTTGGAGACAACAGCGTCAATATAGCGGTAAGGGCATGGGCACCGAGCGAGAAATGGTTCGACGTTAGGATAGAGATAGTCCAGAAAGTTAAAAAGGCCCTCGACGAAGCCGGAATAGAGATACCGTTCCCGCAGAGGGTAAACTGGTTCGCAGAGGAACTGAGGGTGAAGATAGAGGAGAACTCAAAAGGAGAGAGCTCTTAACTCCTTTTCTTTTCTATCAGTGCGTAGAAGAAACCAATGGTCTTGTGCCTATGGGGCCAGGCCCTCATCGTTCCCTCCAAAAACCCTGGGTCATAGGGGCCGTTTAGAGGAATTAATTTAGCATCCGAGTGTCTCTCAAGGAACCACTTAATCACTTCCTCGTTTTCCTCTGGTAGCATGGAGCAGGTGGAGTAAAGGAGCCTTCCCCCAGGTTTTAAAAGCTTCCAAGCACTCTCTATGAGCTCCTTCTGAAGGGTTACCACCTTGGGGATGTTCTTCTCCCGGAGGCGCCACCTGAGCTCGGGGTTTTTCGCTATTGTCCCATCGCTGGTGCACGGGGCATCAAGCATTACTTTATCGGCAATTTCCTCGCCGAGCAGCTCGGGAGCTTTTCTCCCGTCGGCTTTGATAACCTCTGCAATCTCAACCCCCGTCCTCCTCAGGACTTCCTTCATGCGCTTTATTCTAGTTTTATCAACATCGAAAGCATAGATTTTACCTTTGTTTTCCATCAGCTCTGCCATGTGGCTCGTCTTTCCTCCAGGAGCTGCCGCTAAATCAACGACGGTCTCTCCTGGCTTTGGAGAAAGAATGAGGGAGGCAACAGCGGAAGCTTCCTCCTGCGCTATGGCATAACCCTTATTGAAGAGCCATTCGGGATTGAAGGGGTCGAGGATTCTGATTACGGTCTCGACTCTATTGCTCCTCTCGAAGCGGACGCCTTTCTTCCTTAGGTGGTTTTCTACATCTCCAACGCTCGTTTTGATGAGGTTCGCCCTTATGCTCGTCGGAAGAGTTTCGTTTAGCGCCTTTAGGAGTTCTTCAGCTTCCTCTCCAAGCAACGCTTTCATCCTCGCTATGAACCACTCCGGGAAGAGATACTCCCACTTGAGTCTTTTTTCCTCCGTGTCGAGCTTTGGTATATAGTTGATGACCTTTGGGAAAAGTTCGTAGTAGTAATAGCCCACGTATGGGTGAGTTCTTTTCGAGAGGAACTTAGCCAAGCCTTTGAGATGCTGGATGGTTTTCTCATTTGGGTTTCTGAAAACTGCAATCTCAATGGCTACCCTTAAAGTGGCCCTTAGCCAGGGATCAAGGATGAGAGGAGAAACACCTACGAGTTCTTCAATGATCTCGTCTATCAAGCCGAGGCGCCTCTGGATAGAGTAGAAAATACCGGTGAGCTTTGAGTTTTCCCAGCCTTCTATTTTGTACTTTGCAAAGGCCTTTCTTTTTGCCTGTTGGCTGGGCTTTACTTCTTCTCCGAGCTTAAGAGCCTCTACCAAGGCATAGAGCTGTCTGTCACTTAGCTTTAGCTTTCCCATGTTAATCCCTCTCAAACCTATATATATCTACCAAAATCCTCTCAAGCCTTTTTCGATGAAAGAAAAACTGGGCTGGAATTTCAAAAGTGAGGGTTAAGCGGTGGGTAATTTTGAAGCCGTTGTCTTTAACAAAAGCTTCAATAAATCTCCTAACCTCTTCTTTGGCAAGATGAATGGAGTAAACCACATCACTGATTTCAAAGGCCTTTAGGAGAAAAGGTCTGTCCGCTTTTGGATTTTGGCTACCGAAAGGAGGGTTCATTATCACGGTATCAACTTTAACGTTGAAGTCTTCTACCGATGCTTCAACAAACTCTATGTTATTGATATTTAGTGCTCTCGCATTCTCCACTGCTATCTTCAGGGCTTTTTTATCTTTTTCAACTGCATAAACCTTTTTTGCTCCCATCAAGCTTGCTCCAATGCTTAGTACTCCAGTTCCGGCTCCTAAATCTGCAATAACCTTCCCTTCAATCTCGCCAAGGGAGTGGGCTAACCACAAAAGCTCCGCAGCAACGTTGCCGGGAGTTCTATACTGTTCAAGCTCGGGTTTGGGCTCTTCAAAACCTCTCAAATTTGACAGGATAATTGCAAGGTGCTTTTTCTTCATTCTACCACCTATGAGCTTGCAATATAGTGAAAGAGTTCCTCCCACGTCATGTTGAACTCGAGGCCTTTTATCCCAAAAATCGTCCCAGCTGTGGTTAATATAAACATTACCACAACTACCCCTAGAAGGAACCCAAACTCTGCCGCGAACGTTACAAGGAGTGCTTCCTTCAAGTTTAGCCTCAGCAACTTTAAAACTGTAAAAAGCACTAAAACCCCGAGAAAAAGATCTATTCCCAGGGAAACTCCAACTCCCACAATGGATATTGCCAAGATCGAATAGCTTTTCAGCTCTTTGTATGTAAAAACCTCTAATGCCGTTTTCAGGAAGAGGTAGTAAAGAACTACAAAGATGGTATAGATGATGATATCCACAAGTTGCATGAGAGAAAATTGGGAATGGGACTTATAAAGACTTTGGAAGCTTGAGGTTTACACCCATAGGTTCATCCCGCTCTCTTTTGCCTCCTATGATTTCATCGAACTCGTAATCTTCTCTCAGTCCGAGCAGAATCTCAAGCTCTCTCGGCGTAAGCACGGGCTTTCTCCAATTTTCGACATCGTCTATAGGCACTCTAGGACATGCCACAACTACGTAGGCGTCAAAGTCAAATCCTTCCAAAGCTTGGTAGTTTATGTGGTTCATAACTATCAGCTGGGCCTTTTTTCCATGCTCTTTTAGAAGTTTTACAACTCTTCTGGCTTCCCCAAGTCTCAGTTGACCTTTCTTGGTGCTTGTTATTACTCCAAACTTCTCTGCATCATAGGCTTTAGCTATCTGCGCCCAGCGTTTTCTTATCCACCTCTCTGCCTCTTTATCCATCCATATCGCATCGCCGCTGTATGGGTTTATTGCTAGAGTTGGTTTTTTTGTGGCTAAAGCAACACCAATGGGGTGAAAGTAGCCAGCCCCAATAAAAAGAATGCCATCAGCCTCCACTTTTGCCGCGGAGAAGTTACATCCCAAAACCTGACCGGGGAAGGAGACCCTTCCATCCCCTCTGCCGATTCTTACCTCAAATCCCTCATTTTCAAGGAATTCCTTTGCTTTGTTTAAGTCCTTTATGTGCTGAACTGTTGTAACCAAGGCTATTCTTTTTCCGAGCTTTCTTATCTCGGACATGTTTTTGGACAATGCCTTGATTACATCTACTTTTGCAAAAGCGGGAATGAATATTGTTGGGACTTCGAGATTAAGCACCATGTATGAATGCCCGAGATGAATTAGTGCATCACATCCGAGCATCTTTGCCTCTCTATCGGCTGGATCACAGGCCCCATAATTTATATCTCCACTTATTAAGCTCTCTATTCCATTTTCTTCAAGAAACTCTGCTAAAAACTGTGCCTCTCTCTTGAGGCCTTCTGGAGTTTGGATTAAAACTCTCTTTGTGTCCAATTCTCTCAGCTTTTCCAAAACTTCTCGCTCGTGAAGTTCGTACATGTGGTCACCATTCCATTCAAAAACGAAATTCTTTTAAAGATTTAGCTCTAACAATACCTCGAACTTCGAGGTATGGTGATGAAAATGAAAAAAATAATGGTACTCTTGGTATTCCTGATTGTTGGCACTTCTCTTATCTCAGCCGAGAGACCTTATGATAAAGCCGCAGAGGCAACTTTTGAAGCATTAAGAAGTGGTGACTACTCTATTTTGCAGCCTTACCTCGATGATGCAATGAAAGTCGCTTTTAATGAGGAAAAGTTTATGGCATTTAGAGATGACATGATCTCAAAATACGGGGAGCTTAGGAGCTACAGCTTTGTTAAAGAAGGCAAAACTTCGGGCTTTATTCTCGGCTACTATAACTTTGAATTTGAGAAGGCAAATGTTACTCTGAGGCTGGTCTTTAGGGAGGTAAATGGCGAATACCTGCTTTCCGGCATATGGATTGATGCGGTAAACTCAAGAGAAGCCGGTATTCCTTTGGGGGTTGCATTATTCTTCCCAGTTCTGGGAGGCTTTTTGGCTTTATCTACATTCTATCTATTGGGGTTTAGGAGGATAGGTGTTGCTGAGATAATTTTAGGCATCATACTGGTTGGAATAACCCTTGCCATTCAACCTCTGATACAGAATGCTCCATTTTTGGCAGTGGGCATAAGGTCGAACTCAGAAGTAGTTGCTAAAGGGACTGTCTTTGTGGTTTTTGCCTCAATATGGCTTGGATTTGTTGCTGGATTTTTCCAGGAGAGTTTGAAATATGGGCTTTCGAAGGGGAAGTATCTTAATGAAGCCCTTTTCATCGGCATTGGCTTCGGACTTGGTGAGGCAATATTAGTTCCCGCTTTACAGGCTATCCAGCTCGCTACAGTAGGGGGAGTTACCCCGAAGCTTACAACAGCTCTTGCTTCCATGCTTGAACGCTACTTGGCTACCCTTTTCCATGCCGGGACAACTGTGGTTTTGGCTTACGCATACAAGAACGGCTTTGGGAAGAAGGCCCTACTGAGTTTGAGCATTGCTCACGGCATAATAGACACCTTTGCTGCATATTATCAATTCCGCCCCTCCACAGTAGTTTTGGTTATAACTTATGGGCTCCTCTTAGCAGTTTCGCTTTTCCTGCTCCGCTATGGTTTGCCAAAAGTGAAGGAGGAGAGGGAGGAAGATAGGATTGTTTGGTGATCCAAAGAAAAAAGCATTAGAAAAATTCAGGAAGGAAATCAGAACTGGAATATATGCTTATTTGGTGCTTTCTCTCTTAAAAAAAGAGAAAACCCACGGTTATGCCTTGAGAAAAGCCCTTGAAGACCTAAGCGATGGAAAGTTTGTGCCGGGCGAGAGCACTCTTTACGGGATTCTCAAAACCCTTGAGAAGTATAAGCTTATACGAGGGGAATGGATGGAAGTCGGAGGAAGGGCAAGAAAGTATTACGAGATAACTCAAACGGGAAAAGAGGTTCTTGAAGAGCTGAGAAAAGAGATCGAACTGATGAAAGAAGTACTCGAAAAAGATTTTTGAATTTATTTCATAAAATCTCTTTTAAACCCCTTTTAGAAACTTTTGTTGGTGAGTCGAAATGCTGAGGAAACTCTTTAATCAATGGAAAGCAAAATGTCCCTTTGTTAGAGCAATAGAAAAATGGCGCCTTGAGAGGAAGAAAAACAAATTTGAAGTAAGGAAAAGGGTCAGCTAGTCGATCCTTTCATCACCCTTCAGCGACGGGTTTGCTCATCACAACATCTTTTTCACTTCTTCTACGGTATTCTCTATAGGGACTGTTCTCTGCTCTCCGCTTTCCATGTCCCTTATTGTAACTTTTCCTTCGGCTAGATCTCTCTTTCCGAGGATTATCACAACTTTTGCCCCTATGCTGTTGGCGTAGTCAAGTGCCTTACTGAGCTTTCTTCCCTGGATATCGTACTCTGCCCTTATCTTTGCCCTTCTCAGCATCTGGGTTACTTCTATAGCCTTTTTCTTTATCTCAATTTCCTTTCCTATGTACGCAACAAAGACATCGCTTCCGACTTTAAACTCTGGTAAAAGTCCTTTGCTCTCCAAGATTGGTATTAACCTCTCTATTCCGATTGCAAAACCCGTTGCTGGGGTTGGCTTTCCTCCAAAAACCTCAATTAAGTTGTCGTACCTTCCCCCACCACCTATCGATCCTATACCAAGATCATTGGGGGCTATTGCCTCAAAGACTATGCTGGTGTAGTAGTCAAACCCCCTGGCTATCCCAAAGTCTATCAACGCATAATCCTCAACACCATAGGCTTTCAGCAGTTCAAAGAGCTCTTCAATCTTCTTCAGTTCTTCTACTGCGATCTCACTTTCAAAAAGTTCATATGCCTTTGGTAAAACATCATCGGGCTTGCCCTTCAGTTCTATCAGGGTGAAGACCTTTTCTATATCCGTTTCACTGAGCCCAAACTCTTTTAGGCTCTTTATGAAGTCCTCTCTGCTCATCTTGTCCTTTTTATCTATCAGCCTCATAAGCCCAATATCATCTTTCACGCCAAGCATCTTTGCAAATTCATCCAAAAGGACTCTATCCCCTATGTTAACCGTGAATTCCCTCAAGCCAGTGTTGAGATAGCTCTCTATGAGAAGAGCAATAACCTCGGCATCCGCCTCTATGTTCGGAGATCCAATGAGCTCGACCCCAGCTTGCCAGAACTCCCTCAACCTTCCGCTCTGCGGTTCCTCATAACGGAACATGTTTGCTATGTAGTACCATCTTATCGGTTTTGGCGCAGTTTGGAAAGAATTAACGAAGAGCCTCGCAACGCTTGAAGTTAAATCCGGCCTGAGGGAAATATTCCTACCACCTTTGTCTTCAAAGGCGTATAACTGCTCAACAACTTCTTCTCCACTCCTTAATTCAAAGAGCTTTGTGTACTCGAAAGTTGGCGTGAGTATCTCTTTAAACCCATAAGCTTCAAAAACTTCCCTTATTCTCTCAAATACGTACCTTCTTTTTGCCATATCCTCTGGAAGCAAGTCTCTCGTCCCTTTAACGCGCTGGATTCTATTCATATCTCTCACCTACCAATTGAAACAAAGAGGAAGTTAAAAAGTTGTTGATGCCATGAGCTTTAGAAATATTCCTCCGATACCTTCCACCATCATTTGAGCTCCAATGGCCATTGTAAAGAGACCAATTATCCTGATAAACACACCGAGCGTTGTTTTGCTTATATTTTCGACCGCGTATAGGGTGACTAGCATTATGAGAGCTGTGGTTAATATGGCTATTACAATAGCCAAAGCAGAAACTTCTATGCCGTACTCTGCTGTTAGCGTTATTGCAGTTGTGATTGCCGCTGGACCTGCTATTAACGGCGTAGCAACCGGAACTGCCGCTAGGGCAAGGATGTTCTTTTCTTTCTTGAGGGTTACCATTCCACCGCCTTCTAATGCCTCAAGACCTATTTTGAAAAGCACAAAGCCTCCTGCAACTCTTAAAGCATTTAGATCAATGTGGAATATATCCTGGAGTATTATCTTCCCTGCCAAGGCGAATAGAATTAGGAGAAGGAATCCTATCAGGTTGGCTCTCACTATGAGCTGTTTTATGTCCTCTATGTGGAAATCTTCCCTAAGTAGGCTAACCAGAAGTATTTTATCGCTCGGGTCTATCATGATTATCATAAGCAATGCGGAGCTGAGAACTTCAGCCATCATACGCCTCGAAAGGTTTTAAGAGATGCTGTTTATAAAGTTATGCAATGATGAAACTGGCACTGGATGATTGGTGATTAGCACTCGGTTGTCTGAGCATCACAGAAAGATTTATAAACCACTTCAAGATGAGTAGTGATTGAGGGCTGGGCTGTAGGGTCCCGCGGTAGCCTAGCCTGGGAGTGGCGGCGGACTGTAGATCCGCAGGTCCCCGGTTCAAATCCGGGCCGCGGGACCACCAAAATTTTATGCACGTTTTTGCTTGATCTTCTGAAGTTCGATTCTCAAAAGCTCCACGTCCTGCAGAATTTCTTTTAAGTTCTGTTCAATATAGTTTATGCGTTCCTCAAGAATATCCAAGGCTTCTAACCTTTCTTCGATAAATTCTATTCTCTTCTGGAGCTCAGCGATTTTATTTTCCAACTCTCCCATTGACTTCCCCTTCAATAACTTCTTTTTCTCTCCTATTCAATTTTTCTCCAAGCGGAAGGTGTATAAGGAGGAGGGTGTCATTTATCATCATGGGCTCAAAGATAATTGCGATAGTTCTAGTTTTCCTCTCCATGATTAGCGGGTGTATTTCTTACCCCCGGGTATCCCCTACCGCCAATAATACTCCTACCGAGGCATGTGAGGATGCTGATTATTACTTCTTGGACTCTGCCATAGAATGCACAATAACCCCAGAAGAAATAGAAGCCCTTCTTCCAATCGCAGATGAACTAAAGGAGGGAGACATAAGAGAGGATGTGTGGAAAATCCTCGAGTGGGAGGAGAGTAAGATAGAATACGATTTTGAGAAAGCAGCCCTCCCACCTGCAAAGATAACCACTTATCCAACAGGGAAGGTGGAGATAAGCCGAGGATCAAAGATCCAAAGTCCTTCAGAAACTGTGAATCTTGGAAGGGGAATATGTACGGATTATACAGTTTTAACGCTTGCCCTGTTATTTGCAATGAACTACACTGAAGCTTACGCCCTTGAAATAAATTTCGAAAACAGCGAAACAGGCCATGCAGCCGCTTTAGTAAAGATTAATGGAAAGTTCTTCGTTCTAGATCAGAAACCTCCTGTCATGGACTTGGGGAGTTACTACCTTCACTGGAAGAAGGTTGAAGGAAAGACGATCTCAAATGCCACTCTTTATCGGGTTCTATGGGGCGATAGAGCACAGGTTGAGAAAATTGGGGTTCTCTATCCATCGGACTTCCTAGGAGAGGACTACACTTTCACGAACTTTGATGCCAACAGGCTGGCATTTGGGATCATGGAGAGAATAGAAAGTGAGTTTCCAGATCTAAAAAAAGACGAAAACCTTAAATCTGGAAAACCTATCGGATATTCCTCTGGAAAAAGGTGGCTAATGACTTTTCCAAATTTTGCCATGTATTACACTCCGGAGTTCCACGAGCAGTTTGTGGACTATATTTACTCTAACTTAAAAGATACCCCTGAAATTCTGGCGGATTTGGGGGATTACAGCTATTTCTGGGTCGATGTGAAGGCTGAAGGAGAGGACCTTAAGGTAGAGCTTGTTTTGGCAAGGAAGTGATCAAAAATCTTTTAACCTTTGAAATCAAGTTAAACTATGGTGTTTAAAATGAAGACCTTCCTTACAGAACAGCAGATCAGAATACTGCGTTTGAGAGCTAAAGGGTTAAAACAAAGCGAAATAGCCGAAATTTTGGGCACGAGCAGAGCAAACATAAGCATTCTCGAAAAACGTGCATTGGAAAAAATTGAAAAAGCCAAAAATACTCTTCTGCTTTGGGAACAGATAAACTCCAAAGTTGCTATTGAGGTCAAAAAAGGAGAGGACATATTTAGGGTTCCGGACAAGCTTTTTGAGAAAGCCGACGAGGTCGGGATAAGAGTCCCATACACAACCGCGGAAATCATAGCCTTCCTTGTTGAAAATGCTCCGATAGAGGATAGAATAGCAAAAAAGGACTTTGTTCTATTTTTAGATACTCAAGATAGGCTCAAAGTGAGTGAGCATTTACTGGAGGAGCTTGAGGAGATAGGGAAGGATTAAGGAAGTGAGGACGCCGTTTAGTGCCATTGCAAGTCCGCTGACTGCTCCTGAAAGTTCATCGTCCAGTATTATTCTTGCAGTTCCGAGTCCATGGGAAGTAACTCCCATAGCAAGCCCCCTAGCTACTCTATCCTTTATTTTGAAAGCGTTTAGCATCTCGATTCCAATGGCGTTCCCAAATATTCCTGTTAGTATGACAAGAACTGCTGTTAATGCTGGTATGCCTCCTATTTTCTCGCTAACTCCAATAGCTATTGCCGTTGTAATGCTCTTGGGAGCGATGCTTAGAAGGACGCTCTCACTTCCTCCTAAAAGTTTTGCAACATAAAATGCGCTTAGGATTGCTAGTGTACCACCGAATACTATTCCTGCAAATATCTGCTTTGAGTACTCCTTTATTATTTCTCTCTGCTTATAGAGAGGGATTGCCAAGCTCACCACCGCTGGGCCTAGAAAGAAGCTTAAAATCTTGGCGCTCTCCATATAGGTTTCGTAGCTAATCCCAGTCAGGTGTAAAATCGATGCTATTGCAATTATGGAAAGCATAACGGGATTTAAATAAAAGGCTCTTTTCTTTTCATAAAGCTTTGAAAAGAGGTAAAAAACTGCAATCGTTAAAAAATTCCAAGGGCGTTCATCTCTCCCCACCTCTTAAAAGTTCAACGAACTTGGCTGTTAAAATCAATGTTAGGGCAAAGCTTACGATCAAAGCTCCAAAAATTGGAACTGCTTGACTTTTTATAAGTCCCCAGTAGGAGATAACTCCAACTCCCGGCGGGATGAACATCACACTCATATTTCTTATGAAGAACTCTGCCTCTTTTTCAACGTCTTCCAGCTTTATAACGTTAAATAAGAATGCAAAAGTCAGCAGAATCATTCCGATAACGTTCCCAGGGATTGGGAGATTAAATACTTCGCTCAGGAGTTCTCCAATAAAGAGAAAACCGAATATTATGGTAAGCCCCTTGTACATAGGCATCAAAAAAACTAGGACATGGAAAGATAAAAAGCTAACGAATCACTCAAAGATGGCTATTGCTTCTATCTCTACCTTGACTCCCTTTGGCAGTTTTCCTACTTCTACTACTGCCCTGGCTGGCTTTGAATGCCCAAAGTATTCTTCGTACACCTTGTTGAACTCTTCGAAGTCTTTTATGTCCTCTAAGTATACGTTGACCTTTACCACATCATCTACCGTTGCTCCCGCAGCTTCTAGGATTGCTATTAAGTTCTCTATTGCCTGTCTCGCCTGCTCCTTTATGTCGCCTTTAACAAGTTCTCCCGTTTCTGGATCTATAGGGATCTGTCCTGAGATGAAGAGTATCTTGTCGGGGTTTTCGACTAGAATTGCCTGGCTGTAGGGCCCTATTGGTTTTGGGGCATTTTCAGTGTAAATTACACTCCTCTTCACCATTCCCATCACCTCCAAATTTTATTATACAATTGTTATTAAAAACTTTTCGGAAAAAGAAGAGAGAATCAGCGAAGCGAAGAGTCCTCATCGTTTCCCTCGGGTGTCCTCGGCCTCATCATCCCCTATTTTTTCAACTCTTTTCGAGGTACTTTTCAAGGGACTTTGAGGGGATGTCAATTGAAAGCCCCATCTTCTGCAGGGCAGTTCTTAGGGCATAGATTTTTGCATGTTCTGCGAATTCTTTTGGTGCATAATGCTCTATCGGGATGTGGAGGAGCTTATCTACGAGTGTTTTTATCTCCCTCTCGCTTTTAGCCTTTTTGATGTCTCCAAACCATTGTTCTATTCCTTTCAAATCTATCTCGGCATACACGGGAATCTTTGCGACAGTTGTTTCATTTATGCTTGCCAAGATCCTTGCAACATCTGCCATTGGAGTTTTATCGTCTATTATAAGCCTTTTCACGACTATCCAGCTTCCATGTTTGGCTGTGAAGTTTACATGTTCATCGTGATATATGAGCGTGGTTCTCAGGTCTGTTATGGGGTCTTCTGGATAACTAACGGAGAACTTCTTTGAGAGTGCTTCCCTTGTTAGCAACGCTTTTGCAACATCCAGAAGGAGTTTTTTGAGCTTTTTGTCCTCTTCGAATATCATCGGATTAAGTTTTCTTGATGTCCCTGGAGATTTTAAGGTTTTTAAGGCTTCCCAGAGTTCTTTCTTTCCTATTTCCTCCGCTAGGCTCATTATTCCGGCAACGTTCATGACCTCTGTTAGATATTTGGGAATCTTCAGAGTGACAGTGTTTGAGACACTTGCAAGGAAGTGGGCTATCTCGTGTTTTTCCATTGCTAGCAACTTATCCCCGACCTTCCAGTTCTTGTGGTTTGCCGTGAAAGCTATGTGATCTTCAATTTTCATTTTCATCACCCCTTATCTTTTTGGATTCCTATTATTTTAGCTTTTCTAAACTTGTCGATCTTCTTTAAAAAAAGTTTATAAGCTCACTCAAGCAACCGTAGTTTGAGAGAGGTGAGGTATTTTGAGCGAGGAGATTAATAACATTGGAAAAGAGCGCTCATACGGTGAAGAACTTGAATTAGGGATGGATTTTCAAACTACTGAGGAAATTAAAGTTCCTGAAAAGTTGATAGATCAAGTCATCGGTCAAGATCATGCTGTTGAAGTGATAAAAACTGCAGCAAAGCAAAAAAGACACGTACTGTTGATAGGTGAGCCAGGTACAGGTAAATCCATGTTAGGCCAGGCCATGGCGGAACTTCTTCCAACTGAAAATCTTGAGGATATTCTAGTCTTTCCAAACCCAGAAGACGAAAATATGCCCAAAATAAAGACCGTACCAGCATGCCAGGGCAGACAAATAGTAGAGCGTTATAGACAAAAGGCAAAGGAGCAAGAAAACATAAAGTCATACCTGTTGCTTTTTGTGCTTTTTGTAGTCATGCTTGCAGTTCTTATGGACCGCTCAGCCCAAACTTTGCTCTTTGGAGTCTTCGTGCTCATTGTCTCACTGATGGCTATATCAAACATGAGGCTTAGGAACCAAGCTTTGGTGCCGAAGCTCCTAGTTGATAACTGTGGAAGAAGAAAAGCCCCATTTGTTGACGCAACCGGAGCTCATGCTGGAGCTCTGCTTGGAGACGTTAGACATGACCCGTTCCAATGTTTTAGCGGCGAAGAAAGCATTGTAATTGAAAAAGGCAAAGAGAAAAGAGTGTTCAAACTTAGGGAGTTCGTTGATAGTGCCCTCAAAGAGCCCTCTGGAGAAGGAATGGATGGAAAGATTAGGGTGGTTTATAAGGATCTCCAGGGAGAGGACGTAAAAATACTCACAAAGGATGGATTTGTAAAGCTCCTCTATGTCAATAGAAGGGAAGGAAAGCAAAAGCTTAGAAAAATAGTAAACCTTGAAAAGGATTACTGGCTTGCATTAACATCTGAACACAAAGTGTACACGGCAAGAGGTCTTAAAGAAGCTGGGGAGATAACCAAGGATGACGAAATAATAAGGATACCCATTACAGTCCTCGACAAGTTTGATGTAGCTCGTACCTACAATGAGGAAGAAAAACTCAAAGCCTACCTCCGCTGGAAGGAGTATCACGAAAAAACTGGCAATGGTTACAAGAAAGCTGCAAAGGAGCTTGGTATCAAGGAGAGTACACTTCGCTGGTGGACTCAGGGGGCAAAGCCAAACTCACTCAAAATGATAGAGGAGCTTGAAAAGCTCAACTTACTTCCATTAAACAGTGAAGACAGCAGACTCGAAAAGATAGCAAGGATTTTGGGTGCTCTCTTTAGCGATGGAAGCATTGATAAAAACCTCAATACTCTGAGCTTTGTTTCAAGCGAAAAGGAAGCCATTGAGCTTTTTGTGAAAACACTTGGCGAGCTCTTTGGAGATTTCGATTACGAGATTAAAGAGAACCGCGAGAGCAGAGGGAGGAGCATTCTTTTTAGGACATGGGACAGGAAAATTATAAGGTTCTTTGTTGCACTTGGTGCACCAGCTGGCAATAAGACCAAAGTCAAGTTTGAGCTTCCGTGGTGGATCAAGCTTAAGCCCTCAATCTTCCTCGCCTTCATGGATGGTTTCTATAGCGGCGATGGTAGTGTACCGAGGTTTGCTCGTTACAAAGACGGCATAAAATTCAATGGAAGTCTTGAAATAGCCCAGCTTACCGATGAGCTTGAAAAGAAGCTCCCATTCTTTGAGGAAATAGCGTGGTACCTAAGCTTCTTTGGGATTAAAGCGAAAGTCAGAGTGGATGAAGCTAGAGGTAAATACAAGGTGAGGCTTATATTGTCCCAGTCCGTAGACAATGTACTCAATTTCCTTGAGTTCATTCCGATAAGCTTCTCCCCGGCAAAGAAAGAAAAGTTCCTTAGAGAAGTCGAGAAATACCTAGCAGAGGTTCCAGAATCAAGCCTTGCCGAAAGGTTTGGAGAGCTTAAGGAGCGTTTTGAAAAGATTAAGAGGGGACAGAGAAGGCACTTTATCGAAAGCTGGGAAGAAGTAGAGGTTACTTACAACGTAACTACAGAGACAGGAAATCTACTCGCCAATGGTCTATTTGTTAAGAACTCTGGTGGTCTCGGCACTCCAGCTCACGAAAGAGTTGAGCCTGGGATGATTCACAGGGCACATAAAGGTGTGCTCTTCATAGACGAGATAGCTACTCTTAGTTTGAAAATGCAGCAGAGCTTGCTAACTGCCATGCAGGAGAAGAAGTTCCCGATAACGGGACAGAGCGAGCTTTCGAGTGGTGCCATGGTGAGAACAGAGCCAGTGCCATGTGATTTCATTCTGGTTGCTGCAGGAAACCTAGATACAGTTGATAAGATGCATCCTGCTTTGCGTTCTAGAATAAGAGGGTATGGTTATGAAGTTTATATGAGGACCACAATGCCCGATACACTTGAAAACAGAAGAAAGCTCGTACGTTTTGTTGCCCAAGAGGTCGTGAAGGACGGCAAGATTCCTCATTTTACCAAGGATGCCGTTGAAGAGATAGTTAGAGAAGCCCAAAAGAGAGCAGGCAGAAAGGGTCATCTTACCTTGAGACTTAGAGACCTTGGAGGTATAATAAGGGCCGCTGGTGATATAGCTGTTAGAGAAGGTGCTAAGTACGTTACTAGAGAACACGTACTAAAGGCATTACAGCTCGCCAAGCCCCTTGAAAAGCAGTTGGCGGATTGGTACATAGAGAGAAAGAAGGAATATCAAGTTATCAAGAGCGAGGGAGGGGAAATAGGAAGGGTGAATGGCCTTGCAGTGATAGGAGAGCAGAGCGGTATTGTGTTGCCCATTGAAGCTGTAGTCGCTCCAGCGGCAAGCAAAGAGGAAGGTAAGATAATTGTAACGGGTAAGCTTGGAGAGATAGCGAAGGAAGCAGTCCAAAACGTTTCAGCCATAATAAAGCGTTACAAGGGAGAGGACATTAGCAGATACGACATCCACGTTCAGTTCCTCCAAACCTATGAGGGTGTTGAAGGTGACAGCGCAAGCATAAGCGTTGCAACGGCAGTTATTTCAGCCCTTGAAGAAGTTCCCGTAAAGCAGAGCGTTGCCATGACCGGTTCGCTAAGTGTTAGGGGAGAAGTTTTGCCCGTTGGTGGGGTTACGCCAAAAATAGAGGCGGCAATTGAAGCGGGAATAAAGCAGGTTATAATTCCAAAGGCAAACGAGAAGGATGTCTTCTTAAGCCCGGACAAAGCTGAAAAGATCGAAATAATCCCTGTTGAGACAATTGATGAAGTGCTCCAGATAGCCCTTGAGGACTCAGAAAAGAAAGATGACCTGATAAGAAGAATTAAGGGGGCATTGCCCCTCGCTTAATCTTCAAGAAGCTCTGACAACCCTGCACATTCTATTATCTTTTTTGCTATTTCCTTCCCCATCTCGATGTCTGTGAGTTCTTTTACTATTACTTTTCCACTGGGATATATGCTCGTTTCGTAGCCGTCTATTACTGCTATCGCCATCATTTTGGGGATAACGCTTTTCACTTGATATCCCTTTCCTTTCAGACACTCTGCAGTCTTTTTTAAATCAACGGTAACCTCTTTATCCCACGAATAGGGCTGAACTATTACCCCTTTCATGGTTGTGCACGGTTTTGAGATGATCATCTTATCACCGGTTTCTATTTTTGGGGAGATGCTTTTATGGCTTTCTACCCAACTTTGGGCATTGAAAAAGTTAAAAGTCAGAATGTGGAGTTTAGATCATGCTGCTTGAGATACTCCTAGCTATAGTCCTTCTCTGGGATGGATATTTTTTCATCAATTATCTCCTTAGTCTCCTGAAGCCATACAAAACTCGAAGATGGGCTCCTTTTGTGAGCATCTTGATTCCTGCCTATAATGAGGGAGAGACCATTGGTGAGTCTATAAAATCAGCTCTCTCCCAAGATTATCCGGATTTTGAGGTTATTGTGATTGATGATGGTAGCGAGGATGATACGTTTGAGAAGGCTACCTCCCTGAAAGACCCGAGGGTGAGGGTTTTTAAGAAGACCCATGAGGGGAAAGCAAGAGCTCTTAACTTCGGACTCTCGAAAGCAAAGGGGGAGATAATAGTTACCACCGATGCGGACTCTATTTTATCCCCAAACGCTTTGAAATCTCTAGTGGAGAGGTTTTACTCTCCAGAGGTTGTCGGAGTAGGTGGTCAAGTGAGGGTTTTGGGAGAGTCTTTTTTGGAGAAGGCTCAGGACGTTGAACACCTTAGAATTGCCATGTTTAGACGGGCTAAGGAACTTGGAGACCTAAGTGTTGCCCCCGGTCCCCTCTCAGCCTTCAGAAGAGAAGCTTTAAAGCAGATTGGGGGATTTATAGAGAGTGAGGTTGAGGACTACGCGACAACAAAAGAGCTCAAGAAACTTGGGAAGATCCTCTATGCCCCAAGGGCAAGGGTCTACACGAGAATGCCAAAGACACTTCCAGAACTTTGGAGGCAGAGAAAGAGGTGGTTTTTGGGCGATTTGAAGCATTTAGGAGGAGGATTAGAAAAGGAGATCTTCTTCCTTCTTTTGGGTGACTTTGTTGCCCTTCTTGATATACTAGTTCCGGTTTTACTGCTCTTAACGGGAAACTTTGATTTGCTCTTGCTGTTCTTGAGTTATGAGGTGCTTACCCTTCTTATCCCTACGGTTGTTGAGGGAGGTTCTCTTCTAAATGCTCTTCTCTTTCCAGTATTTCTGTGGTTCTGGGCTCTCTTTTATCTTTTCCTCCACATCTATGGATATCTCCGGATGTTGTTTGGGAATTTAAATGGGAAAATTTGAGCTGAAGTCTCCTTAGGTTTTTAAACCTAAATCTTGAAGTTTCTGCGGTGAGGAAAATGAACTTCAAATTTGAGATAAAAGCGCGAGATGCTGCGGGAAGAATAGGAAAAATTGAAGTTAACGGGAAAAAGCTCGAAACTCCAGCTATCATGCCCGTAGTTAACCCTAAGCAGCTCATAGTGACCCCTAAAGAGCTCAAAGAAATGGGCTTTGACATTATAATCACAAACTCCTACATAATCTACAAAGACGAAGAACTTAGAGAGAAGGCACTTGAAAAAGGCATTCATGGACTTTTGGATTACGATGGCATAGTGGAAGTCGATTCCGGAAGCTTTCAGCTTATGAGATATGGTGGAGTAGAGGTTACCAACAGAGAGATTATAGAGTTCCAGCACAAGATAGGCGTTGACATAGGGACGTTTCTTGACGTCCCAACAATTCCAGATGCCCCAAGGGAGAAAGCTGAAGAGGACCTTAAGATAACACTCGAAAGGGCAAAAGAGGCTGAGAGCATAAAGAGCATACCCATGAATGCCACCGTTCAGGGCTCAACGTATCTCGACTTGAGAACCTATGCCGCTAGAAAATTAAGCGAAATGGACTTTGAGATTCATCCGATTGGTGCCGTGGTACCTTTAATGGAGGGCTACCGCTATAGGGACTTGGTTGATGTTGTAATAGCGTCAAAAATTGGGCTAAGACCGGATAGACCTGTTCACCTCTTCGGCGCTGGGCATCCAATGGTATTTGCTCTGGCAGTTGCGATGGGAGTTGACCTCTTTGATTCGGCAAGCTACGCCCTTTACGCTAAAGACGACCGGTACATGACGCCTGAAGGAACCAAGAGGCTTGAAGAGCTTGAGTATTTCCCATGCTCATGCCCTGTCTGTTCTCGCTATACACCGCAAGAGCTGCGCGAGATGTCAAAGGAAGAGAGAACGAGGCTTTTAGCCCTTCACAACCTGTGGGTTATTAGAGAGGAGCTAAACAGAGTGAAGCAGGCAATAAAAGAGGGAACCCTCTGGCAGCTAGTTGATGATCGCTCAAGGTCTCACCCAAAAATGTTTGCGGCTTACAAAAGACTGCTTGAATACAAGGACTACCTCGAGGAGAACGAGCCGATAACAAAAGCCTCTGCCTTTTTCAAGGTTAGTGAAGAGATTATGAGAACTCCCGTAGTTTTGAGAGCAAAGCAAAGAGCTGAAAGGATAAAAGGGAAGTTCCCGGAGACAATCAGCCATCCCATTTTTGGCGAAATTCCCAAATACCTGAGCTTAACTTTCCCGTTTGCCCAGAGCGAGGGGGAAGAGGACTTCACAATAGAGAAGCCCTCAAAGGAGGAAGCGAAGCTTTACGTTCAGGCTGTTGCTGAGTATCAATTTGGCGAAGGAGCGAGTGAAGCTTTTAAAGATATTTTTGTCGAGCTCTCAAGAAAGACCGGAATGCCAAGACAGATAAAAGCTAGGGGCAAGCACATAGCAACTTTTAGAGCGGAAGACGGTCTTTTGACCCTTGGAATTGAAGGAGCAAGAAGACTGCACAAGGTTCTCCCCTATCCGCGGATGAGAGTTGTTGTTAATGAAGACGCGGAGCCCTTTGCAAGAAGAGGAAAGAACGTCTTTGCGAAGTTTGTGATTGATGCAGATGAGTCTATACGGCCATACGACGAAGTTCTTGTGGTGAATAAGAACGATGAGCTTTTGGCAACCGGACAAAGCCTGTTAAACGGCAAAGAACTTAAGATATTCCAGCAGGGGCTTGCGGTAAAAGTTAGAAGGGGAGTTGGGTAATCATTCGAGAGGAGACCTTCCATATTTTATGAAAACCCTCAGCTCTTTGTCTTTCTTTTTCAAATAGTTCATTAGGGCTTCAAGCTCAGCTCTGAAGGCTTTCTGTTCAATTTTTACCCCTTCATGGGCTCTCTGGAGCGGTCTTATATAGCCGTTGCTCTCGTGCCACAGTAATTTTGCTATCAGCTCATCGTTGATTGATGTGTTGGATTGGAGCAGATAGATGATGCCCCCTTTCATGGTTCTTATATATGCTGAGGGAACTCCCGTTTCTATGAACCTTTGGACAGTGGGGAAGTATTTCCTCAAAATCCTCGGCAGACGGTGGGCTATTTTCTTTTTTTCTTCAGCCCTTTCCGGGTCGTATATTACACAGTAACCGGGAAGTTCTTCGCCATGCGTTTTGACAAGATATGCATCGATAAACGGCACATCAAGGAGATCTATGCCCAGCTTTGACGTGATTTTCCTGTTGTAGAAGCTCTTTGCGATGTAGATTAGCTCCCTTTGGAGGAGCTTCTCTAGTGAGTAGAGATACTCCAGGTAGCCTAGGACAACATGAATGGTGTTTCTTGCCTCTTCAAGGGTTAATGTCTTCCGTTCTGTATATTCATCCAGCTCTTCGGCAATTTTTATTATCTCACTTCTGGGAATCTCGGCTTTTAGCGCATCCCTCAACCTCTTTAGGGCACCGTCGTAGTTTACAACTTCTCCTCCTTCCATGGCTTTGTAAAATTCTGAGTATTCATCTATAACCTCGTCCGCGAGTATAACTCCACTGTAGAGCCCCCTTTCCTCAGCAAGGCGCTTTTCTAAGTCGAGATAGTGCTCATCGAGCCTCTCCATGAAGTCCTTTATGAGCTCTTCTGGTTTGCCTTTCTCTAACGTATCAAGAAGGGTTGTTATGCCCTTAACGCTCTCGGGATAAACGGGAGGTCTTGTTAATGAACCTGTGAGCGTTCCGTCCATCAAAATCATATGTTCTTCATTCCCAACCAACGCTCCGAGCTTGTTTTCTAGGGTCTCCATTTGGAGTCTTATTATCTGGTCGGAGATTCCATGGTTGTATGTCATGGCATTTGTATAGACCAGGCGAGCGCTCTTACCGTTTCCAAAGGCAAAAGATGCAACTGTATATATTATTGTCCCACTCAGCCTTGCCTTTCCCTGGCTTCCATCAACAGCATAAACTTTACTCTCCTTTTTTTCGGGAAGAGGTCTCCAATCCACCTTGCCCTCTAGAGCCCCTTCAGCTTCTTTGAGTTCTCCTTTGAGCATCTGGAGGATTTTATCCGCTTGATATTTGGAAATGAGGCGGTACATTCATCCCACCTCTACTTCTTCTACTCTCGAAACGCCGTTTTCAAGCCTGACTCTCACCACTCTATCTGCGGCATCCTTGAGCTCCTCGTCGTGCGAAACTATTATTACCTGCGGGATTTTTCTCAGATAGCGCTCCATGATGTCCACGAGTCTTCTTCTCCTCTCCTCGTCGAGATAAGGTGTCGGCTCGTCCATTATGAGGAGGGGAATCTCTCCCGCAAGGTAGAGGGATAAGGCTAATCTAAACGCCAGACCGAGGGCTATTCTCTCACCGCCGCTCAAGAATGAGAGCTCCCTCTCCTTTCCATCGTATATAACCCCAAGAACAACCTTGTTTTCCTTTGCCTTCACACTTATTCCGGAGTATTTCTCCTCAGTGAGCTCTTCGAATATTTCACTTGCATATTCACCAACTTTTGCAAGGGCATCCTCCTTGAGGAGGTTCTTAAACCTTCTAACCTTTTCTCTGAGTTCTTGAACTCTTTCCTTAGCTTTCCTCAGCTCTTCCAGTTCTTTTTTCTTGCTCTTGACGTTATCCCTTTCTTTCTGTAGGTTCTCTAGGTTTTTGCTCAACTCTTCTTTTCTTTTTTCGAGGTTTTCAAGCTCGGTTTCTGCCTTCGTTAGGGCTTCTCTAGCCTGGATGTATTCTTTTCTAAGCCTTTCGTGCTCTTCTTTGTTGTACTTTTTCTCGAGTTCTGTAATTCTCTCCTTTAACATAGATAGCTGCTCTTCGAGCCTTTTCCTTTGCTTTTCCAAATCTTTTAGCTCTTCTTCCTCTTTGCCGAGGCGTTTTTCCTCTTTCTCAAGCTCATCTTTGACCTTTAAAAGGCCTAGGTATTCTTCATAGAGGGGTCTCAACTTTTCGAGCTCTGCCCCGAGGTCTTCTTCGTTTTCAAAGCCGAGTTCTTTGAGTTTCTTATCGTATTTCTGAAGCTCCTTTTTAGCGTTTTCTATTTTCTCTCTTATGTTTCTCTTCGTTTTTTCTAGCACTGGCTTCTTTTTGAGTTCTTCTAAGATGCTCTTAAGTTTGCCCTCAAGCTGGTTCTTCTCTTTCGAGAGCTTTTCGTATTCTTTGGCATCTTTTTCTAGTTCTCTTAGGTTAAACTGCGCTAGTTTTTCCTCATTTTCTTTTATTTGTTTCAATATCTCTTCGGTTGCTATTACAGTGCTTTCCTTTTTCAAAGTCTTTTCAATTCCCAGGAGCTCTGCCCTAAGTTCCTTCTCCTCTTTTTCTAGCTCTTTCATCCTTTCCATGTATTTTTTAATCTCTATTTTGTAGCTTTTAATGAGTTCTTCTCTGTGTTCGTCTGTAAGCTCGGCACCGCAAACGGGACACCTTCCTTTAGCCTTCATGAGCTCTGATATTGCCTTGTCTTTCTCTCCGGAGAGGCTCCTGAGCTTTCCTTTTTCTTCTCCAATTTTCTCAAGTCTCTCGCGGATTTCCTCTCTTCTCCTTTTTGCCTCTTCTATTTCGTCTTTGAGGGCTTTAATTTTCTCTTCGCTGAGAGATAATCTCTTCCTTAAATCCTCCACTGTTTTCTTGATTCTCATGGCATCTTCATACTGCTCTGCATGTTGCTTTAGAGTTTCAAGCCTTTCTGCTATTTCTTCTATTTTTTCTTCTAGCTCTTTTAGCTCTTCTTCCTTCTGCACTAGCTCTTTGACTCTTTCTTCTATTTGGGAAAGCTTTCCTTCGTAGCCTTTAAGCTCTTTTTCGATCCTTGATTTTATTTCACTGTATTCCCGCTGGAACTTTTCGAGTTCCATGTATCTCTCAGCTTGAGGCTTGATTTTTTCAAGCTTTTCAAATTTCTTTTTCAGTTCATTTATCTTCTCTTTCCTTTCATTTGTTGACTTGATTAAGGAGCTTATCCTTGTCTTTACTCCTTCGAGATCCTTTTCAATTTCATTCTTTTCTTCTTTCGCTTTGTTAAGCTGTTCCAACAGCTCGTCAAGTTCAGAAAGCCTCTTTTCTATTCTTTCAGCTTCCGCCCTCAGCTTTGGAATCTTTGGTGTAAGCTCGTTTATTTGCTTTATAGCTTCGCTTAGGCTTTTTCGAGTTTCTTCTATCATCTCGTCTATGTTCTTCATTGCTGTGAGGTATTCTTCAATTGCGCTGATTTTCGAGTCTATGGTTTTTCTAACTTCAAGAAGGTTGTTATAGGCGTTTTCATATTTATCCAGACCTAAAACCTTTCTAACGACCTTTTCTCTGCTTTCATCGCTCTCCAAGATCGCGTCAATTTCTCCCTGTCTTATGTATATCGCGTTCACAAATACATCGTAGGGAATCATTTTTTCCATCCATCTCCTCACGGACTGCTGGCTTGCTTCAGTTGCATAGTGCCATCCCTGACCTTCTTGATACTTAACAAAAGCTATGCCCTTGGTTATGTTCCTGTGGAGCTGGTATTTCACATTGTCTTTCTCAAAAAATATCGTTATCTCAGTGCTTTTCCCATTTACCCTGAGGATATCCTCCTTTTTAAGATCCTTGGGCTTCATGGGCCAATAAAGGCCTACAAGTATCGCATCGAGAAGGGAGCTTTTTCCGGAGCCGTTTTGCCCTATTATAAGATTTATCCCGGGTGCAAACGTTACCTTTGTGAACTCGTGTGAGCGGAAATCCCTCACAATTATCTTTTCAATCATCATTTTCTCTCACCCTTTCAGCCAAGATAATAAATCCGATTTCTTCTTTGGTGGCTCTTTTATCTTCTTGATTTTCTTCTCGGCTTCTAAATTGGGTTTTTCTTCTTTTATCTCCTCTTTGACTTCTTCTTTTCTCTCTTCCTTTTTGGGTGTAGCTTCTTTCTCTGGAGCGGAACCTTTTAGGAGGAGCTCTATGACCTCTTCAAAATCTTCAAAATCTTTCTCGCCAACAAGTTCGAGTATCTTGAGTTCCAGAGGGGTGAAGAACCCTTTTAGGTTTGTCTCTTTCCCTTTCCCTATGGAAGGCCTTTTGAACTTCGTTCTTATGTGGAGGTATTCAACTTTGAAGATTTCGTGGAGAAAAGACACGTCAAAAGGTCTCTCCCACTCAATGTCCACCCTCAAAAAAGCCTCTTTCGGGATTTTTGTGCTCAGCTTTTTAAGCTCCGTTTTTACAACACTCTCGTCAGCTTTAATCTTAACATCGTAGAAGGGTCTAACGTCAAGCTTCACAAACCTTGGTTTAAAATCTTCAACTATCAAAAAGCCCTTGTCCTCTCCAGTTTGAGGAATAAAAGCGTTCCCGTTCCACCTGTATCTCATTTCGTAGTCCCCGAAGTCCCACCTCTCTAATGAACCGGGATAAGCAACCACACCCAGGCCTTTGTTGGTTTGCCACCTTTTGTGTATGTGCCCCATTGCGTAGTAAAGAAAGCCCTCCGGCAGGTCTTCGAGGGTTATCTCGAAGTAATCTCTCTGCGTTTCCAGTTTTAGACTGTCCATCATCTCCTTTATCCCCTGGTGGAGCATAAGCACAGCGTCTCCACTTGGCTTAAAGTACTCACTTAGCTTGTTTCTCTCAAACCACGCAGCACTCATGAACTTCATGCCGTAGATCTCAAGGCTTTTGTTCCCTTTTTCGAAGACCCCTTTGACGATTAGCTTTCCATTGACTTTTTCTGTGGTTTGATACGTGTTTTCTTTTTTCTCCTCGCTGAAACCGAGGACATACATTAATCCTAGGGATTCTAGAAGATTGTAGGCGGAAATCCTCTTTTGGGTTCTGTCGTGGTTTCCCTCAATTGCAAAAACCGGAATTCCTTCTTCTTTTGGGATTGAAAGGATGTCTATGGCTTCTTTTATTGTTTGGGGGCTTGGGTTGCTGCGGTGGAAGAGGTCTCCCGCAATAAGTATAAAATCCACTTTTTCCTCGACTGCCTTTTTTATTGCAGTCTCAAAGGTTACTCTAAACTCCTCGGCTCTGTAGGGCAGTCTGTACTGCTCAAACCCAAGATGCACATCTGCAATATGAGCAAACTTAAAGGTCATATTCTATCCCCTCATCCTCATAAGCCTGCTGAATTTCTTCCTCTCTCTTCTCTTCTTCTGCTCTTTTACGCCACCTTGATACAATCCCTATGTCCTCTCCTCCATAATCACCGCCCCTTTCTTTGAAGTTGTAAATCTTAACCAGCGCTGGAAGGGCTATTGCTTGGCCAACTATAACTGCCTCTCCTTTTCCAAGAGATGCTATATCGGCTAGTAAATCATTGCTCAACTGTTCACTTGCCTTTAGAACGTAGTCCTGGTCTTTCGGATTTACGATCTTTAAGATTATCTTGGTGTTTGTCTGGCTTAAGACGTCTTCATTAAGTTTGTTTGGTCTTTGGGACACTATTCCAAGCCCAACTCCAAACTTTCTTCCTTCCCTAGCAATTCTGCTCAAAACCCTCACGGCATCATTGTGTTCCCCTTGCGGGGCAAATATATGTGCCTCCTCCACTACCATGAGTATTGGCTCGGCAAGTGCTTTACTTTTCCTTTCGATGCTCTTCATAAGTTTCTTGAGCTCTTCGATTTCTTCTTCAAGTTTTGATGTTTTCGCCGCTCTGCTTTCTCTTAGATCTTCTTCTATGCGTTCAAGAGTCTTTCTGGCTTTTTCATAGTCTACCCTTGCCTCAAATATTCCCTGGAGCAGTTTTCCGACAACGACTTTCATTTGACCCTCATCTAAGGGTCCGAGGTCGATAACATTCGCCTTTCCCGGTTCAATTTGAGATATTAAGTCCTCACTAGTTAATAAGCCTCCATAATTCCTCAAAAATCTCCTAAGTCTTAAAACAACTCCCCTTAGTGTCTCCACTCTATCCGATTTGAGTTCCTCCGTGAAATAGTCCTTCTTCCCTTCATCCCAGTACTTCGCTTCTTTATTTCTGATCCAGTCGTTTATTGTCTCCATGAGCTTTTCAATGAGCTCTCTTCCGCCCAAATTTGGGTTTTCGTATTTGATCGTTTCCCAAGCTTTAGCTAGAAACTCTCTCTGTATGGTGGCATTTTTTGCGACCTCTATTAGGTCTGCCAGCTCCTCGCTATCCATTTCCTCAGGTCTTATTTTGGCCTCTATTATTTTGACATACTTTTTCCCTGTGTTGGGGAGCTTTAGCTTTACGTAGTCTCCATGGGGGTCTAGGACGACCACCGTTCCCCTGAGCTTTTCGACGATTTGGCTTATCATTACTGCAACGGTGTTTGACTTGCCTGCTCCGGTAACTGCCAAAACGGCAAAATGTCTCGATACAAGTTCGTCAGCGTTTAAATAAATTGGCACGCTCTCTCTTAGAAGAAGTGTCCCAACCTCTATGTACCCCTCTCCGGGGTTGTATATTGCCTTGAGAACCTCATCGCTTAACCTGTAAACAGTCCTTCCATTAGGAATTGGGACTCTATTTGGTAGAACTTCAACATTCTCGCCGTTAAAGCTGAGCTTGCCTAGAACCCTTACACTTGCGATTACTTCCTCGTTGTCCTCAATGCTCTCTCCGTATTGCTCTAAATCAAGCTGAAGGGACTGATACGTGCTTTTTCCACTTATGAGAAGCCAATTTATGTTTTGAAGTCTTCTGATTGTACCAATAACCCATTCCCCGTTTCTGTTCTGGGCAACGACAAACTCCCCAAACTGTAAATTCACATCGGGGTGAGCGGAAAAATCATACCCTATGACACTTGCCTCACCTTTGACTATCCCGACGGCATCTTCCGCTATCCTCATCATATCACCTTCATTTAATCAATTAACTCCGAGCTGGTTATAAACTTAATCCTAACCTTTAGTAATGGTAAGAAAAGACATGGATGGTAGATCAGATAGGAATCCGGTCATCATCTTGCCCTCAGGATCGGAAGCGCTCATCACTTCTCTTTAACATCCTACTACCTTTCTTTTAAAACTTTCCAAAAACTATTTTAATACCGAGTGTAATCACTCTCGGTGATATAAATGCGGGCTAGCGAGTTGAGAAAGCTCGTTATATACGAAGTCTTCCCAAGAAACCACACTGAAGAGGGAACTCTAAAGGCCTTAGCTGAAGATTTGGAGAGGATAAAATCCCTCGGCGTGGACTTTGTTTGGCTGATGCCTATATATCCAATAGGAGAAGAAGGCAAAAAGGGTTCTCTTGGCTCTCCTTATGCCATAAAAGACTATAGATCAATAAATCCCGAGCTGGGAACGTTTGAAGACTTTAAAAAACTCGTGGAAAAAGCTCATAGGCTTGGGCTTAAGGTTATGATAGACATTGTATACAATCATACCTCGCGAGATTCAAAGCTTTTGGAAGAGCATCCCGAATGGTTCTATACAGTTGATGGCAAGCCTTCAAGAAAGGTTCCGGACTGGAGCGATGTTTACGACCTTGACTACTCCAACAGAGAGCTCTGGGAATATCAAATAGAGACCTTGAAGTTCTGGGCTAAATACGTGGATGGGTTTAGATGCGATGTTGCTCCTCTTGTGCCCTTGGAATTCTGGGAGAAAGCCAAAAAAGAAGTTGCCAAGATTAATCCCAACATTCTCTGGATGGCTGAGACTGTATATCCTTCTTTTGTCAAGTGGCTGCGGGAGAGGGGATTTAGAGTCCACTCGGATGTTGAGATGCACCGGGTATTTGAGATTACTTACGACTACGATGGAAGAGAGATGCTGGAGAGGTATCTGCGGGGAGAAAGAAGTCTATTAAGCTATACTGACTACCTCTACGTTCAGGATACTTTGTATCCAGCGGATTACGTTAAGCTTAGATTTCTGGAAAATCATGATTTACCAAGGGCGGCTGGGATATTTAGGGATGAACTTCGCCTGAAGAATTGGACGGCCTTCATGTTCATGCTAAAGGGGGCTATGCTAATATATGCAGGGCAGGAATATGCTATCGAAAACCAGCCAAGCCTCTTTGAAAAGGATCCTATTCCCTGGGAAAAGGGAAATGAGGAGTTTTCATCTTTTGTCAAGAAACTAATCAAGATTAAAAAGTCAATCGATTGCAACGATCAAAGGGTGTACTTGGCGAAGGAAGGAATTGCTGTTGTGGAGTGCAAAAATGCAGTTGGAATTTTCAACCTAGAGGGAAAAATTGGAGAGATAGAGATTGAAGTTAGAGGAATAGACCTTCTGACAGGTAAAAAGGTTGAAAGCAAAGATGGGAAGATAGAGGTCCCCTTTGAGCCGGTAATAATCCATCTTTGATTTTTCTTTTTAAATCAATAAGATTAAAAACTATCGGGAGAATATTTCAATATGAGTCTCTCTTCAAGAGATGTCCCTTTCCCAAGAAAGATTCCCCTGAGCCTTGTCACTATCAGGCCTGCTACCCTCTTTGACCTAAGTGAGGTTATGCGCATTGAGAGACAGTCCTTTAGGGAGCAATATCCGAGAGGGCTGTTTTTGATGTTCCTTGAGGCAAATCCAGAGACCTTTCTAGTTGCAGAATACAACGGGAAGGTAGTTGGCTATGTAATGGGATATCTAAGACCAGACATGGAAGGTCACATAATGAGTATAGCCGTTGATCCTCTTTATAGAGGTAATGGGATAGGCAAGGCTCTTATGGAGGTTGTTATAGACAGGTTAATAAAACGAGGGGCTAGGTACATAGGACTTGAGGTCAGAGTCAGCAATGAGAGGGCGATAAAGCTCTACGAAAAGCTAGGCTTTAAGAAGATGAAAATCATAAAAGGCTACTACTCCGATGGCGAGGATGCCTACTACATGGTTCTCACACCAGACGCATGGGGGGACAGGAGTTGAGTGAGTTCAAATTTTACCTAAGCGGAGATAGGGTTTTCAGCACGATGGAGAGTGCTATAAACAAGCTCTACAACAAGCGGCACTATGGGGAAGTTGTAAATGGCAAGCTTTTCCTTTCTCTCATTGAAGCCGCTTATCTGTTGGACAAAGGATGGATTAAAGTTTTTGACGGTGAAAAAGAGCTCAGAGTTCAAGAGCTTTTCGAAATTGGAAGGAAAAAAGATGAGCAGTTTGATTTAAAGTTTTTGGTTTACAGGGATCTTAGGAATAGGGGCTACACTGTGAAGACAGCTCTCAAATACGGTTCTCACTTTAGGGTGTACCGCAAAGGAATGGAGGAGCATGCGGACTGGCTGATCTGGGTTGTAAGTGAGAACCAGAAGATGTATCCAAACGACTTAACCGCTAGGGTTAGGGTTGCCCATGGGGTTAGAAAAAAGATGGTTCTGGCGGTGGTCGATGAGGACAATGACGTGGTTTATTACCACATAGGCAGAATAAAATTCTAGTCTGCCTTTATCTCTCTAAACTCCCTCCTTAAGAGGTTTGCGTGTCTTTTTTCAACAGCGCTCTCATCTAAGGGAACCAAGATTATCGTGTTGTTGAGTAGGGCGTAATCGTTCAATGCTGCTAGGAACTTAAAGACCGGCTCAAACCCATTTTCTACCATGAGATATTCGATTCCATCTAGTAAAATTATCTTTGGAGTATCTCCCGACTTCATGAAGTCTACTAATGTCTGCAGAAGGAACTCAAGCCTTAGCGGGTGTATATTTCCTTCCCCATCTATTTTTGTGAGCCATAACATTGGGGTTTGCTCAAGTTTTAGCTTTTCTTTAAGCACATGCCTTGGTGTTCTGGAAACAATAAGCCCTGCTCTTCCTTTCAACAGATCTAGCAATAATGAGTTGCAATCCCCCGTTTTGCATAGATACACCCCAGGGGCAAATCTTTCCTCTTTCCCCTCTATTTCTATCACTGGAGAGAGCTTGTATCTTGATACGAGGCTCTTTAATAGGGTCACCCATCCGAGAAGAAGGAAGAGAAGTGCAAACGTTGTTAAACCATTTCCAGCTGTGTTTAAGAGCATTTTCTCTGAAGGGTTCAGAAAGAGAATTCCAACGTCATATAGATCGATAAACGTGAAGACAAACTTTGATAGGGCTGCTATGGCGAACCCCACTATCATGAAGTCATAGAATCTTCTAAGTGCAGGATACCTAGCTATGAACCTCCTCCTATACTTTATTCCGACTATTGTCAAGCCTATCAGCAATAGCAAGGCGGTTAGTGAGAGGGTTGCAGTTATAAGGCTCATCCCCTCTCACCTCCAGGAATGAGTAGGCATATAGATTTAAATACCTTTCGTTAGAAAAGTTCAAAAATAAAACGAAAATAAAAAAGGAAAATCACTTCAAGAATCCGGTCTTCTTTCCGAGGTCTTCAAAGGCATCTATTACGTACTGCAGGTCTTCCTTGCTGTGGGCTGCTGAGGGCTCAAGCCTTATTCTTGCTGTGCCTAATGGGACTGTCGGATAAACTATTGCCTGGGCGAAGATGTTGTATTCATCGTAGAGTCTTCTTGAGAACTCTTGGGCTAGCTTTTCGTCATATAGCATTACCGGTGTAATTGGGTGCTTGGTGTTTCCTAAGTCATAGCCAATGTCTCTAAGTCCCTTTTGGAGGAAGTGGGTGTTGTCCCAAAGCTTTTTAACGAGCTCATCGCTATGTTGGAGAATCTCAACCGCGGCAATAGCGGCAGCAACGTCGGGCGGATTCAAGGCGGATGAGAACAGGAATGGTCTTCCCCTCTGCTTTAAATATTCTATCGCCTCTTCTGGCCCTGCAACATAGCCACCAATGACACCAAATGCCTTGCTTAGGGTTCCCATTTCAAAGTCCACTCTGTCGTGGAGCTTAAAGTGGTCAACAATACCCCTTCCATGTTCACCTAAAACACCCTCACCGTGGGCGTCGTCAACGTATACCATAGCATCGTACTGTTCCGCCAATTCGGCTATTTCTGGAAGTGGGGCGAGGTCACCGTCCATGCTGAATACACCATCAGTGACAATAAGCTTCTTTTTCTTGTCTTTCACTTCTTCAAGCTTCTTTTTGAGGTCTTCCATGTCAAGGTGTTTGTAGATAACTTTCTCAGCTCCGCTTAACCTCATACCATCGATAATGCTTGCGTGGTTTAGTTCTTCACTAACAAAAACTCCATCCTCGCCTTTCTTTATGAGGGCACTTATTGCCCCAAGGTTTGCATTGTAGCCGCTTTGGAAGAGAATAGCAGCTTCTCTCTTCTTGAACTTTGCAAGTTTTTCCTCAAGCTCCACGTGGAGCTCCATTGTTCCGGCTATTGTTCTAACAGCTCCTGCTCCAACGCCATAGTCAAGAATAGCTCTTATAGCCGCTTCCTTAATTTTTGGATGTGCTGCCAAACCGAGATAGTTGTTGGAACACATGTTTAGAACTTTCTTTCCGTCAACAATCACCCAAGGGCCTTGGGCGCTCTGGAGAACTCTAATTCTTACATAAAGTCCTTTTTCTTTAAGTTCATTAAGCTCCTCGGTAATCCAGTCAAGCTTTGCCATTGGCACCACCAAGTAGAATATTGGTATTTCTCACCTATAAAAGTTTTTCATTTCAATAAACAACGGACTAACACCAGTCTCCTTTTGATGAAGTTTGGAAATTCTTTGGGGTTCCAAAGAGTTTAAATATTCTCGTGATTATAAAGTGTTTAGGTCACGATAACAGGTGGTTGCAATGGCTGAAGAAGTAAAAGAGGTTAAGGAAGTTAAAATTCTTGAAAAACCGTGGGTTGAGAAGTATAGGCCTGAGAGGCTTGACGACATTGTAGGGCAAGATCACATAGTGAAGAGGCTCAAGCACTATGTTAAAACCGGCTCGATGCCGCATCTTCTCTTTGCAGGTCCACCCGGTGTTGGAAAGTGCCTCACAGGGGATGTTAAGGTCATAGCCAACGGCAGGCTCTGTGAGCTGGGAGAGCTCGTTGAAAAAGTTTCCAATGGCAGGTTTGGCCCAACACCTGTTAAAGGCCTCAAAGTCCTTGGAATAGACGAGGACGGAAAGCTGAGGGAGTTCGAGGTTCAGTACGTCTACAAGGATAGGGCCGAGAGGCTGATAAGGATAAGGACTCGCCTCGGCAGGGAGCTTAAGGTTACTCCCTACCACCCGCTCCTCGTGAACAGGAAGAACGGAGAAATCAAATGGGTGAAGGCAGAGGAGCTTAAACCCGGCGACAAACTCGCAGTTCCGCGTTTCCTTCCGGCCATAGCTGAGGAAGACCCGCTGGCTGAGTGGCTTGGATACTTCATTGGAGACGGCCACGCCGACTCAAGGAGCAATGTAATCACTTTCACAAACGCTGATCCCTCTTTAAGACGGCGCTTTATGGAGCTGACGGAGAGGCTCTTTCCAGATGCGAAGATTAAAGAGAGAATCCACAAAAACAGGGCACCGGACGTTTACGTGAACTCCAGGAAGGCCTGGGAGCTTGTAAGTGCTCTTGGCTTTGCTGGAAGAAAAGCTGACAAGGTGTACATACCCGAGAAAGGCTGGGAGGGGATTCGCTCCTTCCTCAGGGCGTACTTTGACTGTGATGCTGGAGTTGATAAGAACGCAATAGTACTGGCGACCGCCAGCAGGGAGATGGCGGAGCAGGTTACCTATGGCTTAGCTGGTTTTGGGATAATCTCGAAGATACGGGAGAAAAAAGTCAGGGGTAAACTATATTACCACGTCACAATCTCAGGTTCAGAGAACGTGGAGAGGTTTCTGAGCGAGATCGGCTTCTCCCACAGAGAGAAACTTGAAAAAGCTAAGAAGCTCGTCAAGAAGTTCAACCCGAACCTCGACAGCTTGAAGGTCAACTATGAACTTATCTCTTACGTTAGAGACAGGCTTAAACTGAACTTCTCCGACGATAAGAGAAGCTGGAGCCACAGAAAGGCGAGAGAGATCTCGTGGGAGCTGATGAAAGAAATCTACTACCGCCTCGATGAGCTTGAGAGGCTGAAAGAGTCCCTCTCAAGGAGCATCCTCATAGACTGGAACGAGGTGGCGGAGCGGAGAAAAGAGATAGCGGAAAAGACTGGGATTAGGGTTGACAGACTCCTCGAGTACATTAAGGGCAAGAGGAAGCCGAGCCTGAGGAACTATCTAAAGATAGCGAAGGCCCTTGGGATCGACCTTGAACCTACGATTGATGCCATGAGGGTCTTTGCAAGGAAGTACTCAAGCTATGCCGAAATCGGAAGGAAACTCGGCACCTGGAACTCCAGCGTGAGAATAATTCTTGAGAGCAACACGGAAAAGATCGAGAAACTTGAGGAAATAAGGAAAATCGAGCTCGAGCTAATAGGGGAAATCCTCTCCGACGAGAAGCTTAAGGAAGGGGTAGCATACCTGATATTCCTCTCCCAGAACGAGCTCTACTGGGATGAGATAACCGAAGTGAAGGAGCTTAAGGGCGACTTCGTCATCTACGACCTCCACGTTCCGGGATACCACAACTTCATCGCAGGAAACATGCCGACGGTTGTGCACAACACAACTGCTGCGCTGGCTTTAGCCAGGGAACTCTTCGGTGAAGGCTGGAGGCACAACTTCTTGGAGCTTAACGCCTCCGTTTCAAAGGACACGCCGATACTAGTGAGATTGAACGGAAAGGTTATGAGGACTACCTTTGCAGAGCTGGATAAGATTTACTTTGATGAGAACGATGGAGAGGTTGCGTATAAGGATGCCATGAACCTTGAGGTTCTTACAGTGGATGAGAACTATAAAGTCAGGTGGGCGAGGGTGAGTAAGATAATCCGCCACCGTGTTCCTGTGATTCTAAAGATTCACCTCGAGGGAGGGGGAACGCTTGAGCTCACTGGAAACCACTCGGTAATGGTTCTGACGGAGAATGGACTTGAGAGCGTGAAGGCAAGCGAGCTTAAGGAAGGCTCTTACCTGTTGAGCTTTGTATCCAGTGTTCCCGGCTTCCTCGACGTCCTTAACATGGAAGACTACACCGTAAAGCCGAGCGCAAGGGTCAGAACCTTTGGAGAGATCCCTCTCAACGATGAGCTCGCTTACATGATGGGCCTCTACGCGGCCGAGGGGGCTGTAAGCTTCAAGGGAGTGACTTCGGGGCAGGTCATTTACACCCTTGGTAGCCACGAGGGAGAGCTCATAGAGAGAGTCAGGGAGTTTGCAGAAGGACTCGGGGTCAGCGTCTATGAGAACTACACCACATCAGGCTTCGACCGTTCAAGGAGGAGTGCCTACCAGATAAGACTCCTCAGCACCCAGCTAGCGAGGTTCTTCGAGGATAACTTCTACGACGGCCATGGAAGAAGGTCTGAAAACAAGAGGGTTCCGGGCTTTATCTTCGAGGCCTCGCTGGAAGAGAGAATAGCGTTTCTTAAAGGATTGGCAGACGTGGACGGCAGTGGTGAATGGGAAAGTGTCGTTAGGGTATCTTCGGTCTCAAAGGACATGCTGATAGACACCGTCTGGCTGGCGAGAATTTCGGGAATAGAGGCGAGCCTCTTCGAGAGAGAAGCCAGGCTCATCTGGAAAGGTGGAATGAAGTGGGCTAAGGCTGAGCTTCTCCCGGCTGAACCGATAATCAAGATGCTCCTTAGGATAGAGGACGCCGTTGAGGGCAACTGGCGCTACAATTTCAGACACCAGCTCTACGAAGGTAAGAAGCGTGTTGGGAAGGGAATTCTCAGAGATGTTCTTGACATGGTCAACGTTGAAAAGCTGGACGATGAAGGCAGGGAGATTTATGAAACGCTCAGAAAGCTCGCCTACACGGATCTTCATGCCCTCGCGATAAGGAAGATAGAGCTCATTGAGTACAACGACTTCGTCTACGACGTCAGTGTACCGGGCAACGAGACCTTCTTCGCGGGCGAGATACCGGTTCTCCTGCACAACTCTGATGAAAGAGGTATAAACGTTATCCGTGAGAAGGTAAAGGAGTTTGCAAGGACAAAGCCGATAGGCGGTGCGAGCTTTAAGATAATCTTCCTTGATGAGGCCGACGCTTTAACTCAAGATGCCCAACAAGCCTTGAGGAGAACTATGGAGATGTTTTCTAGCAACGTTCGTTTCATTCTCAGCTGTGTCACAGGTGACACGAGGATATACACTCCAGACGAGAGGGAAGTAAAAATTAAGGACTTTCTCAAGTTTTACGAAAGGGGCCTAGTGAGAGAGGTGTCCAATAGAAATGGAAGGGACACAGTGATAGCGGCGGTTGCTTTCAACTCTAAGATAATCGGTCACCCGGTCTTCAGGTTGACTCTCGAAAGCGGAAGAGTAATAGAGGCAACGGGCGACCATATGTTTTTAACTCCTGCAGGCTGGGTTCAGACATATGACCTTAAGGAGGGGAGTGAAGTTCTCGTGAAACCTACTCTGGAAGGTACTCCCTACGAGGTCAATCCAGAGCCGATTGTTGACCTCAGGGATTTCTATGAGTTCGCCAACAAGCTAGAGCTTGAGAGGGGAAGAAAGCCCCTTGGAGAGGCCAGGAATTTCCGCGAGCTGACAACCAAGGATAAAGAGAAAATCCTTGCGAGAGCGCTTGAACTGAAGGCGGAGATGGAGAAGGGCTTAACGGAAAGAGAAGCTGAAATCCTCCAGGAGATTTCAACCGAGTGGACATCTCGGGAGGAGATCCAAAAAAAGGTCGGGCTCTCGAGAGCGAGGCTGAATCAGCTCCTTAAGAATTTGGAGGAGAAGGGCTATGTTGAAAGGAGAATGGAAGGTAAGAGGCAGTTCGTAAGAAAGCTCCGCGATGGAGTTCCTCTGAGGAATACTGCCGATGTCAAGAGGATCCTTGAGAAAGAGTTAGGGATAAAGATAAGCTACACAGCCGTGAAGAGGCTCCTTGCCGGCGAACTCGATGGTCCGGCTTATAACTTACTTCGTGAGCTCAAGAAGAGATGGCTGGTAAGATATGACGACGAAAGAGCCGGAATTCTCGCGAGGGTTCTCGGCTTCCTACTTGGCGATGGACATCTCGCCAAGGGAGGTACAAGGGTCTGGTTCAACTCCTCAAGGGAAGAGCTTGAGGCACTGGCGGAGGATCTCAGAAGGCTCGGCCTGAAGCCTTCGGAGATAATAGAGCGCGAGTCTTCGTCGGAGATAGGCGGGAGAAAGGTAAAAGGCAAGATACACATGCTCTACGTTGACAACAGGGCCCTCCACGCCCTCATGCGCTTCTGGGGCGTTGAGGCAGGAAACAAGACGAAGAAAGGTTACCGCGTTCCGGAGTGGATAAGGAAGGGCAACCTTTTCGTCAAGAGGGAGTTCCTTAGAGGTCTCTTCGCTGCCGATGGAACCAAGCCATACTCCGAAAAGTACAACTTCAATGGAATAAAGCTTGAAATGCGCACGAGCAGTGAGAGCCTCGAAGAGACGACCGAGTTCTTCAACGACCTTGCCGAGCTCCTTAGAGAGTTTGAGGTGGACTCAAAGGTGATAGTAAGTCCGATTGGGGATGGGTTCATTGTGAGACTTGTTGTTACTCCTAACGAATCCAACTACCTGAAGTTTTTAACGAGAGTCGGCTACGCTTACGTTAAAGACAAATATGCCAGGCTGGTTGGAGAGTACTTGAGGATGAAGCTGACCTACAAGGAGATAATCCTTCCGCAGATTGCGGAAAAGGCTGTGGAGCTTGCCGCAAAAACCAATCCGACACAGGCTGCCAAGTTGCTTGGAGTTAAGAGGGACTTTGTCGTCAATAGGCTAAATGGAGTTCCAATCGGTTTAACGAGGGATTTCATGACTTTCGAGGACTTCAGGAGGGAACGCGTTACCGGAGACTATGTTGTAGAAAAGGTCATTAAAAAGGAAGAACTTGGCTACCTGGACGTCTATGATGTCACCTGTGCCTCTGACCACAGCTTCATATCAAACGGCCTTGTAAGCCACAACTGCAACTATTCATCCAAAATCATAGAACCCATTCAATCAAGATGTGCGATTTTCCGCTTTAGACCGTTAAAAGATGAAGATATTGCAAAGAGGCTAAAATACATAGCTGAAAACGAAGGGCTCGAGCTAACCGAGGAGGGTCTTCAAGCGATACTCTACGTGGCTGAAGGTGACTTAAGGAGGGCAATAAACGTTCTCCAGGCTGCAGCTGCCCTAGATGTCAAAATAACTGATGAAAACGTATTTTTGGTTGCAAGCAGGGCCAGACCAGAAGACGTTAGGGAAATGATGCTTTTAGCTTTAGAGGGCAATTTCCTTAAAGCTAGGGACAAGCTTAGGGAGATACTCCTAAAGCAAGGTTTAAGCGGAGAAGACGTTTTGATTCAGATGCACAAAGAGGTGTTCAATCTTCCAATAAGTGAGCCGAAGAAGGTTGCCTTGGCTGATAAAATAGGAGAGTACAACTTCAGGCTTGTTGAGGGAGCAAATGAAATGATTCAGCTTGAAGCTCTCTTGGCTCAGTTCACACTGCTTGGCAAGGATTAGGTGAGCCCAAATGCTGCCATGGGTTGAAAAGTATAGGCCAAGAAGGCTCGTGGAGATAGTAAATCAAGAGAAAGCGTTGGAGAAGGTTAAAGCATGGATTGAAAGCTGGTTTCATGGAACTCCCAAGAAAAAAGCTCTCCTCCTTGCCGGTCCCCCTGGTAGCGGGAAAACTACGACAGTTTATGCCCTGGCTAACGAGTATAAGTTTGAGGTAATTGAGCTCAACGCAAGTGATGACAGAACTTTTGGTAAAATAGAGCGCTACCTCAATGCGGCATATACAATGGATGTTTTTGGAAGGAGGAGAAAACTTATCTTTCTTGATGAGGCGGATAACATAGAGCCTTCAGGGGCAAGAGAGATAGCGAAGCTCATAGACAAGGCGAGGAATCCCATAATAATGTCCGCCAACAGATACTGGGAGGTACCATTGGAGATAAGAAACAAAGCAGAAATAGTGGAGTACAAGCGTTTAAGCCAGAGGGATATTTTAAAGGCTCTCTTTAGGATTGTAAAAGCGGAGGGTATTTTCGTTCCTAAAGAAGTCCTGCAGGAAATTGCAAAAAGGGCTAGGGGAGACTTGAGGGCAGCAATAAATGACCTCCAGAATATCGTAAGCGGCGGCGTTGAAGATGCCGAGCTTGTTCTGGCATATAGGGATGTTGAGAAGTCGATTTTTGAAGCTCTAGGCATGATATTTGCCACAGATAATGCGAAAAGGGCAAAAATGGCCCTCATGAACCTTGACAACACCCCAGACGAAGTTCTTCTCTGGATTGAAGAAAACATTCCCTATGTGTATTACAAGCCAGAGGACATTGCGAGGGCATATGAAGCCATAAGCAGAGCCGATATATACCTTGGAAGGGCAACAAGAACGGGGAACTACGGTTTGTGGAAGTATGCAGTAGACATGATGACTGCTGGAGTCGCTGTTTCAGGGGTAAAGAAAAAAGGCTTCTTGCGCTTCTACCCACCAAAAACTCTCAAAATGCTCAGGGATACTAAGGAGGAGCGGTCTATTAGGGACTCTATAGTGAAGAAGATAATGAAGGAAATGCACATGAGCAAACTTGAAGCAATTGAGACGATGCAGATATTCAAAGCCATGTTTATTAACAACCCAGACGTTGCGGCTCATATAGCAGTTTTTCTTGACTTAGGGGATAAGGAGATTGAGTTCCTTACTGAGGATAAAGAAAAGGCGGCAAAGATCAAAGGGAAGATGCTGGCCATTCATAGAAAGTTGAAGGAAACGAAAACGGAGCTTGAAGTGAGAATTGAAACAATTGAAGCTGAGGCTATCGATGAAGAAGAAATCAGTAAAGAAGAGCCAGAGGAAGAAGAGGTTGAAGAGGCTGAAGAAGTTGAAGAAGAAATAAGGGAAGAAAAAGAAGCTGAAGAAAAGCCCGAGGAAAAGAAAGAGAAGAAAGGCAAACAGGCAACTCTCTTTGATTTCCTGAAGAAGTGATCAAAGAAGTTCGATATCGGCACAGACCTTAAAGACATGGGGTTTGTAGTCGGAGACTTTCTTTATCTTTACCTTACATTCCTTTCTGAGCTCTCTGCACTGGGAGATAATTCTTTCTTTAAAGTCCTCTATTTTGCTTTCGTGAACAAAATCATAGTAATGAACCCACTTTTCGGCTTTTTCGAGTGCCAAGCGGAGAGCATCAACACCTTTTGGGGTTGGGCTTATAACCCTATCAAAAGTCCCAAGCTTTGGAACAACGTCAAATACATTCCCTTTGATAATCTCTATGCTACCCTTGAGTTTATCCCTGTTTAACTGAATGTTTTCAATGCCGAGCTTTACGGCATCTTCATTTAACTCTACGGCTGTTATTTTAGCGTTTTTGTATCTTGCAATCACGAGGGCATAGGGTAGAATTCCAGCAAACATCAGGAGAACTCTCTCCCCATCTCTTACAAGTTGAGCCAACCTGTACCTCTCTCCCTTCATTCTGGGGTTGAAGAAGGCTCTGCTTAGGTCAACTTTAATTTTTACACCGTTCTCTTTGTGCACTGTTGTGAGTCTCTTTTCTCCCCATATTATTGAGTAGTCCCTTATCCTGAAGGCACCTCTGTGGAATCCTTTCTTCGCTATCACCTTTAGAAACGGATGCACCTTAAGCAATGCCTCAACTATCTCCTTTTCCCTGTGCTCTATTTCCGGTGGGATTTGAATTACAGCTATGTCCCCTATGACATCGTAACGCCTGAGAAAGTTTAGCTCCTCTTTCGTAAACTTGTCCTTTAAGATGCTCTCAAGGTTTTTGTAAATCTGTCTCTCTGGTCTGAAAGGAAGCTCAATATCCACAACCTCAAATCCAAGATTTTTGGCTTTCTCTGGATCCGTTATGGGTAGAAGAACATTTTCTTCCTCTCTTCTTGGTCTTCTCTTTCCATCATAAATCCCCACTCGCTTAAGAATCCTCTTTGCCTCTTCCGCATTACTTTTCTTTACCCTCACCGCTGGCATGATCCTCTCCCTCTAGCAGTGCCGCGAACAATTTTTGGGAAATCTCCTTAATGAGCTCTTCTTCTCTCTTTTCCTGAAACTCTTTCAAGAGTGTTGTCTCTTGAGTTTTGTCTAGGACGTTTGGAGGCAAATATAAGATTAGCATTGACTCGTTGGAGATTACGTAATCCTTTAACGAGAACAAAAACTTTGCAACTGAAGAAAAGTCGTTGTAGAGGATTAGATACTCAACCCCCTCGAAATATACCACTGCTTTTCCGCCTTTTTCTCTCAAGAATCTTAAAATAGCATCTTGAATAACGTGGAGCTTTGTAGGATCTCCTGCGCCTTCTTTCTCTAATCTGCTTAGCCATATAAACTTATCTGGCTCCAGCTGGTATTTTTTTATCCATAACTCCTTTTGAGTCCTGCTCACAACAAGGAGTCCGTTTGAATGTCTCGACAAAAATGTCAGAGCATGAGGGCTTGCCGGCTTTTTAAACACATATGCCCCAGTTATTGGTGAAAGTGATGTTTTTTCTGGGTATTTTTTTGGTTTTACTTCCTGGGGACTTAGAGCATTGAGATAGTAGAGAACGGACGAAACCAAAATTATGTAAGAGAGGGTGTAGAAAATTGCCATTACAAACCATAACTGGATTTCAGTTAGAGAATCGATCACAACCCCAAGTGAGCCCGCGGTGAAAAGGGAGGTGGAAATTAAAAAGTTTCTAGCTAAGTTTTTCCCCGGCTCCTCGATGTTTTTGTAGTAATAGAACGCTCTTATGCTGAGGGCTATTCCTATTGCTGCAAGAATTAAACCCGCTAGTACTCCAAAGAGATTCATGTACATTGCTTCACCCTCTAGGTTAGTGTAATCTAAGGCATTATTTAAATACTTTTCATTTCCAATATGGCTCCCGCATGAGAATAGCCTTTTTAAAAATTTCAATAAGCTCCTCGTCGGAGGCGTTGTTCCTTATTGGAGTTAGGATATCTACGAGATCATCCCTTCTCAAGAGGCAGGTCTTTAAATGGCCCGTTGAAGTGAGCCTTATCCTAGTGCAGTTTGCACAGAATATTGTGTTGTGCATTGACCTAACGACTTCAACCTCGGCGATACCGTAGTCTGTGGGAATAAAGTATTTCTTTCTCCTGTGCATTCGTCTTTCCTTTACATCCACTACGATCTCCTCAAATTTCTCTTCCAGAGGTTTTAGCGAATAAAAGTACTTTTTGAAAAACCATGAGTCCTCCATCTCCCTTGGGACTTCGATTTCAATTAGCTGAAGAATGGCGTTTTTCTGGGCAGCGTAGTTTATCATATCCCATATCTCCCCGTCGTTGAGACCTTTCATGACAACCATGTTAAGCTTAACTGGATAGAAGAGCTTGACGGCTTTCTCGATTCCTTCAAGAACCTGAGGAAGCACGTCAAATCCTGTAATAGATTTATATTTTTTTCTGTCAAGGGTATCGAGACTTATGTTTACTCTATCGAGTCCAGCTTCTTTTAATGATCCCCCTAGTAGCTTCATTGTTGTTCCGTTGGTGGTCATAGATAGGTCTTCAACGTAAGGCCGTATCCTCCTCACTATCTCAACGATATCTTTTCTAATAGTCGGTTCCCCTCCGGTTAGCTTGACCTTTTTTATGCCAAGCTGGGACGCTATTCTGACTATTCTTTCTATTTCTTCTGGTTTCATCTCTTGGAAGCTGAGGGTTTGCCCCTCTCTATGGCAGTAGAAGCAGTTTAAGTTGCACTCATTTGTGAGAGAAATTCTCAGATTTGTCACCGGTCTTCCAAAGCGATCCACTAAAACCATGCGCTCCCCTCTATTACTTAAAACATCATTGCTTTAAAAAAAGATTTTGGGTAAACAATTATGTTAACCACAAAAGCTGCGAAAAGTAAAAGAACAATGAGGGAGTATTAATGTAGGGGATGAAGGTGGACACAAATAAAATTCGTGAACTTGTTAAAGAGGCTGAGGTTCTCCACAAAGAGTTCCAAAAGGGCTTTCTTCGTGTATACTCCCTTTCATCATCATGGGAGTTTGAAGAGTTAAAAGACCTGCTGTCCGAGCTTTATGGCATCATTGAGAGAAAATTTGATATAGCGTCTCAAATAGGGAAGGCATCTTCTCTTCTTGGGGGAGACTTTGAGCGGCTTGCAAAAGAGCTTCAAAAAAACGAACATCAAATGAAATTTCGATTAGAGGAACTCCTTCTTTTAGTTGAGAATCCGAAAATGAGCTTCACTGAAAAAGCCAAAATAAATGCATCCCTCCAGAGGTTGTTGCAGTATTATAGGGTATATGATTACTCAATCACCCAAACAATTCAAAAGCTAACTGGGGAACTTGAGGGGCTTATATTTATAAGTGAGGAGAGGAAACTACCACCGGCCAATATTGTTGACAAAATAAAAAAGATAGAAAATTTGGATGAGAAACTTGAGCTCTTAATCTCATTCATCTACTACCTCTACACCAACCCCTCATGGGTTCATAAAGTTGAAGAAGCCTTGAGAGACTGGCATTCAAAAGGATTACTGTGGGTTGAGGTGAGAAACGTAGAAAAGAACAGCGGAGTTGAGAGAGAACATGCTGCTAAAATCCTTGAAGGCTTAACGCTCATTGGTGTTGTGGAAAAACGGGAAAGAGGTGGTGAATATGTCTACAAACTCAGAGGTTTCGGTGAGGATTAGAGGGATATACAGCACGGCTTTGACAAAATTGCTCCTCGACGAGGGCTTTAAGATAAGCCAGCCGAGCCAGAAGATCGCTGAAAGACTGGGCATTGAAAAGGTCTACGATGAGTTCGATGTGGATATTCAAGACAAAAAAGACTCCCATGGTGTGGTGCTGGTTGGAGAAAAAGTTGAAGAAGTTAAGAAGGTTTTTGAAGAGAAGTTTTTAGACGTTTTCTTTAGAAAAATGCCCTACCAGCTTTATGGCATATATAAAGGGATCGTTATCAAAAAGGACGAAAGATACGTGTATGTGGACATAGGGAATGCAATTGGAACTTTGCTAATAGAAGAGTTTCCAGATGCTGTTGAAGGGGACGAGGTGCTTGTTCAGGTCAAGAAAAACAACCTCCTTCCTCATTTGAGTGTCTTACTCACTATACCCGGTGACTATGCAGTGCTTATTCCAAAACCCGTTGGAACCCAGAGACATGTGAAAATATCGAGGAAGATTAGGGATCAATCAGAGAGAGAAAGGCTTAGAATACTTGGATTGAGTGTCGATCTTGGAGAATGGGGGGTTTTGTGGAGAACGGCAGCTGCGTATAAAGATTGGAATCTCCTACGGGATGAGCTAATAAAGCTTTCAAAGATCGCTGAAAAGCTGAAAGAGGCTGAAAAATACTCTGCTCCTGCCCAAATAGTTGAGGGTAGAGACATCTACGAGGTTGAATTTGGCGGTGCGGCAAAGGCAAAGCTTGACGACATAAGAAATACGGTAGTTCCTACGATAGAGGGCCATCACAAGTTTAAGGCATACGATCCCGAGTTTGGGTTTGCAGTTGAAATTGGAGAGGGAATTCTAAGCAAGATTCCCTCTCAGAGAAAAAAGGTTAGTGAGGGCTTTTTGGAGGCATTGATTAACAATAAGGGGCCAAAGCAGGGATGGCTTTTCAGGTTTGAGCACGTTAAGCCAGACGGTCAAGTAATCAAGATAGGCCCAGGGGAAGTGGTTGAGGTTTCTCTAAATCCCCTGAAGCTGAAGGTAAGAAGGAATCTAAAACCCGGTAGATTCTATGATGGCTTGGACTTACCAATAGAAGCTGGGGATTATGCAATAACTGAGATTGAAGAAGGAAAATGGTGGTTTAAGCATAGCTATTATGATAGAGATGGCAACCTAAAGGGAGAATACTACAACATCTGCACCCCGGTTGAGATATACCCGGACAAAGCAAGGTACGTTGACTTAGAAGTTGATATCGTGAAGTGGCCTGACGGGAAGAAGGAGATTGTAGACAAAGAAGAACTCAAGAGGCACTACGAAGATGGGGTTATAAGTGAGAAGCTGTACAAGGCTATAGTAAGATTGACTCAGGAGCTTTTTGAAAAGATTTAGTTTTTTCCACATCTTCTATTCCTTTATCCGTTATTTTAAAGTAAACAATGCCTCCCTCTGGTTTGAACCTATGTCTCTCTAAAACTGCAATTCTGAAGCCATCCCTTAGCTTTTCTAATCTGAGGATGTCCTTACACTTATATCCCAAGGTATGCTCTGCTATCGGCTTTAAGAGATTGTGCTTTGAGTCGAAGTAGACCTGATTTACAACAATAACCCCCAGATTGTATTTTCTTGCAAGCCAAAGCAGAGTCTGAAGTTGCTTTCCGAGGTCAGCGGTAACTGCACTTTTGTTTTCCTCTATTCTATAGTGGTTGGTTATTGAATCCACAACAATCAGTGAGAATTTTTCATTTACGATCTTTTTAAGGCCTGAGATAGTTTTTTTCTGCTCTTTGAAATCAAACGGTTCAAAAACGAGAAACTTCTGGAGGATTTTTTCTTTGTCAAGTCCTCTGGTTTCAGCCATTGTGGCCAATCTCTCGGGGGAGAATCCCCCCTCGGTATCTATATAAGCCACTTTTCCATCATTTAAAAGGCCCACCTGCATTGCTAGAGTGGTCTTTCCGGTAGCAAATGCACCGTATATTTGAGTTAATACCCCCCTACCTATTCCTCCACCTAGTAATTCATCTAAGCTCTTACTGCCGGTGGTTAGCATTATCCACACCGCTATACTTCAAAGGGCTTTCCAACTTCTGGAACTTTTACCAGAACCCATATCCTCCTCTCTCTGAGCTCTTTAATTAGCTCTTCCACGTTTCCTTCACTGTAGACGCCATAGTGCATTGGTATTACTATTTTTGGTCGGATCACTTCAATTATGTTTGCTGCTTCCCTCGGGTTCGCAGTTGACCTTCCGCTTATTGGGACGAAGAGGACATCTATTTTGCCCCGGAAATTTTTGAAAATCGGGCTGTAATATGTATCTCCAGGATGAAAGAGTGTCTTCTGCTCATTGGATATAATGTACCCTACCGGATACTGGCTTGAGGGGTGCTCCATAAATATCGCCTTTACTTTAACCCCGTTTTCAAGTTCTATTTCCTGTCCTCCTTCTATCTCCATGACTTTGGTTATTCCATCGCTTATTGCCATTAGATACACGGGTTTAGGCCCTATTACAGTTGCATCTCTAAGTCTCGCCAGAAGGGGTGTTTTGCCGTAGTGGTCTATGTGTTCATGGGTAACCAGTATGTAATCGATGCCATCTATGGCATCGTCATTGACATATTCGTAGGGGTCTATCAGAATTTTCACGCCATTTATTTCAATCCAAAAACACGCATGACCATACCAGATAATCTTCATAGGCGTAGCCTCCGAGAATAATAGATTGAAACTCCACTTAAATCTTTCCCATCAAACGTTGGTTTTATAAAGGAATTATCATTATTTCGATTTGAAGGCATATGAGAGGATTAATAGTCAAAGAGCCATTTGCTTCTTGGATTGTGGAAGGAAAGAAGATATGGGAGATTAGGAAGAGCTCTACCAAGATTAGGGGAGAAGTCTACATCATAAACAAGGGCTTTGCAATAGGAAAAGCTGAACTTGTGGACGTTCTGGGACCTTTCACACCTGAGGAATTAAAAGCGCATAAAGAAAAGCATTTAGCAGAATATGAGTTCTTGAAGGAATACTCAAATGGCAAGAAGCTCTATGCGTGGGTTTTCAAAAACCCAGTAAAATTTGACAAGCCTTTGGAGGTTATAATGCCCAAAGGTGCTCAAATATGGGTTAATATCAGGGGGTTCAAGGAGTGAGAAGATACTTTTTTCTACCTCTGACCTTGCCTTTCTTAATTCTCCTGATTTTCTTGTTACCTATTCTTTTCATACTCTTTGCAGGTACAATAACACTGGCATTTCAAAAGTTGGGACTTCCTCTTCCTGTTGCCTTTACGCTGTTTTGGGCTTCATTAATAGGAAGCTTCATCAACATCCCGGTTAAGGAGATCAGAAGTTACGGACCGATTGTAAGGGTTGCCAAAGTGTCGTTTTTTGGCATCACGTACCCCGTTCCTTACATTGACTGGGGTGAGCAAAAAACAGTAGTCAGTGTTAATGTTGGGGGTGCTCTTGTTCCCCTGAGTGTGGTTCTCTACGAGGTATTGAGGCTTATAGTCCTTGAACAAAATGATCTTTTGATTAGAGTAGGGGTTGCTGTTCTTATCTCGACGATAATTAGCAAAGCCTTTTCAAGACCTGTGAAAGGATTGGGCATAGCGATTCCTACTTTTGTTCCTCCATTAGTCGCTGCCCTCCTTGCCCTCACCATAGGGGCTCCAAACAGACCGTTGGTGGCATATACAAGCGGTACAATGGGTGTCCTCATAGGGGCTGATCTGTTAAACTGGGACAAGCTCAAAGATCTCGGAGCTCCAATGGTTAGCATAGGCGGTGCTGGTACCTTCGATGGTATTTTTCTTGCTGGGGTTATTGCGGTTTTGCTGGTATGAAAAAGGTATTAAACGCTAAACCTATTTTCTCTGGGGTGATTGTGATGAAAGTAGTGCTGGGAAGTGGGGCTTATCACATGGCCGAAGAGGTTAAGATGAAGGCAAGCAAATACAGCAAGGAAGTTTTGGATGTGGAGATAAAGAGGTTCCCCGATGGGGAAAAGTACGTAAGGATTCTTGGAGAGGGAAAGGAAGCTGTTGTTGTTCAATCTACCTTTAACCCCCAAGATGAGCACCTTATTGAGCTACTCCTCCTAGGAGATGCACTTAAAGAGAAAGGATTTGAGCATCTTAAGGCAGTGGTGCCATATTTGGCTTATTCGAGGCAGGATAGAGTTACCAAGGAAGGAGAGCCGATAAGCGTTAGAGCAGTTATGAAGGCTCTTGGCATCTATTATGATGAGCTTTATGTCTTTGACATTCATAATCCAAAAACTCTGGAATACTTCCCGGGGAGGGCAGTTAACTTAAGCCCTGCCAGAGCCATAGCCGAGTACTTCAGGGAAAAGCTTGGTGAAGGGTTAGTTTTAGCTCCCGATAAAGGTGCATTAGCGAGGGCAAAAGCTGTTGCGGAGCTTCTCAATTTAGAGTTCAGCTACTTCGAGAAGAAGCGCATCTCTCCAACTGAAGTTCAGATGACCCCGGTGGAAGTTGATGTGAGTGGGAAAAACGTGCTCATAGTGGATGACATCATAAGTACTGGAGGCACTATGGTAAAGGCCGCTAACATACTACGGGAGATGGGCGCTGGAAAAATATTTGTTGTTGCAACCCATGGGGTCTTCGCTGAAGGAGCTATCGAGAGAGTTAGCAAAGCAGTTGATGAACTTGCAGTGACAAATACTATCCCCACCCCGGTTTCAAAAATAAGCCTTGTGGAAGATATTTTGAGGCTTTAATGTTTTTAATGCCTCCCTTTTTATTTCGGTTGGGGGTTTCTCTTGAGTCATGGTATAATGCTTGGTTTTTGGTGAAGTCCAGATATGGGTTTCAACTAAGAATCAACTAAGAAATAGTTTGTTGTTTTTATCGTCTATTTTTTATCATTTAAATGTTTAAAATCCGTGATAATGAAACTCGATTTTAACAGCTTCTTTGCTAAAAATATGGGCTCTCAAGGCTTTGCAAAAATTTTTCATTGGGGGGGTTTCGCCCTATAGGGTGGAGCGCCCGAACAGGGCGCGACAAAACCCGGGCGCCAAGACGGCGGCGTCGGGGGGACAGGGTGCAAAGCACCCACAATGAACCCCGCCCTCCAGCCCGGGTCACAAAAGGTGCGCTCCCGAGGAAACCCGAAAGGGGACCCCTCGGGGGTAAGGCAGGCCCAACACCCCGACCAAACCCCGGATGGGTTTTATGGTACTTCCCCTTGAGGGAAGTCCCACCGGCCGTACTCCTAATAGCAATTCCGGTTGATCCTGCCGGAGGCCACTGCTATCGGGGTCCGACTAAGCCATGCGAGTCAAGGGGGTGTCCCTCTGGGACACCACCGGCGGACGGCTCAGTAACACGTCGGTAACCTACCCTCGGGAGGGGGATAACCCCGGGAAACTGGGGCTAATCCCCCATAGGCCTGAGGTACTGGAAGGTCCTCAGGCCGAAAGGGGCTCTGCCCGCCCGAGGATGGGCCGGCGGCCGATTAGGTAGTTGGTGGGGTAACGGCCCACCAAGCCGAAGATCGGTACGGGCTGTGAGAGCAGGAGCCCGGAGATGGACACTGAGACACGGGTCCAGGCCCTACGGGGCGCAGCAGGCGCGAAACCTCCGCAATGCGGGAAACCGCGACGGGGGGACCCCGAGTGCCGTGGCATCGCCACGGCTTTTCCGGAGTGTAAAAAGCTCCGGGAATAAGGGCTGGGCAAGGCCGGTGGCAGCCGCCGCGGTAATACCGGCGGCCCGAGTGGTGGCCGCTATTATTGGGCCTAAAGCGTCCGTAGCCGGGCCCGTAAGTCCCTGGCGAAATCCCACGGCTCAACCGTGGGGCTTGCTGGGGATACTGCGGGCCTTGGGACCGGGAGAGGCGGGGGGTACCCCTGGGGTAGGGGTGAAATCCTATAATCCCAGGGGGACCGCCAGTGGCGAAGGCGCCCCGCTGGAACGGGTCCGACGGTGAGGGACGAAGGCCAGGGGAGCAAACCGGATTAGATACCCGGGTAGTCCTGGCTGTAAAGGATGCGGGCTAGGTGTCGGGTGAGCTTCGGGCTCGCCCGGTGCCGTAGGGAAGCCGTTAAGCCCGCCGCCTGGGGAGTACGGCCGCAAGGCTGAAACTTAAAGGAATTGGCGGGGGAGCACTACAAGGGGTGGAGCGTGCGGTTTAATTGGATTCAACGCCGGGAACCTCACCGGGGGCGACGGCAGGATGAAGGCCAGGCTGAAGGTCTTGCCGGACACGCCGAGAGGAGGTGCATGGCCGCCGTCAGCTCGTACCGTGAGGCGTCCACTTAAGTGTGGTAACGAGCGAGACCCGCGCCCCCAGTTGCCAGCCCTTCCCGCTGGGAAGGGGGCACTCTGGGGGGACTGCCGGCGATAAGCCGGAGGAAGGAGCGGGCGACGGTAGGTCAGTATGCCCCGAAACCCCCGGGCTACACGCGCGCTACAATGGGCGGGACAATGGGATCCGACCCCGAAAGGGGAAGGGAATCCCCTAAACCCGCCCCCAGTTCGGATCGCGGGCTGCAACTCGCCCGCGTGAAGCTGGAATCCCTAGTACCCGCGTGTCATCATCGCGCGGCGAATACGTCCCTGCTCCTTGCACACACCGCCCGTCACTCCACCCGAGCGGGGTCTGGATGAGGCTCCGTCCTCTGGGCGGGGTCGAGTCCAGGCTCCGTGAGGGGGGAGAAGTCGTAACAAGGTAGCCGTAGGGGAACCTACGGCTCGATCACCTCCTATCGCCGGAAACCCATCCGGGGGGCTTAAGGGGTGTTGGGCCTGCCATTTCGTGGGCCGGTAGCTCAGCCTGGGAGAGCGCCGGCTTTGCAAGCCGGAGGCCCCGGGTTCAAATCCCGGCCGGTCCACCACGAACAGGTGCACATCCCGAGCAACGCTCGGGGTGGAAGGGTCCTAGGCCCCGAACAGGGGTCACGATGAGGACCGTGCATAGGTGGATTTGGCCCAAAAAATGTCCAGCCCCCAAGTAGGGGGTAAGAAACCTAAGCCGCCTGGTGGATGGCTCGGCTCGGGGCGCCGACGAAGGGCGTGGCAAGCTGCGATAAGCCCCGGTGAGGCGCAGGCAGCCGTCGAGCCGGGGATTCCCGAATGGGACTTCCCGCGGCTTTGCCGCACTCCCACCAGGGAGGGGGAACGCGGGGAATTGAAACATCTTAGTACCCGCAGGAAAAGAAAGCAAAAGCGATGCCGTGAGTAGGGGCGACCGAAAACGGCACAGGGCAAACTGAACCCTGAGTGGAAACACTCAGGGGATGTGGTGTTGTAGGGCCCTGCGCTGGAGCCTCTCGGGTGAAGCCGAAGTCCGCTGGAACGCGGCGCCGAAGAGGGTGATAGCCCCGTAGGCGTAAGCCCGAAGGCTCCTGCAGGGTTCCTGAGTACCGTCGGTCGGATATCCGGCGGGAAGCTGGGAGGCATCGGCTCCCAACCCTAAATACGTCCCGAGACCGATAGCGAACTAGTACCGTGAGGGAAAGCTGAAAAGCACCCCGGGAGGGGGGTGAAAAGAGCCTGAAACCAGGCGGCGATAGTTGGGTGCGGCCCGAAAGGAATGAGTCTTCCCGAAGGAAATCCCGGCGACGGGAGAGTACGAGGGAAGAGGACCGGGGTTGCACCGTCCGTCTTGAAACACGGGGCAGGGAGTTCACGGCCGTGGCGAGGTTAAGGGGAGAAATCCCCGGAGCCGTAGGGAAACCGACAGGTCCGCAGGCGCTTCGCCGAGGGACGGGGTGTGAAAGCGCCCGGAGTCACGGCCGTGAGACCCGAAACCGGTCGATCTAGCCCGGGGCAGGGTGAAGTCCCTCAACAGAGGGATGGAGGCCCGCTAGGGGTGCTGACGTGCAATTCGCTCCCGTGACCCCGGGCTAGGGGTGAAAGGCCAATCGAGGCCGGAGATAGCTGGTTCCCGCCGAATTATCCCGTAGGATAGCCTCCCCGGAGGTAGGTAGTGGGGTAGAGCACTGATTGGGTGTGCAGGGGGCGAAAGCCTCCGGCACCCTGTCAAACTCCGAACCCACTACCGCCGTAGATGGGGGGAGTAGGGTGGCGGTGTAAGCCGTCCACCGAGAGGGGAACAACCCAGACCGGGGTTAAGGCCCCAAAGTGCCGGCTAAGTATTACTCCAAAGGGTGTCCCTGGCCTTAGACAGCGGGGAGGTAGGCTTAGAAGCAGCCATCCTTTAAAGAGTGCGTAACAGCTCACCCGTCGAGGTCAGGGGCCCCGAAAATGGACGGGGTTCAAGCCGGCCGCCGAGACCCCGGCGCACGGACCGATTGGTCCGTGATCGGGTAGGCGGGCGTCCCGGTGGGGTAGAAGCTGGGCCGTAAGGTCCAGTGGACCCGTCGGGATTGCGGATCCTGCCGGGAGTAGCAGCATAGCCGGGTGAGAATCCCGGCCGCCGTAGGGGCCAGGGTTCCACGGCAATGTTCGTCAGCCGTGGGTTAGTCGGTCCTAAGCCAGCCCGTAACTCGGTGCTGGCGAAAGGGAAACGGGTTTATATTCCCGTACCGCGGTGGTAGGTGCGGCAACGCAAGCCCAGAGGGTGACGCCTCGGGGTAGGCGGACCGGCCCACAAGGCCGGCTAAGCGTATAAGCCCGGGGAGTGCCGTAATGGCGAGAACCGGGTGAAAGCGCGAATGGCCTCCCGTAAGGGGGGTTCCGCCGATCCCTGGGGCCCGTGAAAAGCCCTCTGGGAACGATCCACCGCGACCGTACCGAGAACCGACACTGGTGCCCCTGGGTGAGAAGCCTAAGGCGTGTCGGGGGAAACCCAGCCGAGGGAACTCGGCAAATTGGCCCCGTAACTTCGGGAGAAGGGGTGCCTGCGGTTGCGTAAACCGCAGGTCGCAGTGACTAGGGGGGCCCGACTGTTTAATAAAAACACAGGTCCCAGCTAGCCCGAAAGGGTTTGTACTGGGGCCGACGCCTGCCCAGTGCCGGTACGTGAAGCCCGGGTCCAACCGGGTGAAGCGCCGGTAAACGGCGGGGGTAACTATAACCCTCTTAAGGTAGCGAAATTCCTTGTCGGTTAAATGCCGACCTGCATGAATGGCGTAACGAGGTCCCCACTGTCCCCGGCTGGGGCCCGGCGAAACCACTGCCTGGCGCATATGCCAGGGACCCCCGGTGGGAAGCGAAGACCCCATGGAGCTTTACTGCAGCCTGCCGTTGCCATACGGCGGAGGGTGCGCAGCGTAGGCGGGAGGCGTCGAAGCCCGGTCTCCGGGCCGGGTGGAGCCGTCCATGAGACACCGCCCACCCTTTGCCGTATGGCTAACCCGCGGAAGCGGGGACAGCGGTAGGTGGGCAGTTTGGCTGGGGCGGCACACCCCCGAAAAGGTATCGGGGGTGCCCTAAGGTCGGCTCAGGCGGGTCAGGAATCCGCCGTAGAGTGCAAGGGCAAAAGCCGGCCTGACTGGACCCGTAACAGAGGCGGGTCCAGCCGCGAAAGCGTGGCCTAGCGAACCCCTGTGCCTCCCCGGTGGGGGCCAGGGATGACAGAAAAGCTACCCTGGGGATAACAGAGTCGTCTCGGGCGAGAGCCCATATCGACCCCGAGGCTTGCTACCTCGCTGTCGGCTCTTCCCATCCTGGCCCTGCAGCAGGGGCCAAGGGTGGGGGTGTTCACCCATTAAAGGGGAACGTGAGCTGGGTTTAGACCGTCGTGAGACAGGTCGGATGCTATCTACCGGGGGTGCTGGCCGCCTGAGGGGAAGGCGCCCTTAGTACGAGAGGAACAGGGTGCCGCGGCCTCTGGTCTACCGGTTGTCCTACAGGGCATAGCCGGGCAGCTACGCCGTATCCGATAAGGCCTGAAGGCATCTAAGGCCGAAGCGGTCCCCGAAAATAGGCGGCCACTCCCTGGCGCAAGGGGTCGGGTGACCGGCCCGTTGCCAGGGACGAGGGCACCCGTAGAAGACGGGTTTGATGGAGCGGGGATGTAAGCGGGAAGGGAAACCGACCCGTTTAGTCTGCCGCTCCCAATAGCCCGAGGTTCTTACCCCCGAAAGGGGGCTGGGCATTTGATAGGCCAAATCCACCTATGCACGGTCCTTGCGATAATCCTTCTCTGTTTTCTGAAATATCGCTAAATTCAAAAACTGTGTTCTCGAGTCCTTTCTGGTGATAAAATTGAAATTGTTAGTGCTTGATTTAGATGGTACTCTATGGGATCATGAGGATGCTTCACAGCTCGTTCCACCTTATAAGTTCCAAGGGGATATGCTAATTGATGCCTATAAGAAGGAGCTCCATCTGTTTCCAGGCGTTAGGGATTTCCTTGAATGGGCCAGCGAACGCTTTATCCTTACGATAGCCAGCTGGAACTTGGAAGAGAGAGTTAGACCAATTCTTGAAGGCTTTGGTCTCTGGGATTACTTCATGTTTCCAAAAATTGAAGGGCATCCCAACAAAGCTGATATGATAAAGCGAACCGTGGAAGAACTAACCTCAATAGGTTACAGTCTTGAAGAAATAATCTACGTGGACGATAGAGCTATACATATCGATGATATTAGGACTATCTTTCCCGATATTAAGTTCATCCAGATGTGGGTCGATGCAAAGTCATTTGAAGAATTAAGAGAACTTCTTGAGCGAGGTGATTGAAGTGGAACTCCTCGTGATTAAAGACAGACGTATAGACTATGATGGCTCGGCTATAAGAAGTCACTGGGCTTACAGAAACTTTGGGATTTTGGGGAATTCTCTTGTGGTCTTTAGGGGAAAATGTGATGTAAAAGTTGAGGAAATGATTGATATTGAAGACCTCAGGCAGAAGAAGGAAATTAAAAGCGATGACATGGTTCACTATATAATAGAAATCTTTGATTTTCCCAATGTCCTCCTGGCTTCTGCTCTTCAAAAGCTCTTCATAGCAAAGCTTTGCGAGCTGCTGGGGGAATATGGCATAAAAACCTCCCGGAAAGGGGATGACATCTACGTTGATGGCAGGAAGCTTAGCATTTCAATAGCTACTGTTTCACCGGTTAGCATAAAGATACACATCGGGATAAACGTTGAGGCAAAAGGAATTCCAGAGGGCGTTAATGCAATCGGGCTTGAAGAGCTTGGAATTCTTGATATTCAGGAGTTTATGGAAAAGAGCGGAAAGGCCCTGGTTGAAGAGTTCGTTAAAGTGAAAAAAGACAGCCTCAAAGTAAGATGGGCCGAATAGTTAAACTAGCGGATAGAGAAAAGTGGCCACGAGGGGGACGGCTAGGTTATCGTCTAGAAACCTTTGATACTCTGCCAGTGTTAGTATTCCGCTCCATACTATTTTTATTGCGTATGAGCTTTCCGGGAGAACTGCAAACGCTATTAAAAGAGCTGTTATGAAGTATCCCAAGCTGCCGCTCCAGTGTTTTTTGAGTTTCACATTGTGCCCGTTTCTTTTGAAATAATAAAATCTCAGAATACCGGTAATACCATCACTTATAGCCATAACAAGCAACACCGCTGTTGCGTACTCTCTTGGAAGAAAAGCAACCACAAAAGAAGCGGACAAGGCAAAGAACACCTCTCCGTAGTTCTTATCCAGCTGATACCAAGAAAGCTTTTCCTTCTTTAGATGAAATATTAACTGAACCACTGCAAAGGCAAAAGCTGCAGGGGCAAAGACCTCTTTTGGAATTTTTTCAAAATAGTAGAGTACTGCCGCAGGCGTAATGCTGAAGTGGATTATCTTTCTATTGATCCAAGCATATTCCCCTCCAAGCTTTTTTGTGAGTCTTATCGCGAGGATAATAATGCTTGCTGCAATGCCTGCATAGAGCAACCATTCAGGAAACATTGATTTCACCAAAGAAAATTAAATGGTGAGGAAACTAATATACTTTTTGCCAAATTTCTTTTGTAATTTTTGAATTCCACTGGCCAAAGCTTAAAAAGTGTCTCTCATACTTACCCGCAGGTGAGGAGAATGGTGCATTGGGCAGACTATATGGCTGAAAAGATCATCAAAGAGAGAGGAGACAAAGAGGAGTATGTGGTAGAAAGCGGAATAACTCCCAGTGGTTACGTTCACATAGGGAACTTTAGAGAGCTTTTTACGGCTTACATCGTGGGGCATGCACTGAGGGACAAAGGGAAGAAGGTCAGGCACATTCACATGTGGGATGATTACGATCGCTTTAGAAAGGTACCAAAAAATGTCCCCAAGGAGTGGAGCGAATACCTAACCATGCCTGTGAGCGAAGTTCCAGACCCGTGGGGATGTCATGACAGCTATGCGGATCATTTTATGAGCATCTTTGAAGAAGAAGTTGAAAAGCTTGGGATTGAGGTTGATTTTCTAAGGGCAAGCAGGCTCTACAAGAGCGGGGAATACGCAAACGAAATTAGACTTGCTTTGGAAAAAAGAAGTGAAATAATGGAAATCTTAAACAAGTTTAGGGATATGGCGAAGCAGCCCCACCTACCGGAGGACTGGCAGCCGATACAGATTTACTGTCCAAAGTGCAGAAAAGAAGCGGAGTTTGTTAAATGGGATGGTGAGTGGAAGGTCGCCTATAGGTGTTCTCACTGTGGCGCCGAGGGCGAGACCGACATAAGGGAGGGCAACGTCAAGCTCCGCTGGCGTGTTGATTGGCCAATGAGATGGGCGCATTTCAAAGTAGATTTTGAACCTGCTGGAAAAGACCACCTCGCAGCGGGAAGTTCATACGATACCGGAAAGGAGATAGTTGAGAAAATCTTTGGCTGGAATGCACCAATGACACTTATGTACGAGTTCGTTGGCATAAAGGGCCAAAAGGGCAAAATGAGCGGTAGCAAGGGCAACGTTATATTACTAAGCGATCTTTATGAAGTTCTTGAGCCTGGTGTCATAAGGTTCATCTACGCAAGACACAGGCCAAACAAGGAAATCAAGATCGACTTAGGCTTGGGCTTGCTTAATCTTTACGATGAATTTGATAGGGTTGAGAGACTGTACTTTGGATTGGAGGAAGCTAAAAACCTTGAAGAAGCTGAAGAGCTTAAGAGAACGTATGAACTTTCAATGCCTTCCCTCTCGAGCCGCTTGATTGCTCAGGCTCCCTTTAGATTCCTCGTCGTCCTTGTCCAAATGCCTCACCTAACTGAAGAGAAGATAATTGAAATACTAAAAGAACAGGGTCACGTTCCGGCACAGCTTGACGAGGAAGACCTGAACAGAATTCGGCTCAGAATACAGCTTGCCAAGAACTGGGTTGAAAAATATGCTCCCAATGAAGTTAAATTTGAGATTCAGGAAAAAATTCCACAAATTGAGATAAGCAAAGAAATAAGAGAAGCCCTTATGGAAGTTGCGGAGTGGCTTGAGGGAAGAGAAAAATTCACAGTCGATGAGCTCAATTCAGTTATATTCAACGCCGCCAAGAAGAGAAACATCCCAAGCAAGAAGTACTTCAAGGTTCTCTACAACCTCTTCATAGGAAAAGATAGAGGGCCGAGGCTTGCTCCCTTCTTGGCATCGCTCGATAGGGAATTCGTGATAAAAAGGCTTAGGCTCGAAGGCTGATTTCTATTTTTTATATACATTCAGGTAGGATATATCGTCAAGTTTAACGCTCTCTAGGGGAGTGAAATAGAGTTTTGCGAGCAACTCTACGGCAGTTTTTCCCCATATTGCAAATCTAACCCTAAAAGAATCTCTCTCGCTCTTGTACTCTATCACAGCAGTTTTTTCTCCTTTGTCAATAATTACCCTGTTTATCCAGTACTCCTCTCCAACTATGGTTCCCATTTGGACTCTTGAAAGGAGTTCCCTCATGTCCACAAAATTTATCAGAAACAGCCCATCTTTTTTGAGAACTCTTTTAACCTCTTTAAAGACTTCACTAAGTTCTTTAGGTGAAAAGTGGACAGTTGTATTTCCGAGAAAGAGAACGTAATCAAACGTTTCACCTTCAAAGGGCAACTTTCTTGCGTCCCCAACAATAAACTTCACCTTGGAATTTTTTTCCTTTGCATATTCTATGGCTTTTTTGATCATTTCTTCATCTATATCAACGCCAACAACTTCAAATCCATGGTCTTCAAGAAGAAAGGAGAACCCTCCGACACCGCATGCTAAGTCCAAAACTTTTCCTTTTTTCTTCATAACTCTGAGCAGATAGGGTTCGAGCTCTTCTATTCTCCGTTGATATTCCTTCGAGTTTATATCAGTGTAAGCCTTAAATGCGCGGTAATACTCCTTAAAGCTCATGTTGGGAAATTAGACGTGTTGGCAAATAAACCTTCCGCCAGATTTTTAACCTTTTCATCTTAATTTTCTTGGTGGTGAACTGTGGAGTTCAATCTGATAATAGCGGGGGTTGGGGGACAGGGCGGACTTACACTCTCAAGGATCATCGGAAATGCCGCAATGAAAGAGGGATACAATGTTAGAATAGGAGAAACCCTTGGAATGAGTCAGCGCTACGGTAGTGTGCTTAGTTATCTCCGATTTGGAGAGGAAGTTTATTCTCCTCTTATCGAGGAGGGAGAAGCAGATTTGATGCTAGCTCTTGAGCCGGCTGAAGCTCTAAGGAACGCAAGATTCCTAAGCGACAAAAGCCATGCTATAGTAAACGCTTATCCGATTCACACAGCAACGACTTTAGTCGGAAAAGAGAGGTATCCGAGCCTTGAGGAAATACGTGGTGCCCTTTCAAGAATATGCACCGTTGAGATGAGGAACTTTCAGAAAGAGGCAGACAAGATAAACCCCCGTACTCTGGGAGTGCTTATGCTTGGATTTGCCTATGGTAAAGGTTTGATCCCATTGAATAAGGAGAGCCTCTTGAGTGGAATTCAAGAAACATTAAAGCCAAAGCTTTGGGAAATTAACATTAAGGCTTTTGAAAGGGGAATGGAACTTGCTAAATGATCCCTCTTTATCATTTTTGGTGTAACCAAAAAGCACTTAAATTATTTAGGTTAAACTAATTCAGGTGAGGTTTGTGGAAATAACAAAGAGAGAGGAGGAGTACCTCGAAACTATGTACATACTTCAAAAGAACAAAGGGGTAATCAGAGTAAAGGATATTTCAAAAAAACTGGGTGTTAGACCGCCAAGTGTGGTGGATGCTTTAAAAAAGTTAAATGAAAAAGGCCTGATAGACTACGAAAAATATGATAGGATTCTTTTAACTGAGAAGGGGCTTGAAGTAGCTAAAGAAACTTACCAAAAACACGTTCTCTTGATGAGATTTTTCACTGAGATACTTGGAATTCCTCCTGAAATAGCGGAGGAAGATGCGTGCCAGTTTGAACATTACGTCCATGAGATTACGGCTGAGAGAATGAAGGAGTTTGCCCAGTATATCCAAGAACACTGTCCCTACGTCCTCAAGCAGTTTCTTAAAGAACACATGGAAAAAGAAGAGGCGAAGACTCAAAAGAGTCCTCCCAAATAGGCAAAGTAGCCTATGAAGATTAATGCCAATACGTACATCAGTGGGTGTATCTCTTTTCCTCTTCCGCTGAACAGCTTTATTATGGTGTAGCTTATAAAGCCCATTCCTATTCCGTCTGCTATTGAATATGTGTAGGGAATTGTGATGAGCACTAGAAATGCAGGAATAGCTTCGCTCGCGTCATCGAAGTCAACTCCCCTTATTGCACTTAACATGTAGTAACCAACTATAACCAAAGCCGGTGCGGTAGCAAAAGCCGGAATTGCTTGCGCAATGGGGGCTATGAACAATCCTATGGCAAGGAAGAGTAGACCTGTCACTAGGGCTGTCATCCCTGTTCTTCCACCCTCTTCAATTCCAGCGGCGCTCTCTATATACGTTGTTACGGTTGAAGTTCCAAGGAGTGCTCCAAGTGTTGTGCCTATTGCATCCGTCAAGAGGACTTTCTCGGCATCCGGCACTTTCCCTTCTTTTGTCAAGAAACCTGCCTTGGCACTTAACCCCGTTACTGTTCCAAGGGTGTCAAAGAAGTCGACCATGAAGAAGGCAAACACTACACCAATTGCCCCTACGTTGAGGAGGCCTTGAAGGTCAAGTTTTAGGAAGGTGTAGCTTATGTCTGGAGTTGAGAAGAAATGTTCTGGCCAGGGTGCAGCTCCGCTTATCCATCCCAAAATGCTTGTGGTAAGGATTGAAATTAATAGAGCACCCTTCACTCGGAGACTTATGAGGATTGCAGCTAGGAAAAGTCCGAATAGGAACAAAAGACCTGCCTTTGTTCCAAGTGCCGAGGCATTAAACCCGGTGAACTTAAGCACTCCGTTTTCGCCGACAACAGCGGTTAGAAGACCAACGTCATTGAGGCCTATCAATGTCAAGAAAAGTCCTATTCCTGCTCCAACGGCATATTTCTGGCTTAGTGGAATTGCATGTATTATTGCGCTCCTAACTTTGGTAATACTAAGTATTATGAAGATTATTCCCTCAACAAAAACTGCTGCAAGTGCCACTCTCCAATCGTAACCCATTCCAAGCACGACACTGTAGGCAAAGTAGGCATTCAGTCCCATTCCCGGAGCTAAAGCAAAGGGCTTTTTGGCATAGATGCCCATTATTATTGTGGAAATTCCTGCTGCAAGTGCCGTTACTGCTACAAGTGAGTTAAAGGCTTCTTTTCCCATTGCATCGCTTAATATTGCAGGGTTTACGAAGAGGATATATGCCATTGTCATGAAAGTCGTTATCCCCGCTAATATTTCGGTTCTCATATCCGTTCTGTACTTCTCAAACTCGAAATATTCCTCAAAAGTCTTCATCTCTCTCACCCCTAATTGATACGAAAGTGATAAAACAACCAGTATATTTAAACATTTTGAACACAAAAATGTCAAACAAGAGCATGGAAAGAGTTTAATTGAAAGAGGTCTCACAAGATAGGGGATGAATTCATGAAGATTAGCGAAGAACAAAGAAAAAAGCTTGGGAAGGATGCTCTCAATTACCATCGAAACAACTTTCCCGGAAATGGAAAAATAGAGGTTATTCCAAAGGTTAAGGTTGAGGACTTCTATGACCTAAGCCTGGCATACACCCCGGGTGTTGCTGAGCCCTGTAAGGCTATAGCAAATGGAGAAAGCTATGAAGACTACACCTCCATACCAAACACCGTGGCTGTGGTAACGGATGGCTCCGCGATACTTGGGTTGGGGAACATTGGAGTTTTAGCTGGAATGCCTGTGATGGAAGGCAAATGCGTTCTCTTCAAAGCCCTAGCTGGTGTGGATGCGTTCCCTATACTGGTAGACAGTAATGACGTAGATGAGATTGTGAATACAATTAAGCTGATTTCGAAGGGCTTTGGAGGCGTAAACTTAGAGGACATCTCCGCTCCGAGGTGCTTTGAAATCGAAGAGAGGCTCAAGAAAGAGCTCGACATCCCGGTTTTTCATGATGATCAACACGGCACGGCTGTTGTAACCCTCGCTGGTTTAATGAATGCACTCAAGCTTGTTGGGAAGGGCTTTAGTGATATAAAAGTCGCCATAAGTGGCGCTGGTGCTGCAGGAATCGCTATAGCAAAGCTTCTGCATTATGTAGGGGTTAGGGAAATAGTGATGGTTGACAGAAAAGGGATAATCCACGAGGGAAGGGATGATTTAAATCCTTACAAAAGGGAAGTTGCAAAGTTCAACATCCACAACATTGAGGGAGACCTTTCAAAGGCGCTTGAGGGGGCTGATGTATTCATAGGTGTAAGCGCTGGAAATATCATCAGCGAAGAGATGGTTAGAAAGATGTCAGATGGTGCAATAGTTTTTGCAATGGCGAATCCGATCCCGGAGATTATGCCTGAAAAGGCCAAAAAAGCCGGGGCAAGAATAGTCGCAACAGGGAGGAGTGATTATCAAAATCAAATCAACAACGTCTTGGGCTTCCCGGGAATTTTTAGAGGAGCTTTGGATGTTAGAGCGAGGGAAATTACTTTGAACATGAACATAGCCGCAGCTGAGGCTATAGCGAGCTGTGTGAGTGAGGAAGAACTGTCAGAAGACCACATAATCCCCACTCCACTGCATCCTGAAGTGTATCCAAAAGAAGCAAGGGCAGTTGCGGAACAGGCCATAAAAGACGGAGTTGCAAGGAGAAAAGTTAGTGGGGAATGGGTGGAGGAGCATACGAGGAAGCTGAGGGAATTTTACCAGCGTTACATTGCTCCAATAAACAGAGAGAGAAAAAAGCTAAACTTCCTTTAATACCTGCTCAGGAGCATCGGCAAAGGCTACCAAGTATTCTGCCTCGACTATGTGCAGCCTTCCGGGGACTATTAAAACGTGAGGCTGCTTTCCAAAGTCTTCTTTTATCATGTCTTTTACATAACCAGCTTTGAGCGTTGGATTTAGGGAACCTGCTCTTGCAAGGACAACCACAAATGTGTCTTCGGTAAAAACTCCATCTTTTTTCTTCTCCTCCACTTGAAGGAGAATCTCCATAGCCTCGTTGGCGGTCATGTACTTCCCTTCTGCTGCTTTAATGTCAAGGAAGAGAAGCGTATGAAGACCACGTTCTTTGTTTTCTTTGATCGTGTCATAGTGGCTGGTTGGGAACCAGTTCTTTTCCGGGTAGGCAACGGTGGCGCTCTTCCCAAATTTGTAGATTTGAAGTCCGGTTATGGCAACGGCAGAGTAGATAGATGGAGCATGGATAACGTAGCTCTCTACTCCCATCTGCTTTGCCCTTATCCTTAAGTCCGCATGAGTTGTTGCTACCATCGGGTCTCCAGCCGTGAGAAAGGCAACATCTTTGGTTTTCGCCTCGCTGAGGACTATCCTCTCAAAGTTCAGCTCAACGTCTTCTCTGTTTAGTAGTCTTATTGGTCTTCCTATCTGTTCTTCTATCTTTTTTATGTCTGTTCCAGCTAATAGAGAGGTGTAAAATTCTGCAAACACCAAATCGCACTTTCTCGCTATTTCCAGGCCCTTAAGGGTAATGTCCTTTTCATCGTAAAGTCCCAGTCCTATGAAATATATCGGCATTTTTCTCACCTCTTTTTCTTAATGAAAGTAGGGCTAAAAATTTATTCCAAAAACTTTAAAATAGCTTTTCGTGAACTTCTTTCGACGGTTTTGATGAAAGTTAATGGAGGGAGCGGAGATGAAAGCGATTGTTGAGAGAGTTAGAGAGAAAACATCAATACCCGTTTATGAGAGAACCATTGAAAACGTGTTGAGTGCAATTCTTGCGAGCAGCGATCCATGGAGGGTAGTAGACCTTAGCGAAGAACCACTTCCTCTCGTGGTTGCAGTGGTTGAAGCGCTTCACGATTTAGGCTATGTGGAGTTCAAAGATGGGATAATCCTTACCCAGAAGGGGAAGGAACTTGTGGAGAAGTATGGAATCGGAAGGAGAGAAGACTACACCTGCAGCCACTGCCAAGGAAAAACAGTTGAACTTGATGCTTTTAGAGACCTCCTTGAGGAGTTTAAGGAGATAGTGAAAAACAGGCCCGAGCCAAAGCATGAGTTTGATCAGGCATATGTAACTCCCGAGACAACAGTTGCAAGGGTAGCCTTGATGCATACGAGGGGAGATCTTGAAAATAAAGAGGTCTTTGTCCTTGGAGATGACGATTTAACGAGCATTGCTCTAATGCTTTCGGGCCTTCCAAAGAGAATTGCGGTTCTTGATATTGATGAAAGACTCACAAAGTTTATTGAAAAAACTGCGGAGGAAATCGGCTACAGTAACGTGGAGATATTCACCTTCGACCTCAGAAAGCCTTTACCCGATTATGCCTTAAGGAAGTTCGATACTTTCATCACCGATCCTCCCGAGACAGTCGACGCTGTTAGGGCTTTTGTTGGAAGGGGAATTGCAACACTAAAGGGTCCAGGATGTGCAGGTTACTTTGGGATTACAAGAAGGGAAAGTTCAATTGACAAGTGGCACCAGATAGAGAAGCTCCTCATAACGGAGTTCAACGTAGTTATAACGGATATAATAAGGAACTTTAATGAGTACGTCAACTGGGGATACGTTGAGGAAACGAGAGCGTGGAAACTCTTACCAATAAAGATCATGCCTACGTACAACTGGTACAAGAGCTATATGTTTAGAATTCAAACCATCGAGGGATCCAGAGGTTATGAAGAGGAAATCACAGTTGGTCAAGAACTATATGACGACGAGGAAAGCTCAACAACTTGATTCTTTTTCCACATTTTTGTTCCATAAGGTTTAAATTTGTTGTTTAGAAACTTTTTTCAGGTGAGGAAAATGAGTGAAAACGCTAAGATCACAAAGGAAATGATTCTTGAAAAGCTCAAAGAAGTGATTGACCCTGAAATTGGAATAGATGTTGTTAATCTGGGACTTATATATGAGCTCAAGATAAACCCTGACAACACCGTTTATGTCAAAATGACCATGACAACTCCAGGGTGTCCTCTTACTATGTGGCTTCTTCAGGCTGTAGAGCAAAAAATTCTCGAAATTCCTGGAGTTAAGGATGCGGAAATAGAGCTCACATTTGATCCGCCTTGGACTCCGGACAGAATAAGTGAAGAGGTCAAGAAAAGGTTGGGGATGATCTGAGTAATTTTCTAACTAATCTAATAGTTCGAAACCTTTATATCATAACCTTTGTTATATTGACATGGTGGTATCAGATGGCCCAGTGGAAAGTTAAGGTTGATCAAGATGTTTGTATCGGAGATGCTATCTGTGCAAGTCTCTGCCCAGACGTTTTTGAGATGAACGATGAGGGAAAGAGCCAACCAAAAGTTGAGATTATTGGAGAAGATCTCATTGATTGTGCCAGAGAGGCTGCCGAAGCTTGTCCTGTAAGCTGTATATACATTGAAGAGATTTGATGCTTCTGTTAATTCTCTATTTTTCTTGTTCTTCCTTTTCTTCTTTGATCCCAAGCATTGACCTCTTTCTTTAGAATGTGTAGTATAACCTTTAGTTTGAAAAAGATTTTTAAACTTAGCTTTCCCTCTATTTTTGAAGCTCTTTGGAGGTGTCGGAAATGAAGGTTAGTGTTGATAAGGACGCATGCATTGGATGTGGAGTTTGCGCAAGCATCTGCCCAGATGTCTTTGAGATGGATGACGATGGAAAAGCTAAGGCACTTGTTGCTGAAACCGATCTCGAATGTGCAAAAGAGGCAGCAGAGAGCTGCCCAACAGGAGCAATTACAGTCGAATGAACTTCTTTCCCTTTTTATTGGCTTCTCCTTCTTTAAAATTTGAGTTTTTGGGTGTTAATGGTTTTTGAGAACTTTGACGGTCAGAGCCCCCACCAAGCATCACAGCTAAGCTCAGGGATTAAGCGGGCTCTTCATCATCCCGGGGATAAAAACGAGAAAAAGGCTATTCAAGTGTTAACCCAAACTTCTTTGCCTGCTCAAGGACGTATTCTCTGATCTCCCTCGCCTTTGGCAGTTCTGCCACTATTTCCCCGTTCTTAATGAGCGGCTTTAGAAGGGGTTCAACTTTCGCTCCACAGACTGGGCACTTTTCAAGCTTTTTCTCTGCTGGAACTCTATGGTAGTGACCGTTCTCACATCTATAGATTTGCTTTCTCCCGCTCAGCTTTCCTCTTTTAGTTATGGGCTTCCCTTCGACCTCAACGATATCGAGCGAGAAGTCTATTGGTTTTGCACTTGCTATGCTTCCCCCGACTCCAAAGGCATCAGCTATGTCAGCAAGCTCTTTAATACTTTCCTCATCCAGCCCTCCGCTTAAAAATATCTTAACGTGCTCGTAACCTCTTAAATCCAGCTCCCACCTTACCTCCTCCACTATGCGTTTGAAGTTCCCCCTTCTTGAACTTGGTGTATCGAGTCTCACTGCAGCTAGCTTTTCTCCCAAAGCTTCAGCTGCCATTAAAGCCTCTAGCTTTTCATCGCAAAGGGTATCAACGAGAGCTACTCTTGGAACCTCCTCTGGCATGACCTCATCGAAGTATTTCCATGCCTTTACTTGGTCACCAACCGTTAGGACTAATGCATGAGGCATTGTTCCTACAGGCTTTTCTCCGATCATCTCCGCTCCTAAAACCCCACTAACTCCATCGCAACCACCTATGAAGGCACTTCTATCGATCATCGGTGCTATTGCAGGGTGCATGTGTCTTATACCGAAGGAATAAACTGGTTTAAACTTTGCAGCCATTTTGACCCTAAGGGCTGCTGTTGCTATTCCACTTGCTTGGCTCAGCATCCCGAGCAGTGCGGTTTCAAAGATGCCGAATTCCTCATAGTAGCCTTCAATCTGCATTACAGGCTCGTATGGATGAAATATTGTCCCTTCCGGCATTGAATAAACGTTTACCGGATGTCCTTCCAAGAGCTTTGCCACTTCCTCCACTCCAGCTAGGACTCCCCATTTCCAGCCTTTTGGAAGAGAGGTTGTTGATATATCAGCAAAAACTTTTTTGTGAATGCCTTTTTCTTCCAGTATCTTCTTAGTTCTGATAAAGTAAACATCTGTGGTTTTTCCTGCTTTTATCTCATCTTCATGTGCTATGTAGAAATCTTTCATTTTCTTCACCTCTAATACCTCTATTCCCATAAATTTTAGCTTTTTGGTAGGGCTTTAAAACTCAAACTCAACTCCATTTTCGTATCCTTCCCACAGAACGACTTTATGCAACTTAATATCTTCGGGCAGGCTTTTTCTAACTCTTTCAGCAATCCAGAGGGCGATGTTCTCAGTTGTGGGGTTTTCGAAAAGCTTGTTTAGATTTTTATGCCTTAAAGGTGCAATGGCATTGTCTAAAATCCTTCTAAGCTCCAGAAAGTCCATTATGTAGCCTTCTTTTATTTCTCCTTCAATGAAAATTTCGCCTCTGAAAGTGTGCCCGTGAATCTCTTCAAGTTCTCCATTTATCTTTACCGCATGGGCGGCATCAAAGGCGAACTTTTCTCTAATCCTCGCTTTCATTTTTCCCACCGAAAGAGTTTTGGGTTTTGATAGTTAAAACACTTTGGTGCGGGATTGAGGTTCCAGCACAGAGGGTTGTGGCTGGAGGGTTGATAATTTATGTTGATAAGGAGAGCTTTTTCAATCTCTTAGAGCTTAAAGAGAATCCTATGGTGGTGACTGGCGAGCTCTCTTCATCCGGCTTTGGTTTGAAACAGATTAAAGTCACAATCATGCCTTTTGAGGGGGGCTTTGATCGTTTACAGAGGGGAAGTTGAGTTGCCTGAAAAGTGTATAGTCATTAAAGCCTCGGAGATCAACATGGGCAAGTGATTATGCAATAGCAGATATATTTTCACATCTAGAAAATAACTCACCGTAATATTTAAAATTGGCGAGAACTTATAAAGGGCAGCAAGTTAGTTCTTGGAGGTGGTAGAGATGAGATTCACCGTAACCTCTGCATTGCCTTACGCCAATGGTCCTATACATGCAGGGCATCTAGCTGGGGCGTATCTTCCAGCAGACATATTCGTGCGTTATTTGAGGCTAAAGGGAGAAGACGTTATTTTCATATGTGGAACAGACGAACATGGCACCCCGATAACTTTCAGAGCCTTAAAGGAAGGCAAGAGTCCAAGGGAGATAGTAGATTATTACCACGAGCACATCAAAACTACATTTGAAAGGGCAAAGATAAGCTTTGACTATTTTGGGAGAACTGAACTTCCCGTCCACTACAGGATAAGTCAGGAGTTCTTCTTGAAAGCCCTTGAGAATGGACACCTTGTTAAAAAAGTTGAAAAGCAGGCTTATTGTGAGCACGACAAGATGTTCCTACCGGATAGATACGTTATTGGCATCTGCCCCTACTGTGGCGCAGAGGATCAGAGAGGTGACCAATGTGAGGTTTGCGGTCATCCCCTTACCCCAGAGAAGCTCATAAACCCAAGGTGCAACATATGTGGAAATCCAATCACATTTAAGGATTCTGCCCATTACTACATAAAAATGCAGAATTTCCAAGAGAAGCTTAAAGAGTGGGTTTTAAGCCAGAAACACTGGAAGCCAAACGTCAGAAATACGGTCCTGGGATGGATCAACGAGGGTCTGGAAGAGAGGGCAATAACGAGGGACCTTAACTGGGGAATTCCGGTACCTCTTGAAGATGAAGACGTCAAAGGGAAAGTCCTTTACGTTTGGTTTGAGGCACCGATAGGCTACGTCTCAATAACCGTTGAGTACTTTAAGAGGCTTGGAAAAGAAGAGGAGTGGAAGAAGTACTGGCTTAGTGGATACGACGGCGAGACAAGAGTAGTTCACTTTATCGGAAAGGACAACGTTCCCTTCCATGCAATATTCTGGCCAGCGTTCTTAATGGCCTATGGCAAGTATAAAGATGAAAAAGGTGAGTTTGACTGGCTTCTGCCTTACGACATTCCCGCAAACGAGTACCTAAACTTAGAAGGCAGGAAGTTCTCAACCAGCAGAAACTGGGCTATATGGGTGCATGAGTTTCTCGATGCATTTCCTGCAGACTACTTGAGGTATTACCTAACCGCCATAATGCCAGAAACGAGGGATAGTGATTTCGGCTTTGATGATTTCAAGAAGAAAATTAACGAAGAGCTTGTAAATAATCTTGGAAACTTCGTGCACAGGGCACTCACTTTTGTTAACAGGTATTTTGATGGAAAGGTTCCAGAACTCGGGGAACTTGATGACCTTGACAAGAAAGCATTTGAGGAGATAGAGAAAGCTTTTGCAGAGGTTGGTGAGTTAATATCAAAGTACCAGTTCAAAGAGGCTCTTAAAAGGGTAATGACGCTTGCAATATTTGGCAACCAGTACTTTGACTATCAGAAACCGTGGAAGACGGCTAAAACCGATAGAATTAGGACTGGAACAACCGTAAATGTGTCTCTCCAAATAGTTAAGGCATTGGGTATACTCCTTGAACCCTTCCTTCCGGACGCAAGTGAAAAGATATGGCACCTCTTAAACCTCGAAGAAGTTAAGAAATGGAAGTTTGAGCCCCTTGAAGCCGGACACAAGGTCAGAAAAGCTGAGATCCTATTTAGAAAGGTCAGCGATGAAGATATAATAGCATACATAGTTAAGTACATAGGCAGAGGCAATCCAGAAAGTGCTAGAATTTTGCTTGATAAGTACTACAAGATGGAGGATGTTGTTAAGGTAGCAAAAGAAAGACTTGGGGATGAAGCTGAGGTAGTCTTGAGGAAGATTTATGGAGAGAAAGTAATGGGGTCAAAAGAAAAGCAGAAGGAGGAGAGGAAGATGGGTTATGTGAAGTTTGATGAATTTGCCAAGCTCGATATAAGAATTGGGAAGATAATCAGCGTTGAGGACCATCCAAATGCTGACAAGCTCTATGTTGTCAAGGTCGATCTGGGAGATGAGGTTAGGCAGCTTGTGGCAGGTTTGAAGGCATACTACAAAAAGGAGGAGCTCCTCAACAAGTACGTGGCAGTTATTACGAACTTGGAGCCAAAGAAGCTTAGGGGAATTGAGAGCCAAGGAATGCTCTTGGCAGCGGATGACGGAAAAACCGTTGCCCTATTAACACCAGAAAAAGATGTAAAATTAGGGGCAAAGGTTCGTTAAGGTTTCAATTCTACCCAATTTTCTTTCCTCCCTTTGATTATTCTAACAAGTCCCTGTCTTTCGAGGCGCTTGAACATTCTCCACGCTGTGGTTTTGGGTATTCCCAAAGCAGTTCTAACCTCCGCTTGGCTTGCCCTGCCTCCCTTTTCTAGTATGTAGAGCAAAGCCCTCTTTTCATCTTCATTTAAGTTAAAACTTTCAAGTTTTTTCAAAAATTCGTCCCTGTTTATGTGGAGCTTTTCCTTTGGAGCCTCTTTTCTTTTTCCTATTGTCAAAAAGCCGGAAATGGCTGTTATCAAGACCGCCAAAAATGCCAAAACTGGAAAATAAAAGTCCTTCCTGCCCTCTTCGGCTGCAAATTCAAGAGTGTAGGAGATACTCTGGTTTCCAGGAGGCATTGTAACCACATTGGAGGCTATTTTAAGGGGGAGCTCGGATAAATCAACCACAACGGCATTTTCAGGAAGAATGACGTCAAAGGGATATTCCATTGAGACGTTAATAGTCCACACTAATCCTTCTTTATACGTCAGATCGGGAGTGTAGTAGGACACATCCACGACTTGAGCATTTTCCACATAAATGATGAGCGATTCATTATAGACTTCAAAATTAAGGGGATTGCCGTTTTCATCAACAACCTCCACACCTTCATAGTTTTTCCCTAAAAGCGGTAGGCTGATTTGAGAGGTGTATTCATCTGGAATCAGCTGGTAATGGATCTTAACGTAACCATCGGTGTAGATCGTCAGCTCCACCTGTGAAACTGTAAACTGGGCACTGACAACGGGCAGGAGAATGAGGATGCTTATTAGAGCAAAGGCACGTTTCACTTCTGCACCCCCTAAGAGTTGGCCCTTATGAATTCCTCCACCTCTGCGAGAAGCCTTTCAGCTCTCTGAATATGGACGATGGCGTTGCTGATATCGTTGCGTTTTAATGAAACAATTGCCGCAGAAAGCTCATTGACGGCTCCTTTGAGCTGCACCTCAGCTCTTGCTGTATTTATTCCCTTCTTCTTTAGAATTGCAATTGCGGTTGTATCCTTTTTTATCCTCTCTCTCAGCTCTTCTAGGGTTTCTTTTATGTTCATGCTCTCTCTTCTAACTCTTTCTATCGTCCTAAAGAACTTCTGTATTTGGTGGGAATTCTCTCTGATTACCCCTAATGCCTCAATCCATTTTCCTTCTTTTGCTAAGCTCTCGACCTTTATGTAGATGTTTTTTATCCTCTCTATGCTCTGCTCGGCCTCTTCCACATTCATTCCCCTTGTTTTTGCGTTTTCTACCATTACCTCAGCAGCTGCAATACCCTGCTTGGTCTTTACCAAGAAAGAATTAACGATCCTTTCAGCATTCCTCGAAGCGAGTTCTCTGAGCACTTTTTCTAGTTCTCTATTGAGTTCAGCCCTTTTCATTCTAGCAATTTCCATGTTTCTTTTCGCATCTTCTATCTTTTTTGCTTTTAAGGCTTCAAGGACAGTTCTATAAGCATCTTTGGTCTCCTTGTAGGCTTTTATCAGCCCCTCCGTGTTAACTCCTTCCTTTTCAGCCACTTTTATGACCTTCTCTACGTAGGAGAAAGATGCAATAATCCTCTCGGCTTCCTCATTCATCTGCTCTCTCAACATTTCTGTACTTTCCGTTTCTTTTAATCCCCTGAGAATTTCTTTATAATATTTCATAGCCAATAAGGCATCCCGGATCGCATTTTGATACTCTCCATTCTGATATTCTAGAGAAGCTTTTTCTCTGAGGTCTTCGGCTTTTTTGTAGTTCTCTAAAGTATTCTGGGGCAGCTTATCCTTTATGGGTCTTATCCTTGATTCTACAAATTCGCTGAGTTTGGTCAGCTGAGCTATTAGCTCTCCTGCCATACTCTCGTTGCTCTGCTCCTCTAGATATTGGCCGTTGCTTTGGTTTTGGGCAATGCTAATAGGGATTAGTCCGCCTATTAAAACAAGGATGATCCCGAGAGCACTAAACTTCATCACTCTCACCATCGTTAATATGATCTTGACATACTTTAGGAACCCGGTGAAACGAAGGTTTCAAGCTGTTCCAAAGCTCTTTTTTAATTATGGGGAAGAAGTTAATAAATTTAAGGGCTAAATTAACATTTTAACTCCAATCAAAATGAGTATAAGAGCAAACCAGCGTTTTAGTTTCTCTGGATGCAAAGTGTGGGCACTTCTCGCCCCTAGGTATGCTCCTATTACCAGCCCTGGAGCTAAAAGAAGTGCCGTTTCAATGTTCACATTTCCTGCCTTAAGATGTCCATAAGTTCCAGCGAGAGCTGTGAAAAATAGTGCCACACTAGATGTCCCGATAGAGTACCTTACGGGTATATCAACAAGAACATGAAAAAGGGGGACGTTTAAAATCCCTCCGCTTATTCCAAGCAGACCGGATACAAAACCTGAAAGTACACCCACTATGGGAACATTCTTGTAGTTTATTTTGAGGCTTTCCCCATGATGGGGTTTTGAGGGAGTTGTGGCCATCTTATATGCCAGGTAGAACAACAGCATTGAGAACATTCCTCTTAGGAGGGATTCGTGTAAAAATGTTGTCACATGGGCCCCAATTAGTGCGGCTGGCATTGAAAATGCCTCTTTAATTACCACCACTTTAAAAAGAACTTTTCTCTTTTTAATGTGGGTATAAGCGGAAGCAAGAGAACTAATTGCTATGCAGGCAAGACTTGTCCCAATTGCAGTATGAATAGGTAATCCTATAAAAGTAAGCGTTGGAACTATAAGAAACCCACCACCGACTCCAAAAAGTCCAGCTATTGTCCCTATTGCAAACCCAATGATGAAATCGACGAGATACTCGATCATGAAAAAAGTTCGCAAAATCACTTTAAATCTCTTTTTCTCCTAAAAAAGTTAATAACAAAAACTCAAGGAACTGGGTAGCCAAGTCCTTTGAGGATCATTCTGAGGGCTAAGAATGCCATCACAACAGCGAAAGCTTTTGTTAGGTTGCTTGCCTTGGTTCTTTTCGCTATCTTTGCCCCTAACTGAGCCCCAACTATCAACCCCGGTACAAGTAGTATTAGCCACTCAACTTCAACGTTCCCGAGCATATAGTGTTTAAAAGCCCCACTTGTAGCAGTAAATACTATGGCAAAGCTTGAAGTTGCCACGGCATAGTGTATCGGCAGTCCCATGTAGGTTAGGAAAGGAACGTTTATCGCTCCGCCGCCTATACCAAGCAACCCGCTTGCTATTCCTGCTATGAATCCTCCGATAGGCACTATTTTATAATCCAGCTTTATCTGGCTCAAATCTACTTCATGTGGCTCTTTGCTCTTTTTGCGGTAAAGCCTTATTGCCACAAGGAATAGGACTACACCAAAAATGACCTTTAACTGGCTTGCACTTATATAACTCGTCATCCATGCCCCTATGTACGCTCCTATCACTGCAGTGCTTGCCAAGAGGAGACCTGCTTTGTAGTGTATTCTCCTCTGTCTGTGGTAGGCTATGGCAGAGCTTAGGGAAGTGAAAACAACGGCAGCACTTGAGGTTCCAACTGCGTGATGAATTTCAACTCCCAAGAGGTTTAGAGTTGGTACGATCAAAAACCCTCCCCCTAAGCCGAAGAGAGCTGCCAATATACCTATGAAAACTCCAACACCAAAATACCCAACATATTTAAGCAAAGAATCACCTCCGTTATTCAAGTTCAAACACTAGTGCTTCTATTAGCTTTATCAGGGCTTTGAGGTCATCTAAGTGGAGCATTTCCGTTTCGCTGTGGAGGTATTTTATGGGAACACTTAGAGCCAAAGTCTGGCTTTTGGCTTCAAAAACCGATGCATCAGTTCCTCCCCCGGTAACTCCGATCTGTATTGGAATGTTGTTCTTTTTTGCTATTTCAAGGGCTCTCCGTGCCAGAGATGGGGTGTAGATTGCTGAATTGTCAACAGCCCTTATTACAGCACCTTTTCCGAGCCTCACGTCTCCAGTAAGGAAAGAGCAGCATGCAAACGAATCTACAGCTATGGCGTACTTTGGTGAATATTTGTTTGCCAAAAACTTGGCCCCCTTAAGCCCTATCTCTTCTTGAACCGTAAAGGCAAAGATGTATTTTCCATCCAGATCATGATCAACAAGGTCTTTTATGGCCTCAATCAAAGCAACAACACCAAACCTGTCGTCTAAGGAACGTGTAGCGATGTATTTGTTGTTTAAGATGCTGAAGTGCTTTTTAAATACTGCAAAGTCCAAAACCTTTACTCCCATTTCTTCGGCTTCTTCCTTTGATTCCGCTCCAATGTCTATTTCGAGACTGTGCCAAGGAATGGTGTCGAACTTCCTTTCAAGGTTGAGGTGAACTGGCGTTACACCTATAACTCCGTCCAGCTCCCCCTTCTCGGTTATTACTCTTACATGCCTTCCCAAAAGAAGCCTATCATCTATTCCTCCAATTTTTCTGAACTTTAGCTTTCCATCATTGGTTATTCCTGTTATCAGGAGTCCAATTTCGTCCATGTGTGCCATGAAAATGGCCTTTTCTTCCCCTTCTCCAAGCTCTACAATAAGGTTTCCAATTGTATCAACCTTGTAGTCAGCGTAATCCTTTATCCATTCGATAACCTTCTCCCTTATCCTGCCCTCATATCCCGAAATGCCGGGAAGTTGAGTTATCTCTTTAAGCTCTTCCACAATCATTTCCTTCACCGAAAAATAAATGGAGGTAAACTACTTAAAGTTTTTTAATAGCGTTAAGATTTGCGTTTTAATGATTAAAGAGTCCTGATAATATCTGTGTGTAAAATACAAAAGTACAAAAAATGATTATGGCAGTTTCCGGTACTCATGCAAGAGCAGCAACGTCCTTTTGTTTAACTGTGGTTGTTAAATGAGGAATTGGTAAAAAACATAGGCATCTTCTCTTATTTGACCTTCCTTTTTCACAATTCTGTTAATTCCTCGTATTGTCGTTCAGAGTTAATGTTGAAAATTATTAAAAACAAATATGACAAATCAAATATGGGGACACACAGTGAAGTTGTCTAAGGCGGGATTGATAATGATTATTCTGATTGTAGTTGGAACATTTCCTGAAGGATACTCACAAACTGAGAATAAAGCTAGTATTATAGTTGAGATCAACCCAAATCTTGAATTGTTTGCAGCAGTTTACATTCTGGCCTTCAATGGGAGTGATTCGTTTATAATAGCACCCGAAGATTATGTTAACGATGTCTTGACGTACTTTGCCCCTTACAAAGAGCATGAGGCGGTCGAATACATTAGGAAAATTCTCGATAAGTCTTACCCGTATTACCACCGTGATAGTGTGATAATGGATTTAAGCACTAGACTAGTGGCTTTAGATTACCTGCCAAATGAGACTAATCTTGGCGATTTAAAGCCCCTGGCAGAGTTTGCCAAAGAGAGCAACTTCATGGAGTTTTACAAAGCTCACGAAAAAGAGTACTACAGCTATGTCCTTAACATCACACAATACTTAAAAATCCTTCCGAAAATGCACGAAAAGTTCTTTGGGTACACATATCACGAATATCGGGTTGAACTATCATACTCTCTCCGGATACATCCACACTCAAAATTTCAAGAGGAAAAAATTTACAGCATTGGATATGTGTATTCAAGAGGATATAATAAGGATGTAATATTTCGGGAGCTTATTACGATCTTTCACGAGTTTACTCATCCTTTCGTCAATGCCTTTTTGGGAAAAACTTATGGACTTTTTGAGGATAAGAACTACTACTTACATGAACTGAAAAACCGATTGCCCACGCTTACAGCTCATGATCCAGAGCATTTTGGATCATTTGAGAGATACCTTAACGAGCTTTTAACTGAAAGCATTGCCGAGTACATTGCTCTAAAGAGTGGAATTCCACAGGATCTTGTTACATTCAGAACACTCCAAATGGCTACTGTACTATACCCTATTCAAGATTTTCTTGGAGAATACGAAATCTTTGAAAAGATTAGGAAGGAAAATGAGACCCTATTTGAGCATGCTCCTACTATGGCTGAGCACATGGGCAAGTGGGCAACTCCCGAAAACATCAGTAAATACTTTAAAATGAAAACGCCTATTACAGTTGTTGAAGCAGAGGAGAGAATATATTATGTTGGAAGGGTTATTATTGTTTATGGTACCAGAATCCGGATAAGAGTGGAGTAGAGTATGACAAAGAAACTGCATACATGTTGAAAGAGATGTATGAGAAAGGATTTAGAGCTTATTACGGAGCTTCTCCTTCCATACTTGTCAAACCCGATGTGAATCTAACGAGTGAAGATTTTAAAGAGAATTTGATTTTGATAGGGGGTCCAGTGGCGAACAAAATCACAAGAGAGCTAAACACCAAGCTTCCGATAATCTTTATTTATAACAAAAGTTGGGAAGTAAAAAGAAACCCTACCGCTGTTCATGAGTTCCATGCTTTCTTAGTCTCGAGTGACAGTATAATGGAACTTTCTTTAAACGGCACAACACGTGCTATTGGAGTTTCACAAGTTGTCAGAAATCCCTGGAATGAAGATAACTTTATAATAGTCATAGAGGGAGTTGACAGGTATGGAACAAGAAGAATGCTCGAAGAGTTCAGTGGCTTGAGAAGTTACACCATTATAGGTGAGAGCTATCGAGAGATGGGATTTTATATGACGGGGTGATGTTCGATGTGTCTTTCTAATTTTGTGACTATCGTTAAGTTAAACACTGATGAGTGTTTACTTTTAAAACCTAACTCTCGACTTCTAATAGTTGACAGAGAAGTTGTTAAAGCAATTAAAGATTTAAACAATGCTCCAAAAGAAGTGGTAGAAGTTCTTACAAAAGAAGGATTTCTTACAAACTTAAAGCCGGAAGAAGAAGTTGCATTATTTTACAGTTTTTTAGAACAAAACGNANCNCAAATAAAAGGTAAATATAGCATTGCAATAACATACAACTGCAACTATTCTGTGGCTAGTAATGTTACTAAATGATCCCTACCAGTATCTGCAATTTTCACTAAACTTTAAAAACCTTTAAGGGATTATTTATAAAGGGTTTTTAAACCCAGTGGAGGTGTAAGCCTTGGTTGATATGAGCAATGTTGAACTTAGGATAGAGAACATAGTAGCCTCTGTGGATCTTTTTGCTTCTCTTGATCTTGAAAAAGTGATAGAAATCTGTCCTCACTCAAAGTATAACCCGGAGGAGTTTCCGGGGATAATCTGCCGCTTCGATGAGCCAAAAGTTGCCCTCCTTGTGTTTAGCTCGGGTAAACTCGTGGTAACTGGGGCAAAGAGCGTTGAAGACATTCAGGCAGCGGTTTCAAAGCTTGTTGAAATGCTCTCAAAGATCGGGACTAAGTTCACCAGAGCGCCGGAGATAGATATCCAAAATATGGTGTTTAGCGGCGATCTTAAGATGGAGTTTAATCTCGATGCTGTCGCTCTTGTGTTGCCAAATTGTGAGTATGAACCTGAGCAGTTCCCCGGTGTTATCTATCGTGTTAAGGATCCAAAGGCTGTTATCCTCCTCTTTAGCTCCGGAAAAATCGTGTGCAGTGGGGCAAAGAGTGAACACGATGCCTGGGAAGCTGTTAAAAAGCTCCTTCACGAGCTTGAAAAATACGGCCTCATTGAAGAGGAGGCTTAATCTCCTTTTTAACTTTTCTAGGGGATTTCCGTGGAGATTCTCTATTCCGAGGTCTTTAAAGAGCATAAACCTCTAAGATATCACCCTGAAAATCCAGAAAGGCTTGAGCTTGCTATAGAAGGGCTTAGGGAATCTGATTTGTGGAGGAACGTAAGGGAGCCTCCAGAGGCAGAGGTGGAGGAGCTTTTAAGAGTTCACTCGGAGGAATACGTTGAAAGGATAATAGAGCTCTCAAAAAGGGCTTCTCCTTTGTTGACCCCGACACCTATGTATCTCCAGCCACTTGGGAAGCTGCTCTTAAGGCTTTTGGGACAGCTGTTGAAACAGCTAGGCTTGCTCTCAAAAGGAAAGACATTTATCTTGCTCTTGTTAGGCCACCAGGTCATCACGCCGGTAGGAGGGGCAGAGCATTCAACGCACCAACTCTCGGCTTCTGTATCTTTAACAACTCCGCTGGAGCCGCCCTTGAGATTAAAGATGCTCTTGGAGATGCAGTTGTAATAGACTTTGATGTCCATCATGGCAACGGCACCCAGGAGATTTTCTGGGAAGATAAAAACGTCATGCACATAGATATCCACGAAGAGGGTATTTATCCGGGGAGCGGAGGGATTTACGATATCGGGGAAACGGCGCAGAGGGGAGCAAAGTAAACGTCCCAATGCCGCATTATTCCAAAGATGACGACTACATCTTTGCGTGGAGAGAAATAGTGATTCCCGTTCTGGAAAACATTGAGCCAAAAGTTGTGGTGGTTTCAGCGGGCTTCGATGCCTTTAGAAACGATGGTCTTGCGACGATGGAGTTAACTGAGAGGTTTTATCACTTTGCCGGAGCCTCCCTTTCAAAGTTTAGCTTGGCTGTTGTTTTAGAAGGAGGATACAGCGTGGGATTAAGAAAGGGTCTTCCGGCATTTGTTAGTGGGTATCTTTCTAGAGAAGCTCCCATAGGGGAAGTCCGTCCAAGCCATGAATCCGTAAAGGTTGTTGAGGCTGCGAAGAAAATATACGGCAAGTGGTGGGAAATTAAGTAGAAAGAGGGCTTAGAGCCCTAAAATCTCTTTTGCAGCCTTTATTCCAAGGTCAAAGGCTTTCATGTTCATTTCCACGGCTTTTGGAGGAACGCTTATTTTTATGACCTCTCTAACGTGTTCTGCATCGAGTGGGAACTCTGGAATTTGTGTTAAAGCTCCAATTAGAACTGTGTTGGTTGTAACAACGTGCCCTGCTTTTTCCGCAAGCTCTTCAGCATTAAAGCCAATCCATTTTGCCTTGAAGTCCTCTTCGAAGACTTTCCTTATCTCGTCCAAGCTCGGGTACTTTGCCATTCCCATCGAAACCTGCACTGGAACTATTGGCTTTGTGTTAACAACTACCATTCCACCCTCTTTGAGGTAGTTAATGTATCTTAAGGCCTCGACAGGCTCGAAGGAAAGCATAACATCTGCTTTTCCCTCTGGCACCATTGAGCCGTAAACGTCTTCGCCAAAGCGCACATAGCTTATAACTGACCCAAACCTCTGGCTCATTCCGTGGACTTCACCTAATCTTACCTTGTATCCCGCTCTTAAGGCAGCCCAGCCAAGAATGTTTGCGGCCGTTAAAACTCCCTGACCTCCTACTCCAGTGATAACTATGTTATACTCCCTCATTCTGCTCCCTCCTTTACAGGCTCAAAAGCTCCGAATGGACATACTTGGGCACAACCTCCACATCCCCAGCACATTGTTGGCTCAACTCTTGCCTGTCTCTTCTCCTCGTCCCAGTAAATCGCTGGACAGCCGTAGGCGTTGATACATACCCTACATCCTGTACACTTCTCCTCATTGACTTGGTAGATTGGCCACTTTTCGCCTCTTCTTCTCATTTGTCCCACTTTGTAGAGAGCACAGACTTGTCTTGATACCACAACGCTAACTCCTTCAACCTCTAAGGCTTTCTTTATGGTTTCATAGGTTGTCTTTATGTCATATGGGTCAACCACTGCTACAAAGTCGGCTCCCATGGCTTTTGCAACATCCTCAATGGGTATCCTCTTGCCCATACCATGCGGGGTCTGTCCGGTGCTTGGATTTGGCTGATCACCGGTCATTGCAGTGACGAGGTTATCCAAAACCACTATCAGCACGTTTGAGCGGTTGTAGATTGCGTTTGCCAAAGCCGGTAATCCAGTGTGGTAGAACGTTGAATCACCAATTGTGGCAACTATTACCTGCTTCTCTGGATTTCTCTGTTCTTCACTTAGGCTTCCGTTTTGGGCTATGCTCAATCCATGGGCAATTCCAATTGAAGCACCCATTGCAACCGTTGTATCAACCGTTTGGAGAGGCGGAAGCAATCCTAGGGTATAACATCCTATATCGCTCGGGTAGATTGCCCTAGCCCTTGTGGCTTTCTTTATTGCGTAGAAGCTGTTTCTGTGCGGGCAGGCTGGGCATAATGATGGGGGTCTTGGGGGTAAGAGTGGCTTAACCTTTTCGTACTTTGCGTCAAGCTCTTCAAAGTTTATTGGCGTGTCAACTCCAAGGAACTTTGCTATAGCAGTTACTGCCCTCCTTGTTGTCATCTCGTAAACTCTGGGCACGAGATCTTTGCCGTGGATTGGGATAGTAAGCCCTTTGTCGTAAGCCCACGTTTTTACCTGCTCCTCAACAACCGGCTCGAGCTCCTCTACGATAAGAACCTTCTCAAGTCCCTCAAAGAACTTCTCTAACAAACCATAGGGAACAGGGAACGGTGTTCCAAGTTTGAGAATCTTGACATCGTCAACGCCAAGCCAGGCGAGAGCTTCTTTCACATAGGCGTAGCTCAAACCCGGAGCGATTATACCGACCTTGGCGTTCTCGTCGCCTTCTATCCAATTGAATGGACAGTTGTTGAGTTCCTCTCTTATTTTCTCAATCTTCTCAAGGATTATTGGGTGGAATTTTCTTGCGTTAGCTGGGACGTCGACAAACCTGTTTGGATCTTTTTTAAACTTTCCAAACTTTCTCTTTCCTTGCTTTATTTCCTCTGGCAGTTCTCCTAGTACTACATCTCCTCTCGCGTGGGAAGTCCTCGTCGTTGTCCTTAAAATCACAAAGTGCTTAAACTTCTCACTAAGCTCAAAGGCATACTTTGTCATCTCCTTTGCCTCATGGGGATCGCTTGGCTCAAGGACTGGAACATTTGCAAACTTTGCATAAATCCTAGTATCTTGTTCATTCTGTGAAGACCACATGCTTGGGTCGTCTGCCACCATTATGACGAATCCACCCTCTACTCCCATTCCAACAGCACTCATGAAAGTATCGGCAGCAACGTTCAAACCAACGTGCTTCATTGCGGTCATTGCTCTAAGGCCACTCCAAGCTGCGGCTAAAGCGGTCTCAAAAGCTACCTTTTCGTTTGTGGAATACTCCATGTAGACTCCAGCTTTTTTGCTTACAACAGCCATTGTATCGGTGAGCTCAGAGCTTGGAGTTCCAGGATAAGCGGCATAAACCGCTATGTTTGCCTCAAGTGCTCCCCTAGCTATTGCCTGGTTTCCTAAAAGCAAAACCCTTTCTCCGGGTTTGTCCCATAAAACAATATCACTAACTTTAGCCATCCACACCACCTCATTCTTTAACAACACCCTTTGACTTGGCAAACTCCGCCAGAGCGTAAGCAGCTACCCCAACGTCTTCGGGTCGTTCATAAGTTGGAATCTCTTCCTTTTCAAGAAGTTCCTTGGCTTTCTCGCTAACGTATCCAGCCATGAACAATGCCAAAACCGGTTTTCCATTGGTAACCTCTTTTACCGCCCTTATGACTCCCTCCGCATGCTCTGTTGGAGTCATCCCCGCAAAAGTTGGCACAACACAAATAGCGATGAGCATATCAACGTTTTCATCCTCTAAAAGGAGCTTTGCTGTCTTGTAGTACTCTTCTCCCCTGGCTGAGGCTATCATGTCAACTGGGTTTTTAACTGCCGCCATTGGGGGCAAGAATGAGCGGAGCTTTTGCATTGTCTCCTCTTCCAAGTTAGCTAACTTTAATCCTCTCTTGTCTATTTCATCTGCCGTTAAAACCCCTGGACCACCTGCGTTGGTCATTATTGCGACTCTCTTTCCTTTTGGCAGTGGTTGGGTGAAAGCCCTTGCCATGCTCAACATTTCGTCTATAGTGTTTGCAACTAAAATTCCGCTTTGCTTGAATGCAGCTTCATAAATAGCGTAACTTCCGGCCAAAGAACCCGTATGGGATGAGGCAGCCCTTGCACCACTTTCGCTCTTTCCGGCTTTTAGGGCTATTATTGGCTTCTTCTTGCTGACTCTTTTCGCAACTTCCATGAATCTCCTTCCGTCTTTTATACCCTCTATATAAAGGGCGATGGCTTTGCTGTTTTCATCCTCAGCCAAATACTCCATAAGGTCTGCAAAGTCCACGTCACTCATATTCCCGACGCTTATGAACTTGGAAAAGCCGATGTCCTCTTTGATAGTCTTGTAAACTATTCCAGCTCCTAAGGCTCCGCTTTGGGATATGAAAGCAACGCTGCCTTTCTTGGCATTCATGATAAACGTTGCATTGAGATTGCTGTGAGTGTCCATTACTCCTACACAGTTAGGCCCTATGATTCTCATTCCATATTTATGGGCTATTTCAACGAGTTCTCTCTCTTCTTTCTTTCCCTCTTCACCCATTTCGCCGAATCCTGCTGTTATTATTATGACGCCTTTTACGCCTTTTTCTCCGCAATCGATGAGTGATTGTTTGACAAATCTTTTGGGTACGACTATGACAGCCAGGTCGACCTCATCTGGAATGTCCTTGACGTTCTTGTATGCTTTAACTCCTTGAACGACTTCGTCTTTTATATTTACTGGATAAACCTTCCCTTTGTACTCTTTAAGGTTTTTGAAGACCTCATAACCGAGTTTCAGAGGGTCATTAGATGCTCCCAGCACCGCAACGCTCCTTGGGGTGAAGAAATAATCAAGCATTTTTACAATCACCGAGTTTCATATCGGTAAAAGTCTATATAAGCTTTCCGAGAAAGCGCAGTTAGGCAATCTTGACCATAAAAAAGCACGAATTAGTCTTTGATGAGCATAAAGCGACACGGATGCATCATCACTCCGAGTAATATGCCTTCACAAGGCAAAGCCTCGGCTAACCCTCTTGTCATCACTCATCAGAGTGGCTAACGCTCGTCATCGGCTAACACTTTTTAAAGAATAGGGAGTTAAAAGGTTTGGGATGATGTGCGTTTACCGGTCTGATAGATGATGAGATCGGCACTGTCTGACCTCTACTCTCTTTTTTCAAGGAGTTCATGCTCAACCAGAGCCACTATATCGTTGTGAATATCCTCAACAGGGGCTAGGGCGTTTATAATCCTTATCTCCTCAAACTTCTCGGCAAGCTTTAGGTAGTTTTCCCTCACCTTTTTCTGGAGCTCCACGATCTTATCAAACTCTGACCTGATGCTCCTACCGTTTATGCGTTTTATGCTCTCCTTAACTGGCAAGTCGAGAAGGATTACGAGGTCAGCCCTTGGAGCAAAGGCATTCAAGTTGATAAGCCACTCCAAGTCAAGCCCCCTTGCCCACTGGTAAGCTAGGGAGGAGTAGAAATACCTATCCGATATAACCACTTTTCCGGCTTTTAGAGAAGGCTCTATGAGTTTTTTAACGTGCTCGGCTCTATCTGCGGCAAAAAGTAGTGCCTCCGCTTCTTTGCTTATCCGCGCACCATCGATTATTCCCTCTTTTCCTCCCGTCAGTACGAGTCTCCTTATTAGCTTTCCAAAAGCAGTGTCTGTAGGTTCTTTGGTGAGAACGACTTCGTATCCCTTATTTTCAAACCACTTCGCAAGCATTTTAGCTTGAGTTGATTTTCCTGCTCCGTCAATTCCTTCTAAGACGATGAACATGCCCATAAATACACCTCCAGAGTTGCAACTTACCTGATCCTTTCTTTTTAATGCTTTTTGTCTTTTGTATTTCTTCTTAGAGTTGAATTCAGAGGGTCTTCTTCATATAATCTAAGAGCTTCCACATGCTACCAAACTCTTTTTCTTCTTCTCCTTTGTGGAATTCTACATATCCATTTGGCTTAAAGCGAAGTCCAAAGGTGTAATCTCCTTTTTTGAGCTTTTGAAGGTAAACCTCCTTAGGTTTTGGAGGCAAATAGCTGGTCATCATATCGTTGAGAAGCTCCACTTCAAACCCAAAGTGTTCATTTAATCTGGGGAAGAAGAGTACTGCTGGAGTATTCATGCAATCCACTAATGCGCTTCCCTCTATCTTGAAGTTATAGTGCCTGAAAATATCCTGCAGAAAGTCGTCTAGGGCGTTGGGATAATAAACAGTAGCTCCTATATCGTTGGGATGTGCCTCTATAAACTTCTTACTCTCCAGTATGGCCTTTATTTCATCGGGGTCAAAGCCACTAATCTCCACCCTTACCCCATTGTGATAGTAAACATATACTAGGGGTAGGCCCCTCTTATGGGCAAAATCTTTGAGTGCTATTAGCGGAATAAGTCTAACATCCATAGTTGCTGCCCCGGTGCTTACGATTCCCACTACGAGTGCCCTCTTTCCATACCTTGAAATTGCCCTTCCGTCTCGTCCTACCACTATAGTTCCCTGTCCTACGGTTCCTATTGCTCTACCAAGCAGAGCGAGCTCTTCTGGGTTGAATTCCTCGGATCTATAAATCTCCATCATAATCACCTCAATCAGGAAGTATTATACTTTCTTTTCCAATTCTTGACTCAGTCCAGATTTTTACATTTGCACCAATTTTTGTGAAGTCCTCAATCACGGAGTTATCTCCGATAACGCTACCACTTTCAATAATTACACCCTTTCCGATGTAAACGTTCTCTCCAATTATTGCTTCGTAGATCTCTGCTCCTTCCTCGATAGTCACATTGGAGAATATTACCGACCGTTCTATTTTAACGTTTCTGCCTATTTTAACGTTATCTCCCAGTACGGCAAATCCCCTTATGCTTGGGTTTCTGATTTGACATCTCCTTCCGCTGTAAAGAGAGCCTCCATATTCTAGGTTCCCTTTTAAGGATTCCGTTCTTAATTGTGGGAGTCTCAGTCTCCCCAAGAACACGTCCTCAGTTGCTTGAAGGTAGCTTGATGGCCTCCCCACGTCGTTCCAGTATTCTTTAAACGGAAAACCATAAAGGGGTAAATTCTCTTCGAGCATTTTGGGAAACAGATTGAGTGAGAAATCAAAGTTTTCCCCTTTGGGTACTAGATCGAATGCCTCTGGTTCGAAGACGTAGATGCCTGCATTTACAAGGTTGCTAAATGCCTCTTCCGGCTTTGGTTTTTCCTTGAACCTTATTATTCTGTTCTCTGAATCTACAATCGCTATCCCATACTGGGTTGGATCTTCAACCTGCGAGAGGGCTATTGTTGCGAGGGCTTTCTTTTTTTTGTGGTACTCATAGAGAGCTCTAATGTTTAAATTAGTGAGAACATCACTTGAAGCGACTATAAACGTGTCCTCTATTTTGTCCACAACCTTTTTTGTTGCTCCTGCGGTTCCAAGCTTTATGTTTTCTCCATTTGAATAGTGAATCTCAACCCCAAAATCACTTCCGTCTCCAAAATACTCCATGATTCTCTCTTTTAGGTATCCAACGAGTACGAATATCTCTTCCACTCCAGCGTTTACTAGGGCGTTGACTATGTACTCCATCATGGGTTTGTTGAAAAATGGAATCATTGGTTTGGGGCGGTAGACGGTTAGAGGAAGCAATCTTGTGCCTTTTCCGCCCGCTAGAATAACTGCTTGCATGTAACTGCCACCATAAAGTTTAGGGATTTCCCAGTTAATATAATTTATGGTGGTTTTATTGGAAATCTTTTTAATTTGTCATAATGACAATTTTTACGGTGATGTAAATGGAGCCTTTGGAATATCTTCAAAATAGACTTGATCCAGAACAGTTTGAGAAAATTAAGGTAATTGACAATCCTGAACTTCATGAATTTTTGGCAAAGTACATTGATCTTTTGAATCCTGCAAAAGTTTTTGTTTGCACAGACTCGAAGGAAGATGAGGACTATGTAAGGAGAAAGGCAATTGAATACGGGGAGGAGAAGCCCCTCGCGATGGAAGGGCATACCGTCCACTACGATGGCTATTACGATCAAGCTAGAGATAAAGCTAGGACTAAAATCTTGGTTCCTAAGGGGGTGGAGATTCCGTTCATAAATACTATGGACAGGGAAGAAGGGCTTAAGGAGATTCATGAAATCATGAGAGATATTGCAAAAGGTAAGGAGCTGTTTGTATGTTTCTTTGTGCTCGGCCCTAAGAACTCAATCTTCACGATTCCCGCTGTTCAGCTCACCGATTCCGCATATGTTGCTCACAGTGAGTTTATCCTTTACAGAAAAGGTTACGAGGAGTTTAAACGCCTTGGAAGAGATGCAAAGTTTTTGAAGTTTGTCCATTCTGCGGGGGAACTTGACGAAAGAAAGACCAGCAAGAACATAGATAAGAGAAGGATTTACATTGACCTTGAAGGAGAGACTGTCTATTCAGCAAACACACAGTACGGTGGCAATACAATAGGGCTCAAAAAGCTCGCCTTCAGGCTTACGATTAGAAGAGCTGTCCAAGAAGGTTGGCTGAGCGAGCATATGTTTCTTATGCGCGTGAACGGACCTAATGGGAGAAAAACTTATTTCACGGGAGCTTATCCATCTATGTGCGGCAAAACCTCAACAGCAATGCTTCCATGGGAGAACATAGTGGGCGATGACCTCACGTTCATAGTTGACATGAAAGGTGAAGCCAGAGGGGCTAACGTCGAGAAGGGTGTTTTTGGAATAATCCAGGGAGTCAACCAGGAGGATGATCCAATAATATGGCAGGTTCTTCACTCACCGAATGAGATAATCTTCTCGAACGTTCTCGTTAAAGATGGAAAGCCCTACTGGAATGACATGGGCATTCCGATTCCAGACGAAGGCGAGAACCACAGCGGGAAGTGGTGGAGAGGAAAGAAAGATGCCGAGGGTAACGAGATACCACCGAGCCACAAAAATGCTCGCTTCACAGTCAGCCTTGAGGCATTTCCAAACGTTGATTTAGAGGCCCTTGAAGCTCCTTGTGGCGTTAGAATCGGTGGCATGATATTTGGTGGCAGAGATGCAGATACCTGGCCCCCGGTGAGGGAAGCGTTTGACTGGGCACATGGAGTCATTACTATGGGAGCGGCGTTGGAAAGTGAAACAACCGCAGCCACCCTTGGAAAGGAGGGAGTGAGGGCATTCAATCCAATGGCTATTTTGGATTTCCTGAGTGTTCATATTGGGGACTATCTTAGGAACTATCTTGAATTCGAGAAAAAGCTAAGGATAAAGCCGAAAATATTTGCCGTTAACTACTTCCTTAGAGATAAAGACGGCAGATGGCTGAATCATAAGCTCGACAAGGCAGTGTGGCTCAAATGGATGGAGCTTAGGGTTCATGGGGATGTTGATGCGATAGAAACTCCCGTTGGATACATTCCAAAATACGAAGACCTGAAGAGACTCTTTAAGGAAGTCCTCAACAAGGATTACAGCAGAGAAGACTATGAAAAGCAGTTTACCATCAGAGTTCCCGAGTTCCTTGCCAAGATAGAAAGGATTGAAAAGATTTACAAGGATGTTGGCAACATCCCAGAAGAGCTCTTTAAGATTTTAGAGGAAGAAAGACAAAGACTCCTAAAGGCGAAAGAGGAGTATGGAGACTATATATCCCCATTCCAGCTAGAAAAGAGCTAACATATAAGAAAATCCGTCTTTTACTTCTTTTTTCTTCGGTTAGGGTCACCAAAACCTTTTTATATAACTTTTCGGAGAGTTACTCGGTAAGGTAAAAGACAGTGGCAAGGAGGGAGCAGAAATGAGGGGGGAGGAATATGAAAAGCCTCCAAGTAGTTCTTGGAAGGGAGCTTTCAGAGAAATTCAGAGAAGCATTGATAGCAGTTCCAGCGCTAATAGTTTGTCTTCTTATGGACTTCTTTGCCGGAGCGTTCTTGGGTAGATTTTTTGAAAAGATTATGCTGAGTTACCCGGTCATATTCGTGATTCTCCCGGGACTTATGGGGTTGAGAGGCAACATTTTTGGGGCAATGGCTTCTCGCTTTACTACAATGCTCCATCTAGGTGAGATGGAGCCAAAGCTGAGAGATAAAAATGTTTTGAAAAACATTTTCTTGAGCATTCTCCTATCTCTCCTCCCTGTTATTGTGCTCTGGATTGTGGGAGTTCTTAAAGTGGGAAACGCCATATCCGGAATGATTGTGCTTTTAATAGTGCTAACTTCGACTATTTTCGTAAGCTTGATAATGGGTTATGCAACAGCACTTGCCACCGTATTGCCCTTCAAGAAGGGCATTGATCCAGACACCGTGGCGGCACCTTTGGTAACTTCCGCTGGAGATCTCGTCACAATGCCTTTTCTGGTCTTCTTTATTCTCCTTTATGAAGATATTCCCCATGTCTTCGGTAGCTTAGTAGTTTTGGCGTTTTTGCTTTTGCTAGCTATGTTCATCAAAACAAAATTTGAAAGCGAAGAGAAGCGCATGATTAGAGAAATTCTAGGAATTATTGGGGCTTTAGCATTGTTGTCAAGCATTTCGGGAGGACTGCTCGAATCTTACAGCGAAATTATTTATGCTTCTGTTGTGTTCAGCGTCATGTACCCTGCAATACTTGGCACTGCTGGAAACTATGGATCAATTATTGGAGCAAAAACCTCAACGAAGCTTCATCTTGGGGAAATCGAGGGCTTTCTTAACCGGGATTCCATACTAGATATTTTTGTGTACTTTGTGACGAGTTTTTTCATAGCAGTCCTAATGAACTTAGTGGCAATAGGTGTGGTAAAACTAAGCTTGGGAAAGAGCATTGGACTTGTTTTCCCGTTTATCTTTCTTTATCCTTTCTTGGTCTTGTTTAACATGTTCATTGGATACTTCCTCGCAATAGTCTTTGATAGACTTGGGTTAGATCCTGATAATGCCACCGTTCCAACGATAACAACTTTAGCAGATATATTTTCCACACTCTTCACTGTGGGGGTTGCTCATCTGATTGTTTAGTCTAAGAAAACCTTAAAAGAAAATGAGATATGAGATAAAAACGGGGAGGACAAAGGGATGGAAGAGTTTGAGGAGTTTGAGTATCAGCCTAAGAGCGTTAAAGAAATTTTCATTGAGATGAAAAACATCGTCGAGCTCATGGTTGATCTTGCTTACACAGCAATCCTCTTCGGGGATAAAGAGATAGCCGAGGAAGTGCTCGATCTCGAGGAGAGAATGGATCTCCTTAACTACCACCTTATGACACACGCTGTTTTGGCAGCAAGAAATCCAAAGGAGGCGGAGCAGATAACTTCTGTTCTGCAGATGGCAAATTCAATAGAGGACATCTCAAACGCCGCTGGAGACCTTGCAAAGATGGTTCTTGAAGGAGTTGAACTTCATCCAGTTATTACAGAGGCAATTATGGAAAGCGAGGAAGTAATAGCAAAGGTTCCAGTCTCTGCAGATTCTGTCATCGTAGGAAAAACACTTGGGGAGCTTGATCTTGCCACAAACACTGGGGTTTGGATAATAGCGGTGAAAAGGGGTAAAAGGTGGATTTTTGCCCCGGATAAGGACTTCAAGATAAAGCCGGGAGATATTTTGATAGGAAGGGGAACTCACACCTCTGTTGAACACCTTAAAGAGATTGCGAGAGGAATTATCAGGGTGGTTGGTGATGAAAGAGCTTGAAGAGATAAAAGATTGTCTCATAGAAATGAAAAACCTTTCTTCTCTTATGGTTGACCTTGCCTTCTCCTCAGTCATGTACGATAGTGAGGACATAGCCGATGAGGTTTATATCCTGGAAGAAAAAATGGATGAGCTCACATTAAAAGTCAAAAAACTTGCTTTGAGGGCTGCCAAGTATGAAGAAAATCCCGAAAAGCTCCTAAGTATAATTGAGATGGCTACAATAAACGAGCAGATAAGCGATTCCGCCTATGAGATAGCAGACCTTGTTCTCAGGGATGTTGAGCCTCACCCCATAATAAGGAAAATAATGCACGATGTTGATGAAGAAATAGGGCGCATAAAGGTTAACAAGGGGTCAATACTAATAGGACAACCCCTCAAACAGCTTAAGCTTCCAACCAAAGTGGGTGTAAGGTTAATAGCGATAAAGAGGGGAGGAAGATATATTTACAACCCCTCCAAGGACGAGAAAATTGAAGAGGGGGACATATTGATAGCCGTAGGCTCTGGAATTGATCGCCTGAGAGAACTCTCCAACGAAAAAGGAGAGGAAGGAGAATTCATAGAAGAGGAGGAATGATTATAAACCCTTTAGGTTACTTATTTTTGAAAAGAAAATGGAGGATTTGGAATGAAAGTGGAAGGATTTGTCGCAAGTTTAAAAAACGCTGAAACAATTGAGGAGCTCTTTGATATCCTTGAGAAGAAAGGTGCACCGATTATAGAGTTTGATGGGCAGAAAACTCTCGTAGTTGTTGAGGGGGACTTTGAGGGAAAACCATTTTGGACGGAGATAAACGGCAAAAAAGCTAACTTTGCCCTTGGAGATGCGATGTTGAACTCTGCAAGCTTTCCCTTTAAATGTAAAAAGCCCTATACGGGTGGAAACGCTATCTTTGTGAACTTCGAAAATATAGAAAGCGAGGAATTTCTGGTTGCATACAGGTCAGAGGATACTTTAAGGGCATTTCATGTGAAGGGCACAGAAGTTGAGAAAATAGATGAGAAGAGATACGAGGAACTTATTGCTAAGATGCCCGAGTTCAAAGTTAAGGGCTTCTCTGAAGAGCAGATGGACATGATGGGCGCCTTCTTCGGCTAAGCCCATGGCACTTTTGTTTTTATTTTCCATATTCCTAGGAGTTTTCTTGATCCCCAGGTTGCCTGTATTTCAAATGCTGCTATCATATCTTCATAGATGTCTATTAAGTTGAAGGAGTTTCCAAAGGGATTTCTGTGGAGCTCCCAGCTTATTGACCCTGCGTTTATTATTGGTGTTTCTTCGACTTTTATTCCCAATGTGTTGCCACCGTGACCCGTTAAAACTAAATTTGCTTTTTCATCTGTTAATATCTTCAAAACATTGCCCCCATCTTCTAAAAATCCTATCTCTCTGCTTTTAGGTATTGGAATTATGTTGTGGTGCATTATTACAGCTCTGAACTTTTCTTCATGTTCCTGTAGATGTTTTCTCAAAATTTTCTGGCCTATTCTCCCAACCACTCCTATAGGAGTCTCATATTGGGCTGAAATTATTGGAATGAATGCAAAATTCTCCATTTCCAGAATTTTTGGCTCCCCAAAATACTCTTTGAAGAGGTCGTAGCCGAGATAGGTAATGTCGTTGTGACCGGGCACTATAATCTTCTCTGGCTTGATCTTTTCCCAGAATTCGTAAGCTTTTGCATAGTACCTCTCGGTTCCGACATCCACCATGTCTCCGCAGTGTATGACTAAATCTGGTTTGTACTTCTCGTTGATAGCCTTAATTGCGTTTTTCAAAACTCTCTCTCTGAAATAAACCCTATCTGAAACATTGCTCTCGCTCATCTGGACGATTCTTAGCAATCTTCTCTTCTTTGGAACAAAAATCCTTTGCTTTTTGATTTTAAACTCTCTTCTTGTGATATCTCCTGTTACCCGCTTTATACTTACCGAGATTTTTCCATCTTCTTTGATTTTGATTATGTTGTAGCTGTTTACGTCACCTTTTCTGGTCTTTCTGCATGAGGTACAGCCGGCATTTGCCACAACAAGCCCCTCAACTTTGTAGATATTGGGCACGTGCTTGTGCCCGCAGATGTAAAGGTTAACATCGTGCTTTAAAAGTAAGTCCAACACGTCGCCGGCATTGAATAAAACGTTCCTTTCCCTCCCCGTGTCCGGTAGAGGGACTAGATGGTGGTGGGAAGCAACTATCTTGAATTTTTTGTGGGAATACTCCTCAAGCCTTTCTTTGAGCCAGTGGAATTTGTAGCCCCCTATTCTCCCATCACTTAAGTCAGGGATCGTAGAATCTACCCATATTATAACGAGGTCGTCTTTTTCGTAAACCCCATTTAGTGGCCCTATGTACTTCTCAAAGAGTTCATAACCGACGTTTCTTGCATCGTGATTTCCAGGAACGACTATTAAAGGCTTCTGAATCTTTTTTAGTTCATAACTTGCCCTCTCGTATTCTTCCCTCAATCCCTCGTTTGTCACATCTCCCGTGTGAATAACCATGTCATAGTCTAGTGTGTTGACTTCGTTGGCTATTAGATCGAAGGCATATCCTTTGTAGGCTTCTCCGCTGGTTATGTGGGTGTCACTTATGTGGGCTATTTTCATATCCCTCACTCCGCTGCTATTGAAGTTTCGAGCTTTCTCCTACTTGCCTCGAGCAAATCACTCAGTGTAAAAATCCCGACGACTTTTCCTTCTTCCCTCACCAATATGTGCTTTATCCTCTTTGCAGCCATAATCTTCAGCACTTCCTTTAGCGGTGTGTTCGTGTCTACGGTAATGAGGTCTTTTGTCATTATCTCCTTTACGGGAGTTGTATAGGGCAAGCCTGGGACGATTACCCTCCTAATAATATCACTTTTTGTAAAGAAACCCACAACGTTGTCTTTTTCATCAATAACCACCAGAGAGCCGATGTCAAAATCAACCATCACTTTGCACGCCTCTTGGACAGTGTCTTCTGGCCTTACCCCTATAAGCTTCTTCGTCATATAAACTTTGATAGGAGCGTTTTCATCCATTGGGATCACCATAAAAGCTCTCAAAAATTAATTGGTCTCAAAAAGATAAAAGAGTTTTGTCCTTAAATTGAAAGCTCAATACCCCTCTCCTTAAGCCGCTTTGGTATTTCCTCCATGAGATTGTTCATTATGGAATTTATAGACTGCTCAAGTTCGATGTTCTCTATAATCGGAATCCCGTATTCTTTCGCTTTTTCAATTAAATACTCTTGGATGTGCATTATGTTATCGATATTCTTCACGTAGTATTCCGCTGGCCTGAGGCTGTAACGGGCTCTTTCGTAAAACCTTGCTTCAAGTGCTTCACTGTTTTTTACAGTTATCAGATACATAAAACTCCTGTCGTTTAGGCTCACATAGCCTGGAACTAGGTGAATTCCCTCTATTATCGTGTTGAAACCCTCCTTGTATGAACGCTCTACAACTGCGTTAATTCCTACGGTTACATACCGAACTTGACTCTCAAATCCGTATATTAAAGGATCCACGTCTTTTGGCAAGTTTCTGAGCTCTCTCCATGCCAAAAACGAGGAAGTGTGGATTGCTGGTAGGAGCTCTTTGCTTATTATTTTCCTCATTACCTCTCTAACGGTGTCAGTTCCTATTACAGTCCTTATCCCAAGTCTAAAGGCTAACTCCGTTGCCAGCGTAGACTTTCCAACTCCAGTTGCTCCTCCGAGGAGGATTATCATCGGATACTTCAGCCTTCTAAGTTCATGCCAGAAAAGATACTTCCTAGCGGCATCTTTCAGCCCATGATCCAAGAGCTTCTTATAGGCCATCTTTCGAATTTCGTCCTTGGTGATTACCTTTACCTTTTTTCTCTCAAGTTCCTTTACTATCTCTGCCGCTATTGAATAGGCTATCCCAACGTCAACGCCGGTAGAAGTTATTGATCTAGTTAAGATTCCTCGTGAAAAGGGTATTTTGGTTTTCTTCTCGGGGTCAACGACGATTATCATTTGTCCTCACCTTTGAGCTCCCTTCCGATTTTCAAAACAGCTTCCTTCAAGTCCTTTCCGTCTATATTCACCGGTTCATTGTCTAGGTATATTATTTCCTTTCCATGCTTGAGAGCTTCCCTTGTAACCACGTCTACAGCAGCTGCTTTTAGTTCTACTACAACCGTATCGTAGTTAACAAAGCGTTTCAAGTCCTCTCTGAGTTTTTCTCTGTTTGCTAAGTTTGGGCTTTTTCCAACTATCTCGACCTCATAATGATCTTCCAAGTACTTCGCGGCTTTTTTAAGTCCTTCTGGAGGTGCAGTCATAACAAGGAGGGCTTTTTTGCCCCTTACATCTCCCAAGGGTCTTGGCCTAAAGGCCGTTAAATGAACTTCAGCCTTTGGGTTTATTTCCCTTAAAACTCTTTGGAGCTCTTCAAGCTTCTCTTTGCTTACCATATCGGCAAGTGTGACCACGATTAAGTCCGCGAGTCCCACTCTGAAGGGCCCGAAATAGCTCCTTATGAACTCAATTCTCTGAGTTGCACCGACGACGGTTATGTATTTATCTGCCTTAACCGCGGGGAAAGTTGCGCCGCTTCCCTCGAGTATCACTATATCTCCTTCAAGCTTCTCCGCGAGTTTTATTCCTTTGTCAACGATATCAAAAAAGCTAAAGCCTGCCATTCCGCCTCCGCATCTTCTGCATCCGATAGTTAAAACTCTAGCCGTTAAAGCGTCTTCAAAATGATCGGATGCAGCGTGCTTACCTGACTCCGCAATTTTTACCAGAAACTCGGGAGTTATCTCTATCTTATCTCCCTCAATTATCTCCGGCTCTTCTGGTCCTCCCCTGCCCATTGTTACTATTATGGGCTTTGCAATTTGTTTTAGAGTCCTTGCAACAAAACCACTTACCGCTGTTTTTCCAACTCTTTTGCCGGTCCCTAGTATTGTAATACTCGGTTTGTTGATTTTGGTGATCTTTTTGGGAGAGAATTCAAAATCAGCACCCTTGTATTTTACACCGTTCTTTAAGAGCACTGCTGCTATTCTAAATCTGTCCTCATAGTTCAGAACAGGCTCGTCGCTCAGGTCAACGACTTCCTCAATTTTGTTCTCCCTAATAGCCCTCTCGATTTCAAGAAGGTAGTCTTTACCGTAGTACAGCTTGACCCCTATTTTTTTCTCCAAGGACTTCATATCACCTATTTTTTCCGTGCCTCCCAAAAACACTGCACAGCATACATCTCCGAGCCCTTTTATAGCCCACGCAGTTACATCTGGATAGTGCTCCCCATCAATAAGCACCATTCTCATTCTCCCACCTTTAGAAGTTTAGTTAGTTTAGGTATAAAATCCTTCTGGAGTTAAGCAAACTAGCTTAACTTCAACACGTCTATTTACTCAAAATGTTTAAATACTCAAAGTTGAGTATTCTTCTGGTGGTGTGATGAAACGGGCATCATTGATTCTCATAGGAATTTTCCTTCTTGCAATAATTGCCAGCGGCTGCATTGGGGGGAATGAAGTTAAGGACACTGGAACGAAGGAAAGTATTGCCCCTTCATCAGAACAAACGGAACTTAAAAAATCAACTTTGAAGATTTTCCATGCTGGCTCTCTGAGCGAGCCCTTAAAAGACGTCAGCGAAGCTTTCAGGGAATACGCTAAGACCCTTGGTTATGATGTGGAAATTCAAGCAGAGGCTAGCGGAAGTGTTATGGCCGTTAGAAAAGTCACAGATTTGGGGAAAAAAGCCGATATCGTTGCCCTTGCAGATTACACCCTAATCCCTCAGTTGCTGGTGCCCAACTATACGGACTTTTACGTCCTTTTTGCGACCAATGAGATAGTCATAGCATTCACCGATAAGAGTAAATACGCCGATGAAATCAACTCTAACAACTGGTATGAGATTCTGGCGAGAGAGGATGTTTCCTTTGGATTCAGTGACCCCAATCAAGACCCTTGTGGTTATAGAAGTGTTATGGTAATGAAGCTTGCCGATATCTATTATGGAAAGCCGATTTTTGAAACTTTAGTAGAAAGAAACACCAACATCTATGCCGAAGGAAACCACATAGTTGCCCCAAAGGAGATTCAAATCAAGACTGACAAGGTTGTTATAAGACCAAAGGAAACGGATTTAACTGGCTTAGTGGAGAGCGGTAGTTTGGATTATTATTTCATTTACAAAAGTGTCGCAATGCAGCACGGCTTAAAGTTCGTTGAGTTGCCCAAAGAGATCAACCTGAAGGACTTTACTCTAGCAGACTATTATGGGCAGGTTTCAATAACTCTAGGCTCAACAGGAAAAACAATCAAAGCAAAACCAATTGTCTATGGAGTAACTGTCCTAAAAGATGCCCCCAATAAGGAGCTCGCTCTAGAGTACCTGAAGTTCTTACTGAGTGAAAGAGGCAAGGAAATTTTTGAGAAGAACTATCAGGATTTCATATGGCCACCTGTTGGATTTGGAAACATTCCAGAGGAGATCAAAAATGAAGTGGAGGTAGAGGGCTAAACTTTTTATCTTTTTCTTCAGAGGTGAGGATATGAGGGATTACGTAACATGGTTCTTCGCTCTGCTCGGCACGTTCCTTGTTCTGTACATCCTCCTTCCGTTAGCCGTTATCATAGGGAAGCAGCTTTTGGACTGGGAAATGATTATAAATGTTCTCCACGATGATATTGTCTTAGAGGCTCTTAGGAATTCCCTCCTAACGTCCACGGCTACAATGCTTATTTCTCTCCTTTTTGGAGTCCCCCTTGGCTATATACTCGCAAGGAAGGATTTTGTGGGGAAGAGTTTTGTTCAGGCCGTTGTTGACGTCCCAATAGTTATCCCACACTCCGTTGTTGGCATAATGCTTCTTGTGACATTTTCAAACAAAATTTTGGATAGCTATCTCGGAATAATAATGGCAATGCTTTTTGTCTCTGCACCTTTCACAATCAATGCCGCCAGAGACGGGTTTTTGGCGGTAGATGAGAAGCTTGAGCATGTGGCAAGAACCTTAGGGGCGGGTAGGCTTAAGGCATTCTTGACGATTTCGCTTCCCATTGCGATGCCCTCTATCTTGAGCGGTGCCATCATGACGTGGGCAAGGGCGATAAGCGAAGTGGGTGCGATTCTAATCGTTGCATATTACCCAAAAACTGCACAGGTTCTGGTCATGGAGTACTTTAACAACTATGGTTTGAGGGCTTCAAGGCCGATTTCCGTTATCCTTGTACTGCTGAGCTTGAGCATCTTCGTTGTTCTAAGGTGGATTGTAGGGAGGTCGAGAAATGCTTGAGGACAAAGCTTTAATTTGGTTAATACCAATACTGAAAGGGGATGCTCATGATAACATCTTTTAGGATTGAGAATTTTAGGGGCATAAAGAAGTTGGAACTAAATAATCTTGGCCAAATTAACGTAATTGCGGGCAAAAACAATGCGGGTAAATCAAGCATAATTGAAGCGTTTTCTATTGGTATTGCAGGTGTGAATAGTGAAAACGATCCATTGCAAGAAGTGCTAACAAAGGTATTGACTTGGAGAGGGTGGTTTGGAAAAAATTCAGTAACTTCCCTGTTTTATCAAGATTATCTTGCTACTAAGATCAAATTCGTTGAGAATAACACTCCATTCTCGGTAGAAATCAGAAAACAGGGTAATATCGTTGACATCTTGGGGGGTGAACTTAAGATTGATGATGATACAATAAGACGCATTGGCCTCGGAAAGTTTATTATACTTCCCGGAATCGTGAAAGCTGGCCCTTTAAAAAAGACATACTCTGTGCTAGTTAATGTAGGTTTTCCCAAGGAAGGTGACTTACTTACAGTGTTCTCAACTAGTGATGATATGTATCTTGTTGAAATGCCTGTACGATTCTTAACACCTTTCGACATAATTTCTCCCGGGTTCATTGAAAGGGCTCATTCTTGGGCATTTAAGGAGAAAGGAACCGAAAGAGCTTTTTCAATAATCAAAAAAGGTTATCCAGAGTTTCAAAATCTAAGTCCATTACCTGAGAACATTACTCCTGTTATGTACGTAGACATTAAGTGGACAAAAAAGGCTATACCTTATTATGTGATGGGAGATGGATTTAAAGCATTGACAGCCATGGCACTTGTAGTTTCCTCTCTGAAAAATGGTTATCTTCTCATAGACTCCGCCGAAGCCTTCCATCATCCAAAGTCTCTAAGAGTTATGTCTAAGACTCTTGTCAGGGGAGCAAAAGAAAACAATGTCCAAGTATTTCTAACGACCCACAGTCTTGAGCTTATTGACATGCTAATCAAATATGGTCTAGAAAGCAAAGTAGAGGGAAGGGTCATTTATATGAAGCGTGAGAACGGAAACGTAAAAGCCTCAATAGAGACCTTTGAAGAATCGCAAGAACTAAGAGAAACTCTTGGACTAGACCTGAGGGGATGAAAAATGGAAGTGAGACTCTTGCTCTTAGAGGGCAGAACAGATGTTAGCTTCTTTCTTCCCTTAATAAAGGAGTTTTATAGGTTTAGGGAGAGCAATGCAGGGTGTGAGATTCTGCCGTTTTCGAAGGACAAGGAGCTATCAAGACCTATCTGTTTAATTAAGTACAAAACTTTGTTGGTGATACTGCATGCTAATGGGAAAGATAACCTTAAAAAGGCTCTTAAGGCAGTTTTCAGAGCAGTTGAGAGATTTGAGGATAGGCCTACTATTATTGGAGTGGCTAGAGACGTTGATACAGAGGAAAACATTCTAAACTGGGCTAAAAGCACCTTGCAGGCAGGAGGCTTTGAACCTGAAGTAAAAAATGGTTACCTCCTAGTAAATGGGATAACGATTGTTCCATTCGGAATTGGAGATGTTACTTTTGATGCAAAAGACATCGAACCAAAAAAAGAACTTGAGCTCTTAATGACTCTTCTTGCTAAGAAGGAGAGTAATCTTTCAAGGCTAGAAAACTCAATAAGTCAGCTCAGCAAAGACTTGGAAAGAAAGCTTACTCCAAAAGACGTCATGCATCTCTTGGCAATTGCCAGGAACTACAAAGGAGACTCCATGTCGGGACTATACAGAAACTTCATTGAGAAATTAATCAGAGAAAACCGTGGGCTTATTGAGGAGTTTTTGGATGAGTCGGGGTTGAGGACATTTTTAGAGACTATTGCCCGGTGATAACGTCATGCTTGAAGTTCAAAATATTTCCAAGGACTACAAGGAATTTCACCTCAGAGACATAACATTTTCAGTTGAGAGGGGAGAGTACTTCATAATTTTGGGCCCTAGTGGTGCTGGAAAGACCCTTCTCCTCGAACTCATCGCTGGCATCTTTACACCAGATTCTGGAAAAATCTTTATGGATGAGAAGGAGATAACTTTTCTTCCACCGGAGAAGAGGGATCTAGCTTATATTCCTCAAAACTACGCCCTCTTTCCTCATATGAAAGTTTACGACAACATAGCCTACGGATTGAAGCTCAGAAAAATTCCAAAAAATGAAATCAATAAGAGGATTAGGGAGATTGCAGAGATTCTTGAAATCTCACATCTTTTGCACAGAAAACCAAAAACGCTGAGCGGCGGTGAAGCTCAAAGGGTTGCCATTGCGAGGGCTTTAGTACTGGAGCCAAGGCTTATACTTCTTGATGAGCCTTTTGCAAATCTGGACGTTCAAACTAGGGCTAAGCTCATTCAAGAGATGAAACGCTGGAGAAGGGAGCTTAGCTTCACGGCTTTACACGTAACGCATTCTTTTGAAGAGGCTGTCAGTTTAGGGGATAGAGTTGGTGTAATGCTGAACGGAAAATTGATCCAAACCGGAGAAGTTAGGGAAGTCTTTTCCAAGCCTAAAAATGAAGAAGTCGCGAGATTTCTTGGGTTTGAAAACATAATAGAGGGGATTGCGGAAGGGAGGATATTAAGGGCAAACGGAATTTCAATAGAGCTACCGGGGGAGTTTAAAGGGAAGCTGAGAGTTGGAATAAGGCCGGAGGACATCGTTATATCCAATGAGTCCATAAAAACCTCTGCAAGAAACGAGTTCAAAGCCAAGGTGTTAGCGGTTGAAGATCTGGGCTCGCTGGTGAGGGTAACCCTTGATATTGGTGGAATTGAGCTTAGAGCTTTTATAACCCGCTCTTCTCTTGTAGAGATGGGGATTCAAGAGGGAAAAGAGGTTTACCTAAGCTTTAAAGCAACGGCGATCCATGTCTTTTAACACATTCGGGCGGGAAGTCCCCTTCCGATAGGGAGGGAATGAAAGCCCGAAACACTTAAAATACTTTCATAGTTACACAAAATTTGGGATAACTATGAAATACAAACTCGACAAGGGAGCACACTCAGTCTATTAACTCTACTACCACCTCATTTTAGTCGTAAAATACCGCAGAAAAGTTTTCACCAACGACAGGATAATAGACTTTCTTAAACAGAAAATCCACGAAATATCGGAGACCCACGAGGTAGAAGTTCTCGCTATCGAGACAGACCAAGACCACATTCACATCCTCTTCAAGGCAAAACCCACCCTCAACATACCAAAATACATCAACGGCCTAAAGACAATCACATCAAGGGAAATACGCAGGAACTTCCCCGAAGTGAAGGAAAAACTCTGGAGAAACGCCTTCTGGTCGCCCTCATACTTCCTCGCAACCTCTGGGCAAGTGACCCTCGACGTTCTCAAAGCCTACGTTGAGAGTCAGGGTGAGGAAAGTTGATGCGTTCCTACCGCTTCAGAATCTATCCCTCAAAAGCACAGCAGGAAAGGATGCTCCAACATATGGAACTCTGTCGCTGGCTCTATAACGAGTTATTGAGGGCAATACGGGAAAACCCTTCACTCAGGAGAACCGACACCCAAAGGCTAATCGTCGAGCTGAAGAAGGAAAAGCCAGAACTCAAGGAAGTCTACTCTAAAGTTCTCCAAATGGTGAACCACCAACTCTGGAACAACCTGACCGTCCTGAAGGTTCTAAAAAAGAACGGGCATAAGATAGGAAAGCTAAGATACAAAACCTCGCCGAATAGCTGGAAGACTCTGAACTACAATCAAAGCGGGTTCAAGCTCGATGAAGGGAGGAAGAGACTGCACCTTTCCAAAATTGGAGAAGTTCCCATAAAGCTCCACAGGAAAATTAAGGGCAGGATTAAAGGAGTAATCATAAAACGGACGAAGAGTGGAAAATGGTATGCTATCTTTCAGGTTGAGGAAGAACCAGAACCGCTACCTAAAACGGGTAGAGCAGTCGGGATTGATTTGGGGGTGGCTAATTTCGTCGTTGATAGCGACGGCAACGCTTTTGAAAACCCTCTGTTCCTTGAGAAATCCCTCGAAAGGATTAAGAAGATACAGAGAAGGCTCTCAAGGAAGCAAAAAGGTTCGAAGAACTGGGAGAAGGAGAGGATAAAATTAGCTAAAGCTTATGAAAAGCTAACGAACCAGCGAAATGATTTTCTCCATAAGCTCGCCCTCTACTACGTCAGGAATTACGACATTATTGTCGTGGAGAGCCTAAAACCGAAGAATATGGTTGAGAACGGTCATAGAAGTCTCAACCGTCGTTTGCTCGATTCCTCTCTTGGTGCTTTCATTAGGATACTCTCCGACAAGGCTGAGAGAGCTGGTCGGAGGGTTGTTTTTGTTGAGCCAGCCTACACTTCGAGGACTTGCTCCCGTTGTGGGTTCGTTGTGGAGGAATTGCCTCTTTCGGAGAGGGTTTTTCGCTGTCCGAAGTGTGGGCTGGTGATGGATAGAGATTTGAACGCTTCCTTCAACATATTGAGAAGGGGTTTGGATGAAGGGTTGGGACGACCCGGATTGCCTGTGGAGGGAAGACCTCTACCCCGTGTCGTGCCTTTTGAGGCAGTCATCACGGGGCAAGTCTTCCTTATGAAGCAGGAAGCCCCGCCCGAAAGGCCGGGGTAGTTCACTGTGTACAAGTATACCTGGGTGCATTCATTTGTCTTTTGGAGTCCTTCTCTTTACATATAGCAAGCCTTTTATATCCATGAAATTCCTTTCATAATCGGTGGGAGCATGAGGAGGCTGAGATTAGCTGAGGCAAGTGCAATACTTATAGGTACTCAAATTGGTGCGGGTGTTTTGGGCTTACCGTATGCACTGAGGGAAGCAGGAGTTCTTGGGATTTTTATTGTAATTTTAGCTGGGCTGATGACACTCCTTACTGCCCTGTTCGTCCTTGAAGTCTCATCCAAAAATCCCGGAAAAAGCCTTTCAAAACTCTCTGAGGAGCATTTGGGAAAGATAGGTGGAGTTTCAATGTTTCTCAGCATCTCTGCTTTGGCTTATGGGGCTCTCATAGCATACATTGCAGGGAGTGCTGATATTTTATCTTCCTTAACCGGGGTTAAGCCTGAGTTCGCTGCTTTAGCCTTCTGGATTTTAATGAGCCTGATAGTCTTTATGGGGCTTAAAGTCTCTGGGGAGGCGGAATTGGCTCTTACGGGGCTTCTTCTTTTAGTCCTTGCAGTCTCGATAGGTCTTGTTTTGGGAAGGATTGACGTAAATAATTTGTCCACTTTCAACACCTCTGCAGCTTTAAACGGATTGGGAGTTGTGATTTTTGCTTACGTCAGCCACATGGTAATCCCTGAACTCCTCAAAGGACTCGAAGACATAAAAACAACCACAAAAGCGGTCTTTATAGGCTACCTTGTTCCAATGGTGTTTTATGCTTTCTTTGTCCTTTCATTTGTGGGAGCCTTTGGTTCAGATGCGCCCGAGCTTGCAACAAGCGCACTTGAAAGGTTATACGGAAATCTGGGAAGGATTCTAGGTCTTGTTCTGCCCCTTGCAGCAATATGTACAAGTTACATAGGTGTTGCGCTCTCAGAGATGGATAACATGAAAGATGTTTTAGGAATAGGTAGGCTTTATGCATGGCTGCTAACAGTACTTCCGCCTTTGCTAATATACTTTGCCGGTCTCAAGAGCTTTGTAAATGCTCTATGGCTGGCTGGAACTTTTGGCGGAATACTCTATGCAGGCATACTACCAACGGCGATGTATCTAAAGGCAAAGAGAAAGCAAGAGAGCTTTCATCTTAATCTACCACATTCGATCGCTTACCTCTCTGGACTGATTTTCCTTGTACTTTTCCTCTATTCAATTGTCTCCTTGGGATAAATTTTGTATTTTACCACGTACCTTCCTTTTTCAAAGTCCTCCTCCATTTCAACAATCTCAACCGGCTCCACTTTTAGTCCGAATTCCATAGCTTCCCATGTAATGTCCTCAAAATAGTCAAATAATCCGCAGGTCTTGCAGAAGGAGCCTTTAAATTCAATTATTGCCTCATCCTCTTTTACTTTTATTATCTCAGCCTGAGCCTCGCTTCCATGAAGTCTGTTAAACTCTTTAACGGCCTTCTTAAGCTTCTCCATGCTTTTCCCTACCGAAATTTGGTTTTGGGTCTTTAAATGATTTTGTTCGAAAATCGTATCAAAATTTTTAAAGTCCGGCTATGTAGGATGATTGAGAGCTATGATAAGGTTTGCAAACAGGGAATACAGCGATGAGGAAATCTATGCCATACTCGATAAGCCCATTGCAGAGTGGTTTAGGCGTAAGTTCGGTACTTTTACCCCTCCCCAGAGATACGCCGTTGTAGAAATCCACAAGGGAGAAAACGTCCTAATATCCTCTCCAACGGGTAGTGGAAAAACCTTATCGGCTTTTTTAGCTGCTATAAACGAGCTTGTTCTTCTTGGAAAAGAGGGTAAGCTGGAAGATCAGATTTACGTTCTCTACGTTTCTCCGCTGAGGGCCTTGAACAACGATATAAGAAGGAACCTTGAGGAGCCGTTAAGTGAGATAAGAGAAGTTTACAAAGAGCTCGGGTATGAATTGCCGGAGATAAGGGTGGCTGTTAGAACTAGCGATACCTCAAGCTATGAAAAGCAGAAGATGGTAAAAAAGCCGCCCCATATTTTGATAACCACTCCTGAAAGCCTGGCAATAGCCCTAAATGCTCCTAAATTTAGCCAAAGGCTGAAAACAGTTAAATACGTGATCATTGATGAAGTCCACGCTTTGGCTGAAAACAAAAGGGGCACTCATTTGACCTTAAGCCTTGAGAGGCTTCAAAATCTTGCTGGGGATTTTGTGAGAATTGGCCTAAGTGCGACGATACATCCCTTGGAGGAGGTTGCCAAGTTTGTCTTTGGCTACAACGATGATGGAAGTCCAAGGTCTGGTTCAATAGTTGATGTTAGCTTTGCAAAGCAGACTGAAATTACGGTTGAGAGCGTAGTTGAGGATCTCATCTACGCCCCAGCTAGTGAACTCAGCGAGGCATTGTATAAACGGTTGGATGAGCTTATAGAGCAGCATCGGACGACTTTAATATTTACAAACACACGAAGCGGTGCTGAAAGAGTAGCTTATCACCTCAAGAAGAAGTTTCCAAAATATGCTGAGCTAATTGAAGCACATCACTCAAGCCTTTCTAGGGATGTTAGGCTTGAAGTTGAGGAGAAACTGAAGAGAGGGGAGCTCAAGGCGGTAGTTTCAAGCACCTCTCTGGAGCTTGGCATCGATATCGGAAGCATTGATCTTGTTGTTTTAATAGGCTCCCCCAAGAGCGTCAACAGAGCACTTCAAAGAATTGGAAGGGCTGGGCACAGGTTGCATGAGGTCAGCAAAGGCGTGATCCTTGTTTTGGATAGAGATGATTTAGTGGAATGTACGGTTTTAGCCCATAACGCGAGAAATAGAAGGCTGGATAGAATTAAAATCCCCCATAATCCGCTGGATGTTCTTGTGCAGCACCTCCTCGGCATGGCTCTTGAAAGGGTATGGGATATAAACGAAGCGTACTCCCTTGTGAAGAGGGCTTATCCTTATCATGATCTGAGTTTTGAAGACTTCATGAGCGTTTTGCGCTATCTCGCTGGGGAATACGCAGGTTTAGAGGAAAAGAAGGTTTATGCAAAAATCTGGCTCGATAAGGAAGAAGGCAAGTTCGGTAAGAGAGGGAAAATGACGAGGGCAATCTACTACATGAACACCGGCACTATTCCGGATGAGGCAAAAATTGAAGTTTACACTCTCGATAAGCGCTTCATAGGAACGGTTGAGGAAGAATTTGCCGAGAGGTTAATGCCTGGGGATATCTTCGTTTTAGCCGGCAGGACGTATGAGTTTAAAAAATCTAGGGGCAACAGAATATATGTTGTGCCAAAGGAAGGGGCGAAGCCCACAATCCCGGCGTGGTTTTCTGAGATGCTGCCGCTGAGCTTTGATTTGGCTATAGACGTTCAGCGGTTTAGAAGAGAAGTTAAGGGTATCTTAAACAACAGAAGGGATAAAAGTTTCCTCATGAAAAAGTATCAAATCGATGAAAAAGCTGCAAAGGCAATTTTAGGATATTTCAGGGAGCAGGAGAAGTATTCCACAATTCCAGATGACAAAATTCTTTTAGTTGAGGAGGTCTTTGACGAGAGAAGGGCTAAGTATTTCTTCCATACTTTGATAGGGCGCAGAGCAAACGAAGCCCTCAGCAGGGCTTTTGCATACCTTATCAGCAAGAAGAAGAGAACAAACGTGAGAATAGCAATAAGCGATAACGGCTTTATGCTTATCCTCCCTAAGGAGAAGCCCCTAAGCGAAGAGGAAATTAAGGAGCTGTTTCAGGTTGAGGACTTAAGAGAGACTTTAAAGAGAGCATTAGACAACACGGAGCTCTTAAAGAGACGCTTTAGGCATGTGGCAAACAGGGGGTTGCTCATCCTCAGGAGGTACATGGGGAGAAAGAAGAGCTTAAGCAGGCAACAGCTGAATGCACAAACCCTTTTGAGGCTCTTGAAGAAGAACTATCCTGATTTTCCGCTTTTAAAGGAAGTTTACAGGGAAATAATGGAGGACAAGATGGACATAGAAAACGCGGAGCTCTTTTTGAGCTGGGTGAAAGAGGGGAAGATAAAGGTCGTTATAGAGCACAACGAGCTTCCGAGTCCATTTGCCTTCAACCTTGATGTAATCGGAGCGAGCGACGTTGTCCTCATGGAGGATAGAAGGGAGCTAATTAAGCAGCTGCACAGCAAGATTATGAAGCTGATAGAGGAAAAGGCTTAAATACTATCTTGTGAAGTAATTACTGATTGAAATGAACAGAAAGATATCGAGTCTATTGCTCATCTTGTTTGTTCTTCTACTACTTTGGTCGCTGGACTATTTTGAGGAAGTTTCCAACAAAGACCCTCTCTTGAACAGAATATCTCAGATTGAGTTTAGCATCGAGCATGAAGTAGTGGGGATAGGATTTCAAAATGACGCACTCGTTGTTAAGACCGTATATTATGGAATTTCGAAGAACCCCGAAAACGGGAGCCTGCTTTTTATAAAGGATGGAAAAATCGTTAAAAACATAACTCTTCTGCCTTTTGATCATTATGGAGCATTTGACGTATCAGGAAACGTTATAGTTCTCGGAACCTATGGGATTAGATGGCTTAGTGAATCTACCTTCACTTTTTCACCTTCGTATCTTGTGGCTTATTCTTCTGAAGGTTCTGAGCTATGGAGGAAGGAGTTTAACACAACATCGGTAAGCGCGGCTGGTGATTTGATCGTAGCGAGAGGCTATTTGAAGAATGGCAGCGTGGTTAAGGTTTTTGACATAAAGGGCGAAGAGCTCTGGAGCTTGAACTTCGGTGAGAAAGTAGCAACAAACGGAAAAATCGTTGCGGTTGGAGAGAAAGGCAAAATCTATCTCTACTCAAGAGAAGGAAACCTTATACGGGTCATTGAGCCCTGGAAAGGACATATAAGCTCTATCAAACTTACAAAAGACGGAAAGATTATCGTGGCTTTCTACTCAAGGGATGGTTCATACTTGGAGGTTTATGACGAAGACGGTAACCTTCTCTGGGGAAGAAATTTTCCCTTTATACAAGACTTTACAGTGTCCCAAAACTATATCTTGGTTCATAGTAATGCATTGCATATTCTCGACTTCTCTGGAAGAACTCTCTGGAGTAATGAGCATTATTATCCGAGCTTGGTGTTGGGAAGAATCGCAATTTCTAAAGACGAAAAGTACATAGCTTATGGAGTTTCTGGGGTAAATCTGGTCTTAAATCCTCTCTTTGACTGTGATAAAGACGGAATCATAGACGAAAGCGACCCTCTTCCTATAAACAATGATCTCTTCTACAGAATTCTTCTGACTGTCATTGTGGGTACTTCCGCGTTCTGGGTAAAAAACTGTAAAAGGAAAGGGAAAAATCTAGAAAAAGATATGAAGAAATTAAAAGCGCCTTAAATTCTAAACCCTAATCTCCAAGGTCTTAGCCACGAAAGCGAGCAGGTCTGTCAGTTCTTTAATCCTCGTCTCTGGTGAAGCCCCCATGTGTCCGCTTTTTGTTTCTACCCTCAGATAAACGGGAGCTCCGAGGTCTTTGAGCTTCTTTGCGAACTTAAGTGCATGTGCAGGGTGAACTCTGTCATCGTACAAGCCGGTATAGATTAGTGTTGGGGGATACTTTTGGGGCTTTACGTTGTGATATGGGGAATACTTGAGGAGAAACTCCCTGTCCTTTGGGTCATCTGGGTTGCCATATTCTGGAATCCAGACGCTTCCGATGTAAAGTTTATGGAACCTCAGCATGTCTATAACCGGATACCCTATTAAAGCCGCATCCATGACCTCTGGCCTTTGGACTAAAACAGCTGAAACCAAAAGACCGCCGTTGCTTCTTCCCCAGGCGGCAGTTTTATAGCCCTCTTTTTTGAACTTCTCGAGAACTGCGATAAAGTCGTCAAAGACGTTCTGCTTGTTCTCCCTCATTCCGGCTCTATGCCATTCTTCGCCGTATTCGCTTCCTCCCCTGAGGTTTGCCATTACAAAGGTTCCACCGCGCTTTATGAAAGGTATTGCATGTGGGAAGAACCTGGGCTTTAGGGCAATGTTAAAGCCGCCGTAACCAAAGACCCATGCCTTCTTTTCGTCTTTTTCTCCTTTTACAGTGAAGTAATGTACCCTAGTTCCATCCTTTGACGTTGCAAAGTCTTCGCCAACCTTAAAGCTACCTTCAACTTTCACTTCATCAATTAGCTCAAGCCTTTCCTTGAAGAGATAGAGGCGATAGGGGGTTGTGAAGCTCTCATACCTCAGTATCGCCTTTTCTTCATTAGTATCGAGGGGTTGAACCTGTCCGGGCATGTCAAATTTAATCTCCTCAAGAAGTTCCCCATTGAGGGTGAAGACCTTCAGCAGTGATGAAGCATGCACGAGATAGCCGGCAAGGATTTTATCGCCAGCTATTATAGCCCACTCCAGCGGGAACTCGTCTTCTGGGATGACTTCTCTTACGTTTCCATTTTCAATGGCAATGACCTTGCCGAGTCCTTTTCCTTCCCTTGTGTAAATGTAAAGTTTTCCATCCACGTAATCAATTGGATATGCTGGAACTTCGCTTGAATACACCTTTTCCCATTTTTCCGGCTCTTCAAGGGGGCCAAAATAAATCTCACTCTTGTTCCATCCTAGTGAGAGCGTTATTAACGCATAATTACCGTAGTTGCTCTTGCGGATGCTCATAAAGTATCCTGAGCCCAATCCTTCTCCAAAGACCATTCTCTCTTCTCCGCCCTTTTTGAGGAAGATTCTCTCCGCAGGAGCATCAACTCCGTCAGGTGTTTTCCCCTTTCTATAGAAGCGTGCAAAATAGTAGCCGTCATCAAGGAAAACGATGTTCCAGAGTGATGGTTTTATCTCTTCAATTACCTCGCCTTTCTCTAGGTCAACTATCCTTGTAATGCCTTCATCAGCCCCGCCTATTGAGAAGCTGTACGCTAACCTTTTCCTCTCTCTGTCTACGGTGAAATTTTGCAGAAGAATTTCATCCTTAAGTTCCTCTTCAAGGTGCTTTGAATCGACTATGACTTCGCTTGTTTCGAGAATCTTTATTATCTGCCTTCCCTTTTCGTTTACCCTTACAAAAGTCCCTCTCTCTGTTACGTGGGCTTCAACAATGTTGGGGAGGTAATAGTGTTCTCTAACCTCTTCGATCAATTTATCGGACAAATCGCTCAAGAACTCTCTAAGACGGGTGTTTTCTTCATTAACAAATTTTAAAACCCTCTCGTCACTTAGGTTTTCCATCCAGATATAAGGATCTCCCATGGTCATCACCGTTCAGATATATACCTTAGCGTTATTAAACCTATTGCCCCGCTCAACACTTAAATATCACTTCGCCCAAATCTCTTGGGTGGTTGGATGATAATTAGGGGAAAGGTCGTGGGGAGCGAAGTTCCTCGCTTCAAGCACAGATGGTTTGGGGTTCTTGAGGTAGATGCCGGGGAGAAGTACAAGCTTTACATGAGCGGTATCGCTCAATGGTTTGTAACGGGGGATGAAGTGGAGATACACATCAAGAACAAACCCAAAAAAGGTAATGTGCTCGACTTTGACGATTATGAGCTCTACAAGTTTTACGAAGGGGACAAAATAAAGGTCTGGCCGTTGTGGGAAAAGGAGTATGAGGCGAAGCGCTTTTCTCCCCTGACTGGAGAGCTTTTGTACACCTATAAGATAAGGGCAAGGGAAGCAACTTATGAAAGCGACTTTGAGGCAATAGCGGAGCTTGAGCAGTATCACTACGCATCACAAAAGGAGAAGGTTGCCCTTTGGAGGTGTGAGAACAACCACATCTTCGAGGCAAACACGAAGCAACCGTGCCCAGTCTGTGGAAGTGAAGACGTTCACATTCTTGAGATTAAGGGTTCCACTCCAGCATCGAGGTTTTTGCTCCTTGAACTTGAAAACAGGGAGGAATACGAGCCGAGGATTTTGGCTTATGTAAGAGTTGACCCGCCTATTCCGCTAATGCACCGTCGTTTACCCAATGGAGAAATAGAAAAGAATATAAGAGAAAAGGTTTTTCCAGAGGAGTGGTTTAACCCATCCTTCTGGCCAGAGAAAATCATGAAAGAGCTTTATGAAGAGCTCAAGAAAAAGCACACAAAAAAGATTGCACGCCATTTGCTATGGGAGAAGGCTAAGTGGCAGGCTTTAAGAGAAAGCAACACGGCTGGAGCTAGAATAGCGAGGGTTGTTGTGCATCCGGACTATAGAAGCGACGGGCTTGGACAGTTAAGCGTTAAAGCTGCCCTCGAGTGGATAAATGAGAGAAGAGTCCCGGAGATGAGGAAAAGAAAACATATAGTGGAAACCATAGCCCAGATGGCCCGCTTCAATCCGTTCTTTGAGAAAGTTGGGTTTAAGTTTCTCTGGGAAACAGCAAGCGGAAGACCCGTACTTTTCTACCCACTAACAGAAGAAGCCAAAGAATACATCGAAAGATTCCTCAGAGAAGACCCATATGCTCCCAAGGATGGTAGGTTATGGAAGCCGAGCTATGGAAAGGTTGAACCTCTAAAGGAGCCGATAGTGTTTAAGAATGTCAGTAAGGTGTTTGAGAGCGAACTGGACATAAAGGGTCTCCCGGAGGAGATAAGGTTCCTTCTGGAAGCCTTTGGAGTTAGACATAGGGTAATACAGAGGCCTGTTTTGAGGAACCTAAACTTTGAAATTAAGCCTGGCGAAATAGTTTCGGTGGTTGGGGCAAGTGGAGCTGGAAAGACGACTCTCATTAGGCTTCTCCTTGGTGCAGCACTTGGCTATTGGGAAGAGAAATACAGACCTACGAGTGGAGAGATTAAGGTGCCGGATAACGTCAAGGTCTCAGCCCTGTTGCCCGGGGAACAGGAACCCCTCTTTGGCGATGAAAGCATTTTGGAGCACGTTTACAGAAAAATAGGGGATTTAAATGCTGCCGTTGAAGTTCTAAACCGTTCTGGATTGAGTGATGCCGTTCTTTATAGGGCAAAGTTCAGTGAGCTCTCCACTGGCCAAAAGGAGAGGGCAAAGATAGCGTCTTTACTTGCGGAGAAGCCGAATCTTCTACTAATGGACGAATTTGCGGCACATCTTGACACTCTCACCGCTATGAGGGTCGCCAAAAAGGTAAGTGAAATTCTAAGGGAAGCTGGCATAACAGCTTTGATAATAACCCACAGGCCGGAAGTAGTCAAAGCCCTCGATCCGGACAAAGTTCTTTTTGTGGGCTATGGAACTGCAAAGCTAACTGATCAATTTTGACCACATTTTTCTTTTCCTTTGACCACACCATATTTAATTAGAGGTGGGAAATATGATAGAAGTTGTTGTGAGAGAATACAAGGTAGGAGAAGGAACAAAGCTGAAGATTGGAAACGTAAACGGCACCATAAAGATCGAAGGTTATGAGGGCGAAACTATAAAACTGAAAGCCGAGAAAAAGTGGGGGCTTTTGGGTGCAGAGCCAAAGATAAAGGTCAAAAAAGAGGGAAATACTCTTACGATTAAAGTTGAACAGAAAAAGAACTTTGGCATTAACATTGGAGGAAGTGCTGTTAACTTCGATATCCGCGTGCCAAAAGGCGTTGAAATAGAAAAAGCTGGAAACGTTAACGGCACAATATCCATAAAGAACGTTAAAAAAGTCGGGAAAGTTAGCACTGTGAATGGGAACATTTCCATAAAAAACACTTCTGCTGAAAAAATATCTGCTGTGAATGGTTCAATAACAGCCCTGCTGTCTCGCATAAACAACAATGTCAAGATTTCTACAGTTAACGGAAGAATTGAAGCCTACATTCCAAAAGATGCCGATGCAGTAATCAAAGCTACCACTGTTAACGGAAAAATAGACTCAGAGATCCCAGGGGAGCTTTCGAAGCCCCCGGTTCATGGTCCAAAATCTTTCAGTGCTGTTCTTGGAAGCGGTAAATACGAGGTTGTGCTATCTACCGTAAACGGCAACATCTCCCTCAGGCTCCTATAGTGCAGAGGATGTCAAAAACAACCGCACCAATCCAGTGAAGAAGGAAGCTCGGCAGAAAGCTTTCGCTCTTTAAATCCATTTTTGCAAAGACTATTCCTGCTATGAAGGAATATGGGATTTCCAAGAGTGGTTTGCCTATGTGAACGAGAGTGTATGGGATGTTTTGGGCAATTATGGCAGCTAATTCGTTCTTTCTTGCAAGGGAGAAGAGAAGAATCCCCCTGTAAAATGCCTCGTGGGCAAACATGATAACGCCAATCAAAAGCTCCTTAAGGAGGAAATCCTCCCAAGAAGAGTAGGCAAATATCGGGTAATATGCCTTGAAGCTTTCTAGCTGGGAGGCATAAACACTTATAGGAAGAGAGAGGAGAAAGAGGGCAAGAGCCCAGATATAGCCGTCTCTTTTTCCTATTTTAAAGCCAAGCTCTTTAGGTTTGAAGCCAAGCAGATAAGTAACGGTGAGAGGTATGAGTACGTAGAAGAGGACATCGTAAAATGCCCACTCATAAACGTTTCTCCCGAGGTTATGACTGAAAAGAATAAGAAAAACTGAAATTGAATATAGGACTATGAGTCTCAATTTGCACACCTATACGTATATAGTTACGGTGGGATTAGAAGCTTCCCTCTCTACTTGAATTCCACTGCCTGTAAATTTAATTACAATATCCAGGGGTCTAGTGTGAGGAGCTCTTCTGTTAATTCTCACGCTGACTTCATCCTGAAATGTGTTCTTGTTTAGCCTTTTGAGATTGTCATATAAAAGTGTAATGAAGTTTCTGTAGTCATGCATTTCTTCTAAGAACTCTTTCTGTTCTGGATTTAACTTAGGATACACATATCTTATAAAAAAAGATTCAAAATCCAACCTACTTTCCAGGGAGTATACAAATAATAACTTATAGAACTCTTTGTTTTTGCTGCGAAATGTAGACTCAATGTATGGTAGAGCTCTTCCAAACATTCTAATCAATACCCCGTACTCTGCAGCTCCAGGTTCTATAATAAATTCCCCACCTTTTATTTCTATTTTAATGAACTTATTGTTTTCGTATTCGATGTATATGCTTTCATAACATATCATGACTCTTAAAGGTGTTTTTCGTGCTAGCTTTAGGATTTCCTGCAGTTTTTTTGTGGTATCCTCTATGCTTCGGGAATTTCCAATGTACATGATGTGAACGTCGTTGAAAGTATAACTCCCTGCTGTGTCTGAGTCTAAATCAAATACTATTGTTCTTTTCCAAGGTGGCATGTTGTATTTGTTGAGGGTTTTTAACTCTAGAATTGATATTGGGACTTCTTTTTTTACAGTCCCGAAGTATTTTCTAAATATCAGAACGGGATGATAACCTTTCGAAGGATTAAATGGAGATATGGGCACTTTAATTATGTCTTTGAAGATTTTGATAGCCGATCTTATCTTTTCCTCATACTCTTGGGGGAAATGGTATCTAAGGTCTTTAACAAGCATGTCTTCCCTTACCATAGGCCTCCCTAATACCATTCTAATAAAGTAATTAAAAGTTTGCTGTTGCTGTTTAAGCGAGCCAAAATAGCATAAGTAACTTAAACAAAGAAGAAAAAGAATGGACGTTATTCTCTATCTTGAGATGCTTTGCTTTCTTCTTCGCTTTCTTCTGGTTTTTTCTCTTGTTCTTCGATCTTTTCTTCTTTTGTTGTCTCTTCTTTTACTGTTCCCGTTGTCTCCTCGGCTTCCTCTTTTGTTTCCTCAGCTTTTTCTTCTGTTTCTGCTTTCACTTCCTCTTTGGCTTCTTCTTCGAGTTCCTCCTCTACCTTGGCCTCTGGTGGCTTCAAAAGCTCTTCGACGCTTGGCTTGAACTCAATCTTCTCATACCCAAGGAACTTGAGGTCGCTCTCAAGAAGGATTTCGCCTAAAACGAGAGTCCTTGGGTCTATTGTCTGTTCTCCAAAGTCTATTTTAACATCGTTTTCGCCCACTTCGATCTGCACTTTTTCAAAGTCTATCCTTGGAATTCTGAGCTCGATTAAGGCTTTTACTTTCTCTATTGGATCGTCTATCTTTTCAAGTATCTCAACTTCATAAACAACGGTTTTTCCAGCGTATGGATGATTGAAGTCAACTCTAACCCTACCGCTGGATACGCTCATTACTCTGCCCTTGAGCTTCTTTCCACTCTCCGTTTCGATTTCCACATCAAGTCCCGGGAAGGGGTAGATTCCCTGTCGTCTGAACTGACCGATTGTGAATGTCTTTATGAGCTTTGGGTCTCTCTTTCCAAATGCCTTCTCTGGCGGGAGCTCAATGGTGTACTTCTTTCCAACCTCCAAACCCTCAAGGGCTTCATCAAGGCCTTTTATAACGTGCCCAGCACCAACCGCTATCGGAACTGGCCCGTAAATTCCCTTCTCGCTGTAGATTCCAGCTTCCTTTGCAACATCCTCATAAGTCGTGTCAAATATCTCTCCTGTTTCTTTTATCTTTCCGGTGTAGTGGAGCCTTATTACGTCTTTCTTTGCAACTTTCATAATCATGACCTCCCTCTTTCCTTTTTTCAAAAACTGGTTTAGATTATGGGAGGGGGTTTTTAAGCTTTGCACTTGCCGGAAGCGATAATCTAATAAAAACTTCGGAGAACTCTCTCTAGGTGATTGGGGTGAAGGTTTATAACACGATGTCCAAGCAAAAGGAGGAGTTTAAGCCTTTGAGGGATGGCGAGGTTAGAATGTACGTGTGTGGACCGACTGTTTACGATTACACCCATCTCGGCCATGCAAGGACTTATATTGCCTTTGATGTTATTAGAAGATACCTGGAGCATAAGGGGTACACGGTTTTAATGGTGATGAATTTCACCGACATAGATGACAAGATTATCAGAAGGGCAAATGAAACCGGTGAAGATCCAAAAGAGCTGGCTGAAAAGTTCTTGAAGTATTTCCTTGAGGATATGAAGGCTTTGAAGGTAAAGCCTGCCGACATTTACCCAAGGGTAACGGAGCACATTCAGGATATAATAGACTTCGTGAAGAAGCTTGAGGAAAAAGGCTATGCATACGAAGGAAGCGATGGCGTTTATTTTGAAGTTAGAAAGTACCAAGAATACGGAAAATTGAGCAAGATAAACCCCGAGGATCTTAGAAAAGGAGTCAGAGTAGAGCCTGGAGAAGGGAAGAAGAATCCAGAGGACTTTGCCCTGTGGAAGAAGGCAAAACCTGGGGAGCCCAAATGGGAAAGCCCCTGGGGTAAGGGGAGGCCTGGATGGCACATAGAGTGTTCCACCATGAGCACCAAATACCTCGGCGAGAGCTTTGACATTCACGGAGGAGGAAATGATTTAATTTTCCCACACCACGAAAACGAGATAGCTCAAACAGAGGCATGCACCGGCAAAGAATGGGTGCGCTACTGGCTTCACACGGGCTTTGTAATGGTCAAAGGAGAGAAAATGAGCAAAAGCCTTGGAAACTTCGTTACCATCAGGGAGCTCCTTCAAAGATACTCGGCAGAGGTCATCAGGTTCTTTGTCCTTCAAAAGCACTATCGCTCCCCGTTAGATTACACGGAAGAGGGAATTCAGCACGCCAAGAACAACCTTGAGAGGCTTTACAACACCCTTGAGAATATTAGGATAGCCCTTGAAAAGGCAGAAACACCGTTCAAATGGGACAAAGAGGAGTTCGAGCTTTATGAAGTGGTAAGGGATGCGAGGAAGAAGTTCTATGAAGCGATGGACGATGACTTCAACACGGCTGAGGCTATGAAGCCAATATTTGAGGTGGCAAATGCCGTAAACAGGTATCTGGAGAAGGTTGAGAAGCCAAAGGAAAGCGTTCTTAGAAAAGCCCTCGAGTTCTTCAAGATGGTAAGCGAAGTCTTTGGAATATTTGAGGACTACTTCAAAGAGGCCAAAGAGACAAAGGAGGAAGAACTAATAGAGCTCTTAATTGAAGTGAGAAGCGCACTTAGAAAACAGAAAAACTTTGAGCTGGCAGACAAAATAAGGAGCGAGCTCAGAGAGCTTGGTATTCAACTCGAAGACACACCCCAAGGAACAATATGGAAAAGGATAAACGTTTGATTATTCCTTTTTCTTCTTAAATTCTGCCAAGAGTTCCTTTGCCGCCTTTACCATTTCTTCTAGGCTTGCTCTGTCGTGGGTTATGCCTATAGTTATCTTTGCGTTTGTCGTTGCGTAGGAGAAATACAGCGTGTTGCCCTTGCTCTCGGCAAAAAACTGCTCCACAGTTGTTTCCTCTTCCACTCCCTCATCTCCCTCTTCAGCCGCTATGACCTCGTTTGGTATCTCCTCAAAGAGCATTGGTTTTGGCTTCATTTTTTCACCTCCTCATGGATTTGAGGTTCTTGCAAAATAAATTTATTGGATGAGCTTTACTCTCACGTATTTTTTTGCTGCCTCAAACTGTTTAACGTCAGAGGTGTAGAGATCAGCTTTTAGTTCTTCCGCAAGGGCTATGTAGAGGGCATCGTAAACGGTAATTTTTTCCTTCAGCGCTATCTCCAAAGCACGCTCAAAGTAATTCTTGGCTTCGAAGAGCAACAGGCTTTTGGCGAGATACTTCAGTGCTTCAGTTCTGTCTTTTGCGTCTTCTTCATCTAGCCGTTTTTGGATAACAGCCTTCCAAATAGCGTTTAGTGCCTCAACAAGAGCGTAATCCAGCGTTGCAGTTTTTTCCGTTAGTGGAACACTATCCCAGTTCTCTTCTTGAAGGATCACTTTAGCGAGAGCAGAGGCATCAATTACTATCACGATCCTCCCTCACAGATCTCGCTGAAAAACCTTTCTCAACGTTCTTTCTCCCCTTAAGGATTTCGAGGGCTTTTTGGAGGTTTTTCTTCCTTTCTTCCTCTTCTATGCGCTGGATTATGAACCTCCTTATTTCTTCACTCCAGTTTATATTTATTCCCTTCATCTTTGCTTTTATCTCATCTGGAACCCTAACTGTAATGACAGCCATGCAATACCACCTGAAATACATTATGCAATACGAAGTATATAAAATTTGCGTTTATCTCGTGAGAGCTTCGCCCTTTTAGAGAGATGACTTGGAGAATCGTAAACTTTTCTCTTTAACACCAGTGAACGAGGGTGAAAACTCTTAAATATCATTTCGATGAAGATTTTAATGGTGTCATCTATGGACGTTGTGGAGCTCCTTTCCGAACTGGTGAAATTCGACACAACAAACGACCCGGCAAAAGGTATAAAACCCTCAAAGGACTGCCCGAAGTTTATAATGGATACGCTGTCTTCTTGGGGCATTGAAGCTGAGCTGATAGAAAGGGACGGTTATTATGCAGTCTATGGTGAAATAGGAAGTGGGAAACCAAAGCTCCTCTTCATGGCTCACTTTGATGTAGTCCCCGTAAACAGGGAAGAGTGGGAGACTGAACCGTTTGAGCTGACCATTAAAGGTAGCAGAGCATACGGAAGGGGAAGTGCCGATGACAAGGGAAACGTAGCTTCGGTAATGTTAGCATTGAAAGAGCTCTCAAAAATGAAGCTTGAGGGAAAGATTCTGTTCGCATTTACCGGTGATGAAGAAATTGGTGGAAAAATGGCAATGCACATTGCTGAAAAGCTGAAGAGCGAAAATAACCTTCCGGAATACATGATCAACGCAGATGGCATTGGCATGAAACCCATAATACGCAGGAGAAAGGGGTTTGGAGTCACCATAGGCGTGCCTTCTGAAAGAATCAAGCTCATAGGAGTCCTAAAAGAGAGGAAGTTTAAGGTAAACACCCCAATTCTCGAAACGAGGCATGCGGCATATTTCCTTCCTGGAGTTGATACTCATCCGATGATAGCACTGTCGCACTTTTTGAGGAATTCAAACGCTTTGGCGGTCTCTCTTGAAGGGAAGTTCCTCAAGGGAAACGTCGTCCCGAGTGAGGTAACGCTCAAGTATCTTGAGCCCGGAGAGGGAGAGGAAGTTGAAGCAGATATGGGCTTAACGAAGCTTTTAAAGGCGATAGTGCCTTTGGTGAGAGCTCCAATAAAGCCTGAGAAGTACAGCGATTATGGAGTATCGATAACGCCCAACCTCTATTCCTTTAAGGATGGCAAGCATGTTCTGAGGCTAGACATAAGGGCAATGAGCTATTCCCATAAAGACATCGAGAGCACTATAAAAGAGGTTGTTGCTTTTAACATCCCAGAGGCAGAGGTTATCGTAAGCAGCAACGAGAAAGCCGGTTACCTCTTTACCCATCCGGAGGAGGAGATAGTGAGGGCAATGCTTGAAACGCTTGAAAAATTTGGCGAGAAAGCCGAACCCGTTGAAGGGCCTGGAGCGGCGGACTCAAGGTTCTTCACACCTTATGGAGTTAAGGCAATAGACTTTGGACCGAGAGGAGGCGATATTCACGGGCCGAATGAGTACGTTGAGATAGACTCGCTCCGCAGGATGCCGGAGCTCTACGCTGAGCTGGCGAGGAGGATGGTGAGAGAGTAGTCAGCTCTCTTTCTCTCTAACTTCGTTGAAATCCTCGAGGTCAAAGACGAGGTAGCCTTCCTCTCTAAGGTTCTCTTTTCCTTCTATCCTCTTCCCAATCAGTCCGAAGTAGCTCCCCGGTATTCCTGTGAGCCCTGCTTTTCTTTTAAGGTCTTTCAGAATTCCCCTCGCTTCCCTTTCGCTCAAGTTCTTCCACTTGGTCTCGAAAAAGCCCGCTTCTCCTGTGATGCTGTTGAGGGCAACCAAGTCAATCTCCTCCCCCTTGTGCCACCATCTTCCAAGCTTCGTGAACCTGAAGGGCAGCTTTCCGAGACGGTTCGTCCTAATCAGGAACTGTCCGGCAACGCTCTCGAAGACCTCGCCGAGGTAGCGGTTGAAGTCGCTCTGAAAGTCCTCGAAGCTTATTGCTCCAATCTCTATGTCATCGCGGTAGGGGTAGACAAAGCGGAGCCAGAAGCGGTAGTAAAAGTCTTTCACCCTGTAAACGCCGCGCCCGCGCTTTCTCTGGTTTATCGGATACTCCTTCTTCACGAGGTCGAGGGTCTGGAGGACTTTGAGGTACTTTGGGAGGTTCGTCACGGCGACCCTCGTCTCATTAGCTATCTCCTTGAGCTTCGTCTTTCCGTCGTTTATGGCCTTCAGGATGTTGAGGTACGTAATCGGTTCCCTCAGCTCGTCTTTCAGCAACCTCTCGGCGTCTTCATAGAGGACGCTCACTTTATTGTAGAAGTTGTTCTCGATATTTTTCTCCACTGGAAGGGAGTCATCGAAGTACTGGAAGTAAGCTGGAATTCCGTCTATATTTCCATAGACCTTAACGAGCTCCTCCCAGCTGTAGCGGGGGAAAGCCTCCCTCAGGTGGAAGAATTCAAGGGGGCGGAGCTTTATCTGACCAGTCCTCCTGCCGTAGAGCGGGTTCTTGTAACTCATGAGGCTCTCCATCGTCGATATCGAGGAGCCGAGCAGAATGAGGAAAACCTTTGAGTCCTTCAGCACTTCATCCCAGATGTACTGGAATGTCGAGGGAATCCCTTTATCTTCCTCAACCCAGTAGGGGAACTCGTCTATTACGAAGGCTATCTTTCCGAATTCTTTTACTCTCTCAAAGAACTCTTCAAGGTTCTCAGCCTCGATGAAGACGTTGAACTTCCTGTTGAAGGCCCTTACGAGCCTATCCAGCTCAAGCTCCATTGGCTCTTTTTTAGCTAAGAAGTAGAAGGCCTTCTTCCCATCTATGAACTGCTTCACGAGCTCGGTCTTTCCCACCCTTCTCCTGCCGTAGATAAGGACGAGGTGGGCTTTATCCTGGGCGTAAAGCTCCTCAAGTGCATGGAGTTCCTCCTCCCGGTCGATGAATTTTAATATCATAGTATTTAATATCGCGTTATTAATTTAAGGTTTTCGGTGGGCATCGCTTTCGGCAACCAGCCATCCTACTGGAGGGTGCTCGGCTCCGTTCTTCCACTTTTCATAGGCTTTATCCCATCGCTTCAGGAGTTCAGAGCGCTTTTTCTCGTCTTTTATCTGCCCCAAGTACTCCCGCGGTATGTATGCGAGGTAGTGCGGCAGGTTGGGCTCAAAGGTTCCACTATCAACGATCCTTCCTCCGGCGCGCTCCACAAACTCCTCCAGCTTTTCCAGCGGGAAGTAGTGCAGGTCATCCTTCTCACCGAACAAAGCCTCGAAAATTTCCTGCCTCAGGTTGTACAGCTCAAGGTGTGCCCTCTGGCGTTCGTTGTTTGCTATTGGGAGGCTCTCGGCTATGAAAATCCTCTCGGAAATTCGGAGCATCTCAGATATGACCTTTACGATGGTTTCCTCGTTTTTCAGACTTCTGATGCCGTGAACGAGAACGGCCAGGTCAAACGCTTTAAAGGGAAAGGGCAGTTCTTTTGCGTCGAGTTTTATGGGGAGTATCCTGTGCTTCAGCCCCGCGGCAGACGTTATTTCTTCGAAGAAGCGCCAGCGGGCTTTATCCACGGCAACTACTCTGCCGGTCTCACCAACGAGGTAAGCGAGCGGAACTGTTGTTATTGCATGGGCGCCACAGCCGATTTCGAGGACGTTCATGCCCTCTTCCAGGGACGCGAACCTGAGTACGCGGAAGCGTTCGAGCATTTCAAGGCTAAGCCAGTCGGGAGGCAAAGACGGCTCGTTCCGGGGTGGGATTTTGGAAAGAATCTCTTCTTTGAACTTTTCTTCGTTGGCAGGCATGGAGAACACCAGAGAAAACTAAAGTACCTATACTTAAAGCGTTCTTGGAGAAAAAGTTTTATAAGGCAGTGTTGAATTAATGGCGGAGGCAAAACTTTGGGATTTTCTCAAAAAGATAAGTCTCTACGGCTCACTTACATCCCCATGCAACACTTTTACTCATGGCTTATCTTCCCAGAGAAGTCGAAATTTGGGGTATTAATAAAATTACCATTGACATAGCCATGTTAAAAACTTTGAATGGTAAAACTTATAAAAGTGTCTACCGTAAAATGTAGTGCAAACAACTGTAAGGAGGCTTGTCCCTGAAGTGGAAACCCTTGTTTGTAGTCCTGCTTGGACTGCTGATGGTTGGAGTAACGGCTGGAAGCGCAAGTGCTACTGCGCCCAGCACTAAAACAATGGGAATGGGTCCAGTATTTCTGAATCTCCATGACCTGAATCCACAGGAAAAAACCTTCGTTCTATCTATTGCTCAGAAAGATCTCAAAAAGTTCGGGGTACAAAAAGCTTCTATCAAGTCAGTATCAGGGGGTTAAAAGCAATGGAAAATATGTGTTTTTCATCGAGACAACAAAAGGAACTATCGTTGGAACATACAAAGACGGCTTGTTGGACATGGCGCTACTCGTTAATAGCACATCTGATCAGATCACTGTGGAAACTTTAGAAAATGGACGAGTGCATTATGAGTACTACAACACCACAGCCATCAATAACCTTAAGCAGATAACTGACAACGTTGTTATGTACCAACTTACTAACTATGGCCCCGAGACTGTGCTTGAGGAACCCAATGAAATTAAGGGATTCACTCCACAGTGGCACTGGGAACACCACTGGTGGGGCTGGAAACTCACGTTGAACAAGCATGAAACTCAGAAGCTCTTGGACTTCATGGGGTTGGGATAGCAGGAGGAGGAACAAAGGTGGGAAGGGCAGCACTTATCTCATCTTTGGAAAGACTTGGGATCACTATCGCGAAAAGCACCCTAGAAGGAATAGCCGAAGTGCTCATATTGGCTGGTGCATACATTAAAGTAGTTGATGATATGGGAGGCAACAAGGGCATTTACATAGAACAAATACTAGGGGGTCCAACTATAATCTGGCACAATTAGTTGGGGGTACCACACAATGAATCGTTCGATGGTGATAGATTTTTTAATCTTTTTTTACATATTGATAGTGTTCGTTCTTAAACATACAAAGTACAAAGACCACCAATTGCCTTTAGACACTCTATGGGAGATAGGGGTAGTAGCATTCATCTTAGTGTGGTTGCTCGGTAGATGAGACTAGAAAGTACCTTAGGGTGATGCAATTGGCATCATTAGCACGTTGGTTAAGGCGAAACCATAGGGAGCTCCTTGCCCTTTATTTCATATACTGCATACTCTTCAATCTACTCATACCTTCAACCTCGCTGGTAGCACCGGCAGTAGATTCGACACCCGGACAGGAATTTGGCAAACATGTTGAACTAGGAGGGAAAACCTATCGCGCCCTCTTTTCGTGCTGGAACTCAACAAGAGATGCAGTCGGATACCGCTACCTTTCCTGCCGGTTCAGTGTCCTTGAGAAACTGCCTGTCAGCAGGGGGATAAAGGTGGGGTTTTCGTCTTCTGACCCAGACATCCGGTTCGAGAGTGCAGGCGGGGACTTGATCTTGAAAATATTACCTGATTCAAGGGGAGAATTGGAAATAAAGCTTGATATCACCATTTTAGATGTTTGGTGGATAGGAGTAGCGATCCCCCACCATGAGAGAGTTGACATGGCCCTTAACTGTCGGGAGGAGGGGTGTGAGCTGACATCGCTGGAGCGGAGGGAATAAAGTAAAGGGAAACCCCTCACTCCACAAACACCGCAGGCTTCAGCGGCATAGCTTGCCTCTTCTTTCCGCCCTTGTCCTCCTCGGGGTTGATGGCTATCTCGATGTCGAGCTCTTTCTCCATGAAGTTCTTCGCCTCCTCTAAGGCTTTCTCCTCGTTGATCCTCTTTATTTCGAAGGCCCTCTTCTTTATGAGGCGCTGTATGAGCTTGCTCACTCTTTTGCCGTGCCTCTTCATCTCCGGGTCTTCCATTAGCTCCTTGCTACTTTGAAGTCTTTTATCTGGGTGACAACTTCGACGACCTTCCACTTCCATTTGGAGATAGTGTAGATGTATGTCTTCTTCGGGAAAAGCTTAAATATTCCTTGTTTATTAACGTCATTAAGGGAAATCATGAAGAAGTTTCCAGCATACTTGGCTTCTTGGGACGACATAGAGAAGTGGGCTAAAGAAGGAGCAATTAAAGTTCTTGAAGAAGGCTGGATGCCGGATGTTGTTGTGGGCCTTGCAAGAGGCGGCTGGGTTGCGGCAAGGCTTTACTGCGACTATTTGGGAGTTAAAGATCTCGTGAGCGTTAAAGTGGAGCATTGGGGAGTTACGGCAACTCCAGACGGAAAAGCCAAACTCAAGTACGGCACGCAATACAATTTTGGGGGCAAGAAAGTCCTGATAGTTGATGACATAGCGGATACTGGAGAAAGCTTAACCTTGGCAAAGAACTACGTCGAGAGCAAAAATCCAGCTGAAATAAAAGTTGCAACTCTTTTGACGATAAAAACCTCAAAGTTTAGGCCAGATTACTTTGGAGAGGAGATTGATTGGGCATGGATAGTCTTTCCGTGGAACTTTGTTGAGGATATGATAAACCTCGTAAACAACCTGTTTGAGGAGAAGGATGCCCTTACTTCGGATGAAATAATTGAGCTGTTTAAAGAGCTCCATGGTATGGAGGTTCCGAAGGAGAAGCTTGAGGAGGCTTTAAAATTTGCCCAGATGAGAAAAATATTTAAATGGGATGGGCAATCTTGGCGCAAAGCTTAAGGTTGTGATATCTTGGATAAGGAGGATATGATAAAATCAATAAGGGAGCACAGCAACTACTCTAGAGAAATTTACGATATGCACGAGGACGTTATAAACGAGGCCCTAGAACATTATGACGAGCTGAAAGAAGAATATTTAAATGACCATTCGCGTGCTAGAATCGTTAGAATCGTGATAAACGAGGATAATAATTTGCCGTTGGCTATAGAGTTCCATCGGAAGGATGATTCATTTAAAGGCTTCAGCATAGCAATAGGCAAGCCCTATATAAAGAATGGAAAGAGCAACGGGCATCAGGAGTAAAACCCATCTTCAATGACTCTTCCGTCGTATACTTGATAGCTTACTAGGTAGTATGTTGGATTTTTGTATTTTCTTGTTCCATATCTATCTGCCCCGGCGATCCATATTATGTAGTTGTCTTCCCGATATGGGTTTCTTATTGCCATTATTACGGATGTAAAGGGTGAGCTGTAAGTTTTTTCGGCGAATTCAATCTCTTTTATGTATGGATCCGTTATTAAGAACGTTCTGACGTTTTCGAATTCGGCATTTTTCTCCAAAATCCATGTTCCGTTTGAGAGCACAAACCTTAAGGGGAAGTCTTCATCCAGCTGATCAACAACTTTATTACTCAAAGGACCGCCTATGAGGATCATATCCTTCTCTAAATCTTCCTTAGTTATCTCCATATCGCTCTTTATTTCGACTTTTACCTCCCCCATCCACTGAGAGTAGAACCTCTGGAGATAATATTTAACGATTTCGGCTGTTTCTCTATCGTAATCCACACCATTTTTGTCAGGATTCTGTGTGCCGTAAACTATGATTATTTCTCCCTCCTTCACTCCATCGTCCAGTGCTCTCAATGGAGTTACCGGTACTTTTTCTTCATAAAGGGCTTTTGCTTCGCTTTCAGGCACCATATGGGCTAACTCCGTTAACATATTAAAGATGTACTCCTCCAAGGGCCTGTTATTCTCAACGGCAATCTTGGCATATTTTTTGTATAGCTCCACAACATCCTCGATCCAAAATTCTCCCCATGCTTTCTCCATCTGAAGGGAAAGCTCGGCATAGTCTTTGTTTATTCCGCTTAGGGCAAAGTACGCCCAGGCATCTGCAAAGCTTTCGTATATCATGGCTGTATCGCTCCAAAAGTGTATGTCATAGGTTGCCAAGTAGGGCATGTCCTCCTCTATGGTGTCTTCAAGGTATTTGAGGGGCTTTACTTTGTACCCGTAATACTCGTTGAGCTTGGCTGTAGTTAGGTCGTGTCCAAGCTCGTGATAGATAAACTCCAGAATCCACAATCTGTCAAATTCTGAATTGTTCACATAAACGCTGTTCAGCGGAAGTCCAAATATAGTATCCCTTGCTCTAAGAAAGCCCCAGTATGTTTTGGGAGGGTTTCTTCTGACCAATGGAAGCATTCCTCCGGAGCCATAGATTACAGTCTCATTCACTTTTTCTCTGAAGTTGTGTCCATGAATACAGACCAGATATGGAAAATGAAACTCGAAGCGAACGTTGGTCAAGTTCATATATGATTCCATGAACTCATCTGGTGGGAGTAGAGTTATGGCAGAAGCATAAACTTCTAGGTCTTCATTGTAGTAATTCTCATGGCTCCTAAAGAATTCCATGAAGTTTGTATCTTGGGAAAACTCCCTCAGGGCGTCCACTATTTCGTCAAGCTCTTGATCCTGCCATCCCATATAGATTCTCTTCATCTCCGGTGGCTCTGAGAACTGCAGAAGGTACGCGTCAATGATGAATAGCCTATAGTCCCTCTCCGGAACAGTTTTTGCATCCTTGAAATATTTCCTAAGTATCTCTACCGCCCTGTGGTTTCTGTATTTCCAAAACCATTGTTTTACATCGTTGATGTACCCCTCTCTATTGAGGACGAACTCATCGTGACCAAATGCAAGGTAGTAAACAATGGATAGGAGCTCTTCATTTGGGTTTATCTTTATTAGAACACTATTTCGCTGAAACTGGTACGCACTAACGTTTGGAGCCAGGAGAAAAATAATTAGGAGTGCCAAGAGCCTGCGCTTCATAGGCATCATACTAATTTTTCATTAGACATATTTAAACTCTCTGCAAAACTTTAAAATACCATGCTCCAACTCTATTAGGGTGACCTAAAATGAAGAGAATGGTGTTACTGTTTGTACTTATCCTTCTTCTAGCTCCATTAACTACCGCTCAGGAGAAGCCTTTAGTGGTCACGAGCATAGCCCCAATAGCGGAGATACTTAGGGAGGCATTTGGAGATACCGTTCAGGTGGAATATCTGGTTCCCCTTGGCGTTGATCCTCATCAATACCAGCTTACACCGGAGCAGATTAAAGAGATTCAAAGGGCAGATGTTATAGTTACAATTGGTCACTTGCCAGCTGAAGAAAAAATAGAGGAGCTCAAGCGAGAAGGCATCTTGAAAGGTAAGGTTCTTGGGATAGAGGATTATCAGAGATACGGCTTTCGCTATCTTCCTGAAAGGTGGTACAACAACAAGTACAATCCCCACGGTATTTGGCTTGACCCCTACAATGTCCTTGCCATAGCTGAAGCCGTAAAGGATGCTTTAGCTAACTCCCCTGCATACACTTCCCTAGATTCTCGGTTTTCAGAGTTTGAGGCAAAACTCGAAGGGATTGTCTTGGCATATCAAAAATTAGGCTTGGAAGGGAAGAAGGCATTGATAGAGCTCCCCTCTCAACAGTACACTTTGGAGTGGATGGGAATTATAGGGGTTGACTCTATAAAACCTGAAGAAGAAGTCCCAGCTAAGAGTGTGGATGAGCTCCTTACTGTTGCAAAAACAGTTGATGTAATAGTTTACTCGGAGGAATCCCCAGAACCTTTGAAAAGTGCTGCCCTTGAGCTTTCAAAAAGAACAGGAGTCCCAGCGGTCAAAGTTTCGGTTATGTGGAGCGGGAGAAATTATACCGAAGTTTTAGCCCAAAATTCTGCCAATATAGCATCCGCATTTAGAAGCTGTGCTCCGGAGCAAGGGCAGACATTCCAGCAAACAAACCTCAACACAACGTATATCCTTCTTGCCCTCGTGGTAGGGATTACCCTCGGAACAGCTCTCGGTGTAATAATAAAAAGTAAGAGAGCTCACTCTCTCTTGTAGGGCTTTCCATCGGCCTTTGGAGGTCTTACTTTTCCTATTATTCCTGCCACAATGATCAATGTCACTAGGTATGGAAGTGTAGCAACAAACTGCCATGGGATGATTCTCTGAACCTCTGGATTTGTTCTTACCCACACTGAGAGGTTGTCGAAGAATCCAAAGATGAATCCTCCAAGGAGAGCCCTTAATGGGTTCCATCCGCTAAAGACCATATTTGCCAGGGCGATAAATCCTCTACCTGCTGAAAGCTGCTTTGTGACCGTTCCAAGCCAGTCTACACTCATGAATGCCCCGCCAAGTCCTGCAAGCGTTGCTCCATACACTGTGGCTAGAAATCTATAGCGCTCAACATTTATACCTAGTGCATCCGCTGCTTCCGGATTTTCACCTACCGCTCTTATTCTAAGTCCTAATGGAGTTCTGAAGAGAACCCAGTGGGTCAGGATTGCTATGGCAATTGTCACAAGAACCATTGGGCTTAAACTTCCGTAGGGGGTGTTTATTATCGGTGTAACCCTGAAGTTCGTCGGAACTTGATGCTGACCTGCCGTTCCCCAGTATGCTGGAATTCCAAAGGCTACAACACCTAATGCAAGAAGGTTAACTCCTATACCCGGAATCACATGATCTCCCTTTAGATAAACGGTAATAAATCCGTGGAGCATCCCTAAAAGCATCCCTATAAAAGCCCCACCAAGAAGGCCGATCCATGGACTTCCGGTTATTTCTGCGAATATTGCTCCAAAGAAGGCACTCATAAGGAGTATTCCCTCATATCCTATGTTTACAACACCGGCTCTCTCGCTCACTACAGCCCCCACGCTTGTAAGCACCAGTGGAACCATTGCCGTTAGTGCTCCTATAAGTGTTGAAATGACTGCCTCAATCATCTTCTCACCACCCTCTTTAGAAGGTCTAAAAGTCCTGGGACTGCAACGGCAACAACTATCACACCCTGAACCATTCTCACCATCTCTAACGGGACTCCTGCTTCAATCTGCATAGCCGTGGCTCCAGCTTTAAGCATTCCAAAGAATATGCCGCTGAATATTATTCCAAGCGGGTGATTTCTTCCTACTAGGGAAACACCTATTCCATCAAATCCGTAGCCGTAGATGTTCGCCATTCCTTGGCTTATTGCATAGCTTGGAGGTCTTCCCATGACTTCCGTTGCACCAGCAAGGCCGCTCATGATGCCTCCAAGTAGGAAAGACCATATAACTGCTTTCTTTGGGTTTATCCCACCATAACGAGCTGCTCTCTCATTGTATCCGCTTACTCTAAGTTCATACCCCAACTCAGTGTGCCAGAGGATGTAGTATGTGATGAGGGCTGCTATTACCGAAATCGCAAAGGCCCATGAAAGCTCACTTCCTTTCATTATTATCGGAAACCTTGCACTAGCCGGTACTGCTATTGTCTTATTCGGATCCTCTGGATTTGGTATTTTTTGCAGGACTATGTAGAGGGCTATGAAGTAGGCCATCCAGTTGAGCATGATTGTAGATACAACTTCATTTACTCCTCTTAGAACCTTTAGGAAGGCAGGAATTGCCATCCATGCGATTCCCGCTATTATTCCACCAAGAAGGCCCATTAAAATGTTTCCCCAGAGGTTTGTTAGCAGGATTGCCGCTATAGCTCCAAAATATACTGTACCTTCTCCGCCAATGTTAAAAAGTCCTGTTCTCGCTCCTATTCCAAAGGTCAAAGCGGTTAATATTATGGGGGTTGCTGCACTTAGTGTCATGGCCCATCCGTACTTTGAGCCCACGGCTCCGTCAAAAAGTGCCACGTAAGCCTTAACTGGGCTGTAGCCTGAGAACGCTAGTATAATTCCTCCAACTACAATTCCAATCACTATCGCTATCAGGCTCTCTACAAGTGGCTTTGCAAATCCTTTGATGTCAACCCTCATGCTTGATACCTCCCATCATTAGTCCTATTTGCTCTTCGGTAACCTCTTCAGGCTTTACTATGCCTACAAATTCGCCCTCATAGATTATTGCCATTCTATCACTGAGTTGCAGTACTTCGTCGAGATCAGCAGAAACCAAAAGAACAGCCTTGTTTTCGTTTCTAAGCTTTATCAGGTAGTTTCTTATATATTCGGTTGATGCAACGTCTACACCTCTCGTTGGTTGAGATGCAATTATAAATTCGGGCTCTTTGCTAACTTCCCTTGCAACTATGAGCTTTTGCTGATTTCCTCCGCTCAGGCTCTTTACGGGAGCATCTATACTTGGGACAACAACTTCAAAATCCTTCACGAGCTTTGCCGCATGTTCTTTAACCTTGTCCCACCTTATAAGTCCCAACGGCCCTCTAAAAGTCTCTCTCCAGTGGAGCCCGAGAATTGAATTTTCGGCTACACTCATTTCTGTGACTAGTCCCATATGGATTCTGTCCTCTGGAATATGTGCCACTCCGAGATCATAGAGCTCCCTTGGTGGTCTACCAGTTATATCTTTGCCGTTGAGGATTACCTTGCCCTTTTCTATTCTCCTTAACCCGCTTATCGCTTCTATAAGCTCGGTTTGCCCGTTACCCTCTACACCAGCTATTCCGAATATTTCCCCTGCCCTCACTTCAAATGTCAGTCCTTTTACTGCATCTTCGCCTCTGTCCCCCTTTACCCATAGGTTCTTTACTTCAAGAACGGGTTTCCCAGCTTCTTTTGGTGGTTTCTCTATCCTGAGAGCAACTTCTCTCCCAACCATCATTTTGGCGAGTTCTTTTGGGGATGTCTCGCTTGTGTTGACGGTTCCTATTACCTCTCCCTTTCTCAGAACGGTTACCCTGTCGGTTATCTCCATGACTTCTCTTAGCTTGTGGCTTATGAATATTATCGTTGTACCCTGTGCTTTTAGCTTTCTAAGAACATCAAAGAGCTCCTTGACCTCTATTGGTGTTAACACTGCAGTTGGCTCATCCAAAATAAGAACATCAACATCTCTATATAGGGTTTTTAATATCTCGATTCTCTGCTGAACGCCCACCGGAAGGTTTTCAACGGGTACATCGAGGGGAACTTGAAAGTTCAGCTCATCCATAAGTTTTTGCAACTTCTCCTTTGCTTTCTCAACATCTATCCTTGAGAAAAGCCCGTGACCTTCCATTCCAAGTATAATATTATGAAGACCATCAAAAACATCAACGAGAGTAAAATGCTGATGAACCATACCAATTCCATTCGCAAGAGCATCTGCGGGGCTCTTAAATCTCACTTCTTTACCATTAACAAAGATTTTACCCTCTGTTGGATGGAGCATTCCAGAGAGTATTTTCATTAAAGTTGTTTTTCCAGCTCCATTCTCACCCAACAAACCGTGAATCTCACCTTTTTTTACGGAAAAATCAACACCTTTCAGGGCCTTTGTTCCGTCTGGATATATCTTGACGATCCCTTTCATCTCGATAATTGGAACTTCTTCCATAAATGCACCCCCAAGAAGCTGTGAAATTTAAAATAGAAAGGAGAAATCAGCTGCTTTCCCACTGCTTTGCTAACTCCTCCATTTCTTGCCATGTTTGGGCGTTTCTTAAGGCTTCTATTTGGTCTTTTGTGGTTGCCATTGGAACCTTTATCTCTCCGCTCTTGATCTTCTCTTCAAGTTCTTTTACTGCATTCCAGATCCAGTCTGGAACTTGCTTTCTTGTCTCCTCGAGCTTGGCAAATAGCTCATCTTCGCTGGTAAAGCCGAGCTCCTTGAGCTTCTGCTTCTTGGTTTCCTCTGACAGTGAGTTAAACATCTCTTTGACATCATCGATAGTGCTTACCCCAACACCACCTTCTTTTAGTCCAAGCTCCATTACTCCTCCTTGCCAGTTGCCCTTGACGGCCATCTCTACAGCCTTGTATACACCTACATCAACTCTCTTCATCATTGAAGCAATTATAACTCCCGGTTTAATCCAATCTTGAGCTGAATCGACACCTACTGCAAACGGTGGCCCCATGTCTTTTCCTTGGCTCTGGAGGTACTCATAGACGGCATCGAAGACACCCTGTCCAGTTGCACCTGCAATCTGGTAGATGACCCATGCTCCCTGCCCGAGCTGGGCTTGAGCAGCTGTTTTACCCTTTGCAGGGTCGTTAAATTCGCCAGTGTAAGTAGAGAGAACTTCGATGTTCACGTCTTTTCCAGTCTTTTGCTTGTAGTAATCCTCTGCCCAGGCCACACCAAACCTGTATCCACTTTCGAACTTGTAAAGCACTGGGATTTCAATACCAAGAACAGCTCCTACTCTGTCTTTGCCGTCGTTAGCTGCAATTAAACCGGCTAAAGCTCCAATTAAAGCAGAGCCCTCGTTTTCTTTAAAGAGAATGCTCATGACATTTGGCTTGTCTGGAACAAACCCATCAACTATGGCGAACTTTTGGTTGGGGAACTCATCTGCTACTTGCTTTATTGCATCGGTCATCATAAATCCAACTGCGATAATGATGTCGTATTCTCCCTTTCGGGCTAAGCTTCTGAGGTTTGGTAAGTAATCAGACTCACTGTTGCTTTGTACTTCCTTAAGTTCAAGATTGAAGTCCTTTGCAGCCCTTGAAGCACCTAGGTATGCCATATCGTTGAAGCTAAGATCACCTCTTCCACCGACATCATAAACCACTGCAATTTTTCCCGCGTATTGGGGGGTGCTTGTTTGTGTTTCTGTCCCTCCTCCGCCAATACAACCACTTACAGCAACGCTAAATAGTAAAATTCCTACTAAAAACACTGCTAATCCTTTATTCTTCATTAGATCGACCTCCATGGGATTTATCGTATGAGAGTGAGAACAATAAGAATATATACTTTATGGTCATTTTTGGGCAACTGCCTCAGGTTTTTAAAGGGTTTAATTCTACTGAGTGGGGGAGGGATATGCTTAAAGAGATAGCGAGCCTTGAAAGGGGCGTGGTTTTACTTACGGGGGATGCCAAGAAGCTCGCAAAGATATTTCTCAACTTATGGCTTTCTAAAGGTAAAGTTTTCCTTGCGGAATACCTTCCTTTTGAGGTGGATTACCCAGAGAAAGTCTTTATAGGGGGCATTGAAGAAGGATTTGAATTTGATGGCTATGTGCTCTATTCACTTCTCTCCAGACCAAAATCAGAGAGAGCCAAGTATTATTCGTTCATAGCAGAACATAGGGATAAACTTATCCTTATATACGAGCCCAAGTACTTCAGAGACTCCCTTTTTAGATATGCCCTCAAGGATTTAGTGGATTATCTGGTCGCTTACAAGCGTGAGACTATGGGAATGGATAGAGTTGACGTTTATAAGCTTGAAGAGGGTAGAGTCGTTAAAAAGAAAACCTATGTGAGGAGATTTTGAGAGAGATGAAGTAAAAAATCTTTTAACTTAGCCTCGTACTTCTTAGTGTTTAGCGTTCATAGGGTGATTCTCATGGGGAAGTACTTTGGGACGAGTGGTATAAGGGAAGTCGTTAATGAGAAATTAACCCCGGATCTCGCTCTGAAGGTCGGAAAGGCATTAGGGACTTTCCTTGGCGAGGGGAGAGTAGTTGTCGGGATGGACACTAGAACTAGCGGCGAGATGCTTAAAAACGCCCTAATCTCGGGTCTTTTGGGCACTGGAGTGGATGTTATTGACATCGGCCTTTCTCCCACTCCATTAACGGGCTTTGCAATAAGGCTCTATGAGGCAGATGCGGGAGTAACCATCACCGCTTCCCACAATCCCCCCCAGTACAACGGCATAAAGGTGTGGCAGCCGAATGGAATGGCCTATACAAGCGAGATGGAGAGTGAGCTGGAGAGAATTCTTGAAGAGGAGAAGTTCCAGCAGGCATCTTGGGATAGAATAGGGAAGCTAACAAAGGCTGATCCAAAAAAGGAGTACATAAAAAAAGCCCTCGAAATGGTAGAACTTTCAAAAAGCTATAAGGTTGTTGTTGACTGTGGAAACGGCGCCGGGAGCATAGTTTCGCCTTATCTTCAGAGGGAGCTTGGAAATAAGGTTGTCTCACTCAACTCCCACCCGTCTGGATTTTTTGTGAGGGAACTTGAGCCAAATGCTAAAAGCCTTTCAGCCCTTTCGAAGGCTGTCAAGTCCTTTGGGGCTGATGTCGGCATAGCACACGATGGAGATGCAGATAGGATTGGCGTCGTTGACGATCAAGGGAACTTTGTTGAGTATGAGGTCATGCTTTCCCTCATAAGCGGCTACATGCTTAGAAAGTTTGGAAAGGGAAAGATTATCACCACAGTTGATGCCGGTTTTGCCTTGGATGATTACGTTAAACCTTTGGGCGGAGAGGTTGTTAGGGTAAGGGTTGGAGATGTTGCAGTTGCGGAAGGAATAACAAGGGAAAAAGCAATCTTTGGCGGAGAGCCCTCTGGAACCTGGATAATTCCACAGTGGAATCTCACTCCCGATGGAATATTTGCTGGGGCTTTGGTTCTGGAGATGATTGACAAGCTCGGCCCAATAAGCGAGCTAGCTAAAGAAGTGCCAAGATATGTAACTTTGAGGGCTAAGATTCCCTGCCCTAACGAGAAGAAGGCAAAGGCAATGGAGCTCATAGCCAAGGAAGCTCTGGAGAACTTTGACTACAAAAGACTGATCGACATCGATGGGGTAAGGATTGAAAACGACGAGTGGTGGATCCTTTTCAGGCCTAGTGGAACCGAGCCGATAATGCGCATAACCCTTGAGGCACACACAGAGGAGAAAGCAAGAGAGCTAATGAACAAAGCGAAAGAACTTGTGGAAAGGGCTATAAGGGAGGCTTAGACTTGGAAATTCCCATTTACATATTTTATGCTCTCCTATCCGCTATATTTGCCGCTTTGGTTGCGATATTTGGAAAAATTGGTCTTGAGGGGATAGATTCAACTCTGGCCACTACGATTAGAGCGTTTATCATGTTTGTGTTCCTGCTTCTGGTCTCAGCCTTTCAAGGAAAGCTGAAAGGAGGAATAACTTCAAGGCAATTTGCCTTTATAGTATTGTCTGGCGTTGCTGGGGCGCTTTCTTGGCTTTTCTACTTTTTGGCACTAAAAACGGGGACTGTTAAAGCTGTTGTGGCTATAGACAGGACTAGTGTGGTCTTTGCAATAGCGTTTGCATGGCTTTTGCTTGGAGAAGAGGTAACTTTGAGGGCTTTTATTGGGGCTTTATTAATAGTTATCGGTGCTATCTTGGTCTCGCTGAAGTGAGGCTAACCTTTTTGCAAACCTTCTTGCTCTTTCCAAATCCTTTTCATTTGGATGCCCCTTACTAATTCCCCCAATCTTCTCCAGCCATCCGTTGGTGTCCCAGCCCCTGCAGGAGAACTCTCCAACTATTTCAAATCCTTTCCTCCTTAAAGCCCTTCTTAGCTTTCGGTGGTTGATAAATGGGATATTTATCCCTGCTGTCGAGAAAATAAACGCTTTCTTTCCTTTCACTTCTGGAAGGTTATCTATAAGCTTAAAGAGCGCCCTATGGTGTTTCCAGTAGTAGATGCCGGAGCCAAAGCCTATGAGATCATATTTCAGGAGCTCTTCAGGTTTTACTTCCCATGGCTTGACGAGCTTCGCATTAAGAACTTCTGCTATTGCTTTGGCTATCTTCTCCGTGTTTTTGTGGTGGATAGAGACGTAAACAACTATAGCGCTCATCACAACCCCTCCACGGCTTCCTTCAGCTTTTCAATACTTTTCTCAATGCTGTCCTTGTCAAATTCTAGATAAACGGCATCCGGGAATCTTCTCTTTAGGACTTCAAATAGTACACCTTCTCCTGGAACTACCTCAAAGCTTTGCTCTTTTATCAGCTCTTTTGATCTATTTATTCTCTCCTCCTTTGGCAGATAAAAGAACTCTTGGATAGCTTTGTAAGGAAATGTCTCTGGGTTGCTGGAGGTTGTGTGAAATACTCCACACGTTGGCGAGCCCTTAACTCCAAGAAAGATTATTTTTTCGGGCTTTTCTTCCGTTAAAACTCTCCCAATGAAGTCCGCAATGTTTTCGGCTTTCTCTCCCATTCCAAGCTTTTCAAAAACTTCCTTGCTCATCGGAGGCCTTGGCCAGCCTATGAGCTCATATTCTGGGCAGGGATAGGTTAAGATTTTCATCTCCCCTTTGTGCTCTGCAAGAAAGCTTAGGAGCTTTTCACTTGTCTTGTACTCTTTTTCCTTTGCTCCTCGATAAACGTAGAAGGGGCTGAGGAGGCATGGTGCCATAATGAGGAGCTTCATACTATCACCTAAGGGCTATTGAGAGTTCACCTTTATATCTCTGTTGGAAAAGATGCCTTTCATTGGAGCTTTTTGAGCTCCTCAACCTTCTCGAATTCGCCCCGCTTTATCAGCTCCACCGCATAGGCGTAGAGGCCGAGCTTGAGGAGGTTCTCCGGCGTGGGTTTTTCCCTTGAGAGCTCCTTGATTGCTGAGGAGAGCTTCTGGAGGGCTTTTTCTTTAGCTTTCTCGGAGTAGTCGGCGAACTCTAAAGCTTGAAGGATGGAAAGGACTTCAAGGAGAGTCTCTGAGGGGAGTTCAAGGGTTTCTCCAGCAAGGGCTTTCTTTTTTCCTCTGGTCTTTGCTTTCTTCCCCCTTATTTCGCTGTAAACCTGCCGTAGCTCTTGGATGTCCTGCTCTGTTAGGATTCCCACCTCTACTAGGGCACGGTCTACGTCCGCTCTTTTGAAAGCGCTATATGTCTCTGCAGGCATATTAAAGGCACTCTTGTGAACCTTTTCAGTCACCTTTTTTACGGTGCGCACTGCCTTTATTAAGCGCTTTCTTTCCTCCTCGCTCAATGGCCTGCCTCTCACGTCCTCTATATGCGATGCTATGCGATTTGCTATAACCTCGTCGTCGGTGTTGAGTATCTGATCGAAGGTCGCGTGTGGGTCGTCTACGAGGTATGCTATTTCCTTAGCAACACGCATTCCCACTCCTGGGCTGTGCTTTTTTGCCATCTCTGCCGCAAGGGGCATCATGAGTTCCGTGAAGAGAATGATTGCAGCAGCATGTGGGTTATCTGCCATTCTGTGTGGGTGATACAGGTCAAAAGTATGTGGCGTGTATTTACCTTCCCTCGTTTTCTTTATTTTTTTGCATCTATTCCCGTTAACTTGGATACGATCTCGTGTGTATCGTAACTAGATAACTCTATGCTTAATGCGTTAATTTTATGTAAATCCTTCTCTGTAAGCCCGTACTGCTTCGCTATCTTCTCCAGATCTTCGCCCTTCTTCTTCCCGAATATGAACATCCCGACGAGCGGCAAGAGCGACAAGACCACCACCCTCTAAAGTTGGGCCTTTGAGGAAATAAGCCTTTCGAAGTCCCTCAAATCCCAAACCTGCCAGCCCTCTTCTCTGAGCTCTCCCTTTCCCTCCACCCTCTTTGCCACAAGTCCGTAATACTTCTCCCACTCTTCCAGTCCAACGAGCTCCGCCTTTCTCTCAAGGTCTTTCAGAATTCCCCTCGCCTCCTTCTCTTTGAGCTCCTTCCACTTCACCTCAACGAAGAGGGCTTTTTTCTCCCGCTCGTTCAGGGCAACGAGGTCTATCTCTTCCCCTTTGTGCCACCACCTTCCAATCTTGGTGAACTTAAACGGAAGCTCTCCGTGCTTGTTCAACCTTAGCAAAAACTCCTTGGCAACTCCTTCAAACACTCCTCCCGTGTAGTGGTCTATGTCGGCCATGACGGCATCAACGAGGAGCTCCCCGTTACCGCTCTCGATCATGTCGGCGTTGGGGTAAACGTAGCGGAACCAGAAGGCGAAGTAGTTGTCGGCTATGTAGTACCGCCCCTTCCTGCTCTTCCTGCTCGCCGTTACGGGCAGTTCTCTCCTCACGAGGTCGAGGTCTATGAGCACGCTGAGGTACTTCCCGACCGTGGCCCTCTCAAGGCCGGTATCGTTGGTTATCTCGCCAAGCGTCGTCTTTCCCCTCGCTATCGCCTCCATTATGGCGAAGTAGTTCCTCGGCTCGTCAAGCTCCTCGCGGAGGACGAAGAGGGCATCGCCGTAGAGGAAGGAATCAACGCGGAAGTAACCCTTAAGGTTCTCCTCAATGCTTTTTTCATCGCTGAACTCAAGGAGATAAGCCGGCGTGCCTCCCAAAATTCCGTAGACCCTCACGAAGTCCTCGAGCGGGTATTTTGGGAGGAACTCTCTTGCATTGAAGAAGTCGAGGGGTTTGAGCTTGAGCTGGGCGGTTCTTCTGCCGTAGAGGGGGCTCTTGTAGCCCAAGAGCCTCTCCATCATGGAGACGCTTGAGCCGGAGATTATGAGGAAGATTTTCCCTTTTGAGAGCCTCATCTCCCAGTACTCCTGGAGGATTGAGGGCAGGGCTTTGTTGCCCTTCACGAGGTAGGGGAACTCGTCTATGGCTACGATGAGGGGCTTTTCGGCCTTAGTTGAGATATACTCGAAGAACGCATCCCAGCTCCTCAGGGGGTTCTTTTTGAGGAACGAATCGTTGAAATATTCAGCGAGGCGGAGAGAGAAGCGCTCAAGGTTTTCCGCTTCGCTCGTCTCCCTCGCGAGCAGGTAAACGCCGCCGTGTCTCCGGAGGAACTCAAGGATGAGAGTAGTCTTTCCCACCCTTCTCCTGCCGTAGATCACGATGAACTGGGTCTTACCGCTCCTCAGCCTCTCCTCAAGGAGGGCCAGCTCCTCCTCCCTGTCTATGAACATTTGTTTACTCACCAGTAATTTACTTGCGAGTAAACTATTTAAGGGTTTCGATGTTTAAACTCAGATCAAAAAACGATCCTTCCTTTGTTGCCACTCTCTTCAGCAAGTTCATGTGCGAGTGAGCTTCCTTATTATGTCCTCGACCTTTGCCTTCAGCTCTTCCAAAGTTCCTTCATTTACAATCAAAAAGTCAGCCAAATCTTTAAGCTTGCTCGTGTGATAAAGCTCCTCCTCAGCTTCATCAGCCTTTAAGAAATCCTCAAAGCTTTTTATCACCTTATCTTTACCTGCGTTTCTCTTCTTTAAGCGTTCATACCTTATCTCTGGCCTCGCTTCAACATAGATTATAAACCCGCCTCGCTTTTTTATCGCCTCTATTTCTCCTCTTGAGCGAACCCCGTCAATGACAACGTTTTCGCAGTTTCTTTTCTTGTCCAATGCGAGTCTTATCAGGATATCTTCCCCGTAGGTTTCCTTTAGGTATCTACCGTATTCAATGAGTTTATCTCTTGTTGGTTCGCTCTTTTCTGGAACTTCTGGGAGCCATGAGTACTCGCTTAGGTTGTGGGTTAAAAGATCAATTAACGGATCACTGCATGAAACCCTGCAAAAACCTCTCTCCTCGAAAAACTTTGCAATTGTTGTTTTTCCAGCTGCGATTTTACCAACAACTCCTATTATCATCTAACCACCAGGTTACTTTTTCCATGCCCACCATATTAAGTTTGCCCCATCTGTGGACTCCATTAATCCTTCAGCAACCATATCCACTACAAAGTCTATCATGGCATCCTTGTCAATCCTGACAGGCTTTTCAAAGCCGAAAAAGTACTTGGCCTCAAAGAACCCAATGTGGAGAAACCTTAGGGGATTTAGCAGTGCCACATCCTCAATAAACTTCAAATCGAATGGAAAATCTGCAATGACGAGATTGATTCCCCTTTCTTTGGCGATATCTTTCAGCTTTTCCTCATCTGGGTAAAACAACTCTCTAAGGGAGCCGTCTATTGGTTCATAGCTTATTTTTGGAAATGTGTACTTGATGCCGATTTTCTCAGTTTTTAACCCTAATTTTTCAGCAAAGCCTATCATGGCCTTTGCATTAAAGCTGAGAAAAACAAGGGCTTTCTCGTCTGCTTTTATCTCGGGCCACTTTCGGGGAGGAAATTTGAACTCTGCTTGGATGATTGGTTCCAAAAATTCCAAAAAAGTTCCTTTAATTCTTTCCAAATTTTTTTCGAGCTTTTTTTGCTTTATAAGCAGGTCAAGCTTTGAATATACTGTAACTTGCTTCACACCGAGTTCTTCTCTAAGCTTTCCGATTACAAAGCTGTTCCCGATTATTGCACTTTTATCACTTCTATCTCTGCCTATTATAAACAGCTTATCTCTTTCCTTGTCATATCTGATTTCATCTATTACAAATGGCACTAGGGGAAAACCGTTTTCTTTTCTTATTCTGTTGACCTTCTCACTTATCTCTTCTATTGTAAACATTAGCTCACCTTGTACGCCTTGATGCACTCGTAGATTTCCTGGGCAATTTTTAAAGCTTCCTCTTTGTTGTTTGTTTCCTTGACTATAATTTTTCCGCTCGGGAATATGCTTATGTCATATGTCTTTCTAACAAGAGCTAAGAACTTGGTTACCCGCTTTATCTGGTAGCCTTTCTCCGCTAAGCATTCGCAGACCTCTTCGAGGTCTAAATCAAACTTTTCTTTAGGGGTTACGTTTATTGCCTTCATGCTTGTACATGGCTTTGCAACCAGCATAGAATCACCAACCAGAATTTATGAACCATACTTCATAAAATTTATTGAAAGAAAAGGTCGAACATCATCTCTTCCAGAGGGCAAACCCCAAAATTGAAATCAGCAAAAGCACCCCCAGTGAAAGGATAATTTTTGTTGGGGCACTCTTTTCTTTTGCGAGATTCGGGGTGTCTGTTCCCTCTTCAAGGGTGAAACTTACCTCAATTTCTCCCGCTAGAAGTGTTATTTTATTGCCCTCAACTTCGAGGGGGACATCACTCATGTCCACCAAACTTGCCCCTTCTGGTAATATAACGCTCACTGGATTGTCTGATCTCAATGAGATTGTCCAAACAAGGCCCTCTTGCTTAATCAAATCTGGAGTAGTATAGGTTATCTTCACTATCTGGGCATCTTGAGCGTTTACGGTAATCTCATTTCCGTTTAGGTAATATTCAAGAGGATTATCGTTTTCGTCGGTAACAAAGACGTCTTCGTAATGATCCCCAATCAAAGATAATGTAACCTGCGTTGCATAGTCATCAACGGGCACTTCAATTTCTACAGTTGCGTATCCGTCTCCATAGGGGGTTATGTTTACGTTCCCTGCACTTACAAGGGGAATAAAAATCAATAAGGCAAGTAAATCCTTTTTCATACTTTCCACCTCCATAAAAAATTAGAAATCAGAGGTGCCTTAAGATGAACTCATCCACTCTATGGAACATGTCCAGGGCGATTGCAAAGTGCATCTTTGCTTCTGCTGGCTTTTTGTGTTTTAGGAGCTCGATTCCAAGTCTTACCTCTTGTATCGAAGTTTTAAGCTGCAGTTCTGCCTTTCTTGTATCTACTCCTCTCCTCTTGAGCTCTCTCAAGGCCTTTGCATCCTTCTGAATTCTGCCGTTAATCTCTCTGAGAAATGTTCTCATGTTTCTCATCTTTTCTTGGGCTTCTCTCTCGTGGAACTTTCTCTGGATAAATGCCATTGCCTTGTGAAATTCTTTTATGGTCTCTGCGTTATCTCTTATGACTTGAAGGGCTTCGTCGTATTTTCCTTCATCCGCTAGAGCTTTAACCTTATCGTAGACTTCTCTAAACGCTTCAAGCCTTTCTTGAAGTTCACTTGCATCGTAGCCCTTTTCTTCTGCCTCCTCAATTACCTTCTCTGCCACTTCTATTCCCCTTGCACCTTTCTCCAAGAACTCATTTACTATCTTGTCAGCGTTTGCTTCTACAAGTTCCTTTCTTATTCTCTTTAGTTCCTCATCTAGCGCCGCTTTTTTCTCCCTCGCAACTTCGAAGTCTTCTTTAGCTTTCTCGAAATCTTTGGCTTTTATGTCCTCCAACACAGTCTTGTAAGCCTCCTTAGTTTCTTGTAAAAGCATTGTTGCGTTTTCTACATCAATCCCCTGTTTTTGAGCGATCTCTATAGTTCTCTCAGCCATTCTAAAGTAGCCTTCCATTCTCTTTATTTCCTCTGGCAACCTTTCTTTGAGCTCCTCTTTTCCTCTTTCAAAGCTCTTCAGAACTTCTCTGTAGTGATGCATTGCCGTTAAGCCATTGATTATGGTGTTGTAATAGTCGCCGCTTTCATAAGCAGCGAGGGCATCTTCCTTATACTCTTCGGCCAGTTGGTAGTGTCTCATAACGCTTGAGTTATCTGGCAAGTTTGTATTGTTAATTAGTCTTGTTGTTATATTGCTTAATCTTTCAAGGACTGCAACAGTATGCTCGGCTATCCTCTCCTCCTGCGTTATGTTTTGTATTTCTGGTGGCAAAGGCTCTGTTTCATTTTCTATGGTGGTGTTTTCATCTGCCAGGCTCAATCCCGCTGGTATTATGCTCCCAACCAACAGGGCTATTAACACCCAAACTTTCAACCATCTCATGTTCATCACCATTCTTAACTAGGCTCTTTACCTATTTTAGGAACCCGGTGAAAAGAACGTTTCGGAACGTTTCATTTTTTGTATGAGCTTTTATAAACAGCCTTCTACACATACAATCCATTAAAAATCATGAAAAATCTGCATGTGAACGATGAGAGACGATATTTTTGGGTAAATGGAGCTTAGATCCTTTTTAGGGCTTAATAAAAGCTCTAGCATTCTTTAAACGGTGGGTCTTGAACTTTGCTGTCTTGGAGGTGTGCACTTGAAGCGGAAGTTCTCCTATCCCTAAGCAAACTCCTCCAAAAGTTTAAAAAAGAAAAAATTACCTTAAACTTTTCACAAGCTCCTCCATAACCCCAAGGAACGTTTCAACTTCTTCAATGCTGTTGTACACATGGAAAGAAGCCCTAACAGTTCCATTTATGCCAAGCTTTTTCATTACCGGCAATGCACAGTGATGACCGCTCCTTACCATAATGTTGTGCTCATCCAGAACGGCGGCAACGTCGTGGGGATGAAGCGGAGGGACGTTAAAACTCACAACTCCAGCATGCTTTTTGAGGTCTCTTGGTCCGTACCATGGAACTTCAAGCTCTGTTAAGCCTTCAGTTGTTCTTTTCACAAGCTTGTGTTCTTGCTTTTCGATTTTGTCTATGCCTATTTTTTCAATGTACTTTATTCCAGCAGCAAGACCTATTGCCCCTCCAATATTTGGCGTACCGGCTTCATAGCGCTCTGGTGGTTCGGTGAGCTTGTAATCATAAAGATCAACGTCTTCAATTGTTCCCCCACCTATTAACGGGGGCTCGAACACATCGAAGAATTCCTCCCTTATGTAAAGCACTCCTATTCCAGTTGGGCCCATTGGTCCTTTGTGTCCCGAAAATGCCAAGAAGTCTGCGTGAAGTTTGTTAACGTTAACCTCCATGTGCCCGACGCTTTGGGCTGCATCGACAACAAATATTGCTCCTTCCTCTTTCGCCATCTTTCCGATTTCTTCTACCTCGTGGATGACTCCAAGGGCATTGGAGACATGCTGTATGGCTACAAGCTTTGCTCCCTTGATTTTCTTCTCCGCATCCGCTAAATCCAAGTTTCCTTCGTTGTCTCCTTCGATTATCTCCAGTTTCAGTCCAAGTTTTTTGGCTAATCTCTGCCAAGGGAGCAAGTCGGAGTGATGTTCGTAGGGAGTTGTCACTATCTTGTCTCCTTTCTTAAAAATCCCCTCCAAACCAAGAGCCGTTAAATTCAAGCTTTCACTCGTGTTCTTTGTGAAGGCAATCTCCTCAAATTTAGCTCCAATGAACTTTGCTGTGATTTCCCTTGCCTTCTCATATTCATGGGTCGCCTTTTGAGAGAGCCTGTGCACTCCACGGTGGACGTTTGCCCTATATTTCAAATAATACTCGTCCATGGCCTCAACAACTGGTTTGGGGGTTAGAGAAGTTGCGGTGTTGTCAAAATATATGACCTCCTGCGTTAAAGGGATATCTTTCCGAACATCTTCGGGTATTCTCATGCCAACCACCGTAGAATTTATTTTCATGGAACATATAAATGCTTTGCTTCTCATTTTTGTCCGTTCAAATATTCCAATTATGGAACAAAATTTTATAAAGATTGGAACAAAAGCACGGATGGTGGTTTAAATGAAGGCTAGGGAGATAGGATTAATCGGACTGCTGCTGAGCTTATCGTTGGTATTGCAGATTTCCCCGCTTAAGGTTCCGACTCAATGGGGAATGACAATTGATCTTGTAGCCGTCCCGATAGTGGTTATCTACATTTTGTTGGGCTTTTGGGGCAGTGTAACGGCCTTAGTATTATTGTTTTTGGGTTTGAGTTTAGTATCGTCTGCCTCTTGGTTGGGAGCCAGTATGAAGTTCTTTGCAACCTTGAGTGTGGTAATAGGCCTTGAAATTGCTAAAAGGATCACAAGGTTTGACTTCAAGAACTACAAGAGGGAGAGAGACCTTGTAATATTTGTGCTTGTGGCGTATCTGATAGGAATTGCAATAAGGATCCCCGCAATGGTTGCAATGAACTACTACTATGCCCTACCGCTGTGGCTGGGCATTCCAAGAGAACAAGTAATACCAACTATTGAAGAGTGGTTCCATATTCCATTCTGGCTAGTGATAGGCATTCCAAATGCCATTCAAAGTGCTGTGGATGTTGTAATCGGTATTCTCGTCGCTCTGCCGGTTATTAGGTCGCTACCGCACATCCTTGAGTGATCTCTTCCATTTTTCTGCATATTCTTTAAAGATCTCATTTTCCGTTTTTTCATAGAGCCATTCCAAGAGCTGGATATGGAGTTCGTGGTATTTTCTCATTGCTTTTCCATGAATGTTCGAGTATAAACTCCATCCTTCCTTATCAAAGTGTGGAAGAGCCTTTGCAACAGAGACTGTCCCGTTGTCAAACAGCTCCTTTGCATAAGGGTCTTTTATGACTTCCCAGTAGTAGTAGAGGCCTTGGAGTGCTATAATGTGCCCGTTTAAAACCAGTTCATTTGAATTGTATCCATACTCTAGAATCCAAAGTCCATATGGAGAATTCACTACAAATCCTCCTCCTTTGTAGGGGATCTTAAAGGAATTGAGGAGGAGTTTTGCTGTTTTTAGGTATGTTTTGTTNTTTGTTNTTTGGTATGCTTTAGCGTATAATCCTGCTCCTAAGCCTTGGGCATAACCAGAAACCCATGGAACGGAAGAATTCTCAAAATGAAAATAATTCAAAAACAAAGCATACTCAATTTTATCTTTCTTTCTGAGAACCATAACCCCTTCCAGCTCATCCAAGATTTTTAGGGCTTCTTCTATGTTCTCATTCTTAAAGTACAGATCAGCCCAGTGAAGGGCACTTACCGGATACAGAACAAGCCCCCTGAAATTGTAATGCACAAAGGGAAGGGAGGTGTTAAGTCTCCCTTCAGCAAAGAAAACATTTCCATAGGGGCTTTCGTTTCCAAAGGTTATTGGGTAAAAGCTTCTTAGTGGAGATATGTATCTGGAATAATACTCATTGTTGGCCTTTAGGGTCAAGTGCAGCATCTTAACCTCCCCTATGCTCAGGTTTCCTTCCCTTTTCAAGACCTCTGCAAAGGTTCTTGTTGAGTAACCTGCTTCTACACTTGAAAACAAGAAAAGGACATTTGTGGTGCTTAAGAATTTGAGGAAGTTATCTAAAACAACCTTTTGGTTCTCGTTTAAGATATTCTCCAATGTATCGGCTCTTTCTATTATGATCCTCTTTGAAAATTCAAAGCTTCCAAGATATGAACCCGTTAAAAGGAGGAAGAGCAGTAGCAGAGAGTAGAATTTCTTTACCGGACTCATCCGAGATCCTCCGGTTTTAATCCTCTGTAAATTAGGTAATTGTTCCATTTTCTGGCATAATTCAGAAAGTACTCATCGCCGGTAACATCGTATAGCCATTTTAAGAGCCTTATGTGGAGTCTATGGTAGAACTCGCTCGCGTCCCCGTGAATGTTTGAGTATCTACTCCACGAGTTGGTGTCAAAGATTGGGAGTGCTCTCTTTGTGCTCTCTACTCCAGCTTTGAAGAGTTTCCATGCTTTTTCATCTTTCGTGATTTCCCAGTAGTAGTAGAGGCCTTGCAAAGCTATTATGTGGCCGTTTAAGACCAGCTCATTTGAATTGTAGTTGTATTCGAGATACCATGGCCCGTATTTTGTATCTGCAACAAATCCGTTCATTTCTAAAGGCAGGTCAAATGAATTTAATAGCAGGTTTGCTGTTTTTAGGTATGTTTTGTTGTTTGTTATTTGGTATGCTTTAGCGTATAATCCTGCTCCTAAGCCCTGAGCGTAGCCAGAAACCCAGGGAACAGAAGAATTCTCAAAATGAAAATAATTCAAAAACAAAGCGTAATCTTCGCCGTTGTAATTTCCGTAATAGAGGAGCCCCTGAAGCTCGTCCAGGAGTCTTAAAGCTTTTTCATTATCCCCCCTTTGGAAGTACAGGTCAACCCAGTGAAGGGCACTCACCGCATAGAGATTTATCCCCCTCCCCCGGTAGTATATGAAGGGCAAGGAGGTGTTTAGTTCTCCCTTTATCCTTATAGGAGAGTAATAGGGAGTGCTGTCCGAGAATATCACAGTAAAAAAGTCCTTTTGTGGTGAAGTAAAGCGAGAGTAGTACTCGTTATTGGCTTTCAGAGTTAAGTTAAAGACCTTTAGGTCAATGGGTGTGAGGGCTTTCCATTTTGCAAGCTCCCCAAAAGCTCGTATTACATAGGAGGAATCCCTATAGGATATGAGATATGTGATGTTGCCTGTTTTGGAATACTTTTGCAGGAAAAAGCTGCTCAATTTTTGTTTCTCTCGATTTCTCTCAGAATATCTTCTGGAATTTTTCCATAGAGGCCTCTTATTTCTTCGAGCAGGGCTTTTTCTGGAGAAAGAAAAACATCTTTTGGAATGCTCTCACCGATAACTCCCGATTTATCCCTATCTGCTCTTATCCTAATGCTCTCATCTTGATAGTAGAGCTCCAAGGTAACAAGTACTTCTTCTCCATAGGGGAGCTTAAGTGTAATCAGGTTTTTAGCATGCCCTTTTTTTCCATACCAGTTTTTTACTCTTGCTTCCGCAATGAATGCAACGTTGACTTCTCCGTTATCTCCTCTTGCATATCCAACAAAAACGGGCTTATTGAATTCACTTATCGTTTTATCCCCCACTTTTATCTCCACTTCTGAAAAGTCAAAAACTGCGCTTTTTTCTTCTATCTGCACGTATACTTTGACATTAGAGTTTATGGGGGATGAGTAGAGCCCATCTTCAACGGTAATGCATCCGAGAGAAAAAATTATCAGGAAAATGGGTATTATTTTAATTAGTTTCATATTTCCTCACAGTGGTTAAAAAGAGGGTTAGAGATATAAGCTTTTCTGGAAAAGGTTTATAACCTGGTTTTAAAAAAGAACAACTGGTGAAGAGCATGAAAACCCCTTGTGAATTCTGGGCTGAGGAAGTTATGCCCAACCTCAGGGCAAATGTTGCTCGGATTTTATACTCCAAAGGCTTAACTCAGGCGAAAATAGCGGAACACCTGGGAATTACCCAAGCGATGGTTAGCAAATACCTAACTGGCAAGTATAGAAGGCTGAATGGTGAACTTGGTAAGGAAGTTGAAAAGGTCGCTCAAGAGGTTGTGGGGCTTATTCTGTATGGGGCAAAAAAAGAAGATTTGGTGAGGTTTTTGAACAGGAAGTTCTTTGAAATGTTCAGGAGCGGAATTCTTTGCAGGGGCTATTTGGATTACATTGGTAGCAGTGATGAGTCTCTATGCCGAGAAATATTCACTGAAGAGCCTTCAAGAACTCAGATTTTAGAAGAACTTTCCTTGGCCTTAAGTGAGTTGCTTCGTGATGAGAAGTTTTTGGAGCTAATTCCTGAAGTCAGAAGCAACTTTGCCTATTCCCTTCCAAAACCAAAAGAAAAGAACGATGTTGCTGCCATTCCGGGGAGGATAACAGTAGTGAAGGGAAAAGCCTACGCTTTGCCTCCAGAATTTGGGGTGAGCGAACACATGGCAGAGGTGTTGATTGGGCTTTCTGAAATTTTTCCCGAAGTTAGAAGTGTTTTGAACATAAGGTACGACAAGAAAATATCGGGTGCCCTTAAAAAGGCAGGTTTTAAAGTTGGAACTGTAGAAAAAAGCGAGAGAAGCGAGGAAGAAACCGTCAAACTAATCACCGTGGAGTTTAAGAAAAAAGGGATTCTTGATGCTGTGATAGATAAGGGGGGATTCGGAATAGAACCTTGTGTTTATATCTTTGGCAAAAGCCCAATAGAGGTCGTTGAAAAAGTTAAAAAACTGGAGCGTTTCCTATGAGGCCTTTGAAGTATCTCTACCTCATCTTTCTAATTTATGCTAATCTCTCTCCTAAGGTGCCCTCAGCTGGAATAGCGGGAGGGGACAAAATAGCGCATTTCTTGGAGTTTTTCGTTCTCGGTCTGATTAGTGGGAGTAAGTTTTACATGGTTTTTCCGGTTATTCTTGAATTTATGCAGGTCTTTATCCCGGGAAGGAGCTTTTCCTTTATGGACATGGCCGCAAACCTAATAGGGTTTGGTGCCGGTTATTTGCTCTGGAGGTGGTGGGATGAAGGTAGTGACCGAAGAGCTTAGGTTTTCCACTAAAGGGGAAATAGATTTGGTGGATATAACCTCTGAAGTGGAGGAGATAGTAGAACGGAGCGAAATAAAAAACGGTCAAGTTCTTGTGTTTGTTCCCGGGGCAACTGGAGCCGTTGTAACAATAGAACACGAGAGAGGTCTCCTTGAGGACTTTAAAAGAATCCTAAAGGAGATTGTGCCCAGAGGTGCTGGTTACAGGCACGATTTGATAGACAACAATGCCCACTCCCACCTAAGGGCTACCATTTTGGGACCCTCACTTGTACTCCCAGTTGTTGAAGGAAAAGTTGTCAGGGGTATATGGCAGCAGATATTTTTTGTAGAGCTCGATGTAAGGCCAAGAAGAAGGAGAGTGATTGTTCAGGTGATGGGAGAGTGAAAACTCGCTTGGGTTTCTCATTTTTATGATTCTGTTCCAATGATTTTTCCTTGGAGAAGGGCTTTTGAGGAGCTCTTTCTCGTTTAAATCCCCAAGTGCATAAAGTCCCTTCCAACTATTCCTGCCTCTCCGACCTTTTCTTCCAGCTCCTCATGGGTGTAGTTTGAATGGCTTATATGCACAAATAGCGTTTTTACTGCATTGACTTTTTGTGCGAGCTTAACGGCATCATCCACCCCGAGATGGGTTCTGGGAATTGAATGCTTGTGGGTCATCTCTGCGACGAGAAGATCAGCTCCTTGAATTTCTTCCAATGTTTTCTCATCTCCCAAAATTTCTGGCCCCGTGTCTCCAGTTATGGCGATCCTTTTCTCCCCTATCTCTAGGATGAATCCACCGGCAACTTCTCCGGGCTGGTGAACAACTGGAAAGTGATTTACCTTGAAGTTTCCAAAATCATACCATTTGTTGAACTCTAAGGGGATGTATCTCCACTCTCTCTGCCCTAAAAAAGTTTCCTGCAGGAGCTTCGCAATGCTAAGGGTTTTCTCATGGGAGTAAAAGATAACCTCTTTAAAAACCTGTAGCTCGGGAAGCCCGGCAATGTGGTCAAAGTGGGGATGAGTTATAAAAACCCTCTCGATTTTTTCATTTAGGTGCTTTAGATGGTAATAAAGGTCTGGAGAGGGATCTATGAGAGCTCTTATCTTTGGAATGTACATAGAAAACCTCGTTCTTCTGTATTGTGGAAACTTCCTCGCCCTTGTGCAGTTCTCACAGTTGCATAATGCCTTAGGAGTCCCGCTGTAAGAGCCGGAGCCTAAAAGGATGACCTTCATTCTCTTCCCCCCAGTATCTCTCTCCAGATGGGGTTGTTGTGGATAATTACCCACCAATCCTTAAGTTCTTTCCTCTTTTTCCTCCAGTCTGGATGGGATTCCTCAACCAACGTCCAAAACTTTTTGGAGTGGTTCATCTCAACTAAGTGGGCTACTTCATGTGTTACGAGATAGTCAATGAGCTCCGGAGGTAAAGCCAGCATTGCTAAATTGAAGCTTAGGTTCCCCTTTGGGGAGCAGCTTCCCCATCTCGTTCTCTGTTTTCGGATGAAAATTCTTTTTGGCTTGACACCTAAACTCGCAGCACGTTCTTCAACAAGGGGCACCAATAATGTTCTAAGCTCGTTTTTTAGAGTTTTCTCAAGCTTTCTTTTGTCTGAAACTTCTAAAACTTTGTTATCGGTGAAAATCTTTCCATCCCTAAATGGGTAGAACTTTCCCAGATAAGGAAACCCTCGAATGTTTTTTGCCCTCTCAATTTTCTCAAGCTTTGAGAGTATCCAATCCTCCTTTTCTTTTAGGAACCTTTCAACTCTTCTCGTTGGAGAGACGATGTAGAGTTTTCCCTCTGGACTTACGTAGATTCTCACATATCTTACCCTTCTCACGCTGACTTCGTACTGGATCTTCTTCCCATTAAGGTCTATTTCCGGCATATTATCTCTTTGAAGCTTGAAGCTTAAGTATTTATCTAATGAGAACGATTTAATATCTTGGAGTCAAACTTCTGTGGGGTAAACATGAAGAAGATACTTTACGCAATCCTAATAGCAGGATTTTTTGCAATACTCGGCTCTACCATGAGTAAATCTCCAACCTTGCCACTCTATGCTCAAAGTTTGGGGTTAAGCAGGGGAGAGATTGGAATTGTTGCGGCGGCATCAACTATAACGGGTATTTTTATGAACTTTGTCTCAGGGCTTTTGAGCGATATCTATGGGCGAAAAAAGCTTCTTAAAATAAGCGGCTTTGTATTCTTCTCTGCGCCCCTTCTTTACTTCTTTGCTAACAATGCTATAGCGTTAGCTTTGGTAAGGGCCTACTATGGGATAGCAACTGCTATATTTGTTCCTGTTTCCCTTGCTTTAATCAGTGACTTATATTCTGAAAAGAAAGGTACTTTTATGGGGATTTTAAGTTCTGCAACTCTCGTGGGGAGAGCCATTGCTCCGTTATTGGCAGGGAGCTTAATATATTTCGCAGGATTTTGGATTGTTTTTATTTTGTGTTCTTTCTTTGGATTTATTACCTTTGCAATAACTTTTACGTTACCTGAAGCAGAAGGAGAATTAGAGAAGTTTGAGTTTTCATTTAGTTCCACCCTCTTTCTTCTTGGTCTGTTGGATGCAGCTGTTTATATGGCTTATCAAAGTATTGAAACATTTTTACCTCTTTTCTACTTTCTTGAAGACAAAGCTTGTTAGGGTTTATTAAGTGGCTGTTTGCTAGCTATTCCAATCCTGCTATTTTTCTAGGATTCCGGTGAATATTTTCTCTATAGGAGTCTCTTTTGGTTTCACTTCATATACATTAATCCCTTGGGTGAGCAATATCTTCATGATCGCTGGAACTTCATCATTATACCTTGAAACCATCACAGAAATTCCCGTGTTTTCCACGTTAACGTTATACCCAAACTTCTCTAAGAGTTCTTTTGCCCTTATTTTTTTATCAACTTTAAACACCACTTCAATGCTACTAACTTTACTTAGTAAATTCTCCAATCTTTCCTCCAAAACGAGCTTTCCCTCCTTCATTATTGCAACCCTGCATTTTACCCCCTCAAAATTCTGGAGCTCGCTTAGAATGTGGGTCGAAAACAGAATGATTTTGCCTTCTTTCAGCATCTCAAAAATTTTGTCTCTTAAGCTTAAAGCTGTTGGAATGTCCAAATTGCTAAACGGTTCATCCAAAACTAGAATGTCTGGATTGTGAAGCAATGCTCTCGCTAAAGCGAGCCTCTTTCTAAAGCCTCTACTTAGATATCCGGCTTTTGTATTTTTGTATTTTTCAAGTCTAAATTCTTTTAGAAGTTCATTAATCCGTTCTTCTTCAACATCATAGATCTTGGCGAAAAATCGCAGATTCTTGTAGACCGTTAGATCTGGATAAACTCTCTCTCCCTCCGGCAGATACCCCATCTTTCTTTTAGCGTTTTCGGGTTCCACCCAAAGATCAATTCCATCAACTACGACCCTACCACTGGAAAGCGGCAAAATACCGGTGATTGCTCTAAATGTTGTGGTTTTACCTGCACCATTGGCTCCCAATAATACATAAATTTCCTTTTTTATTGCGATAAAGCTTAGATTTTCTATAACATCGCCGTTACCATAACCTGCACTGATATTTTCGACCTCAAGCATGAAATCACCCCTTAATTTGTAATGAATGCCAAGCGATTGATGACACGCTTGCCCAACATTGCTATTATTAGTGAAGCTACCAAAGAACAAATCCCCAGGAGCAGATATATCTGGAATGTTCTGTTTAACCCTAATTTTGCCGATGCAAAGGATATTATAATTGGCGTCAAAACTAAAGGCAAGCTCATTAGGTTTATAAGCTCTGAGCTCTTTATTTTTACACTCACTACTAGTCCTGTGCTAATAGAGAACATCATCATTGAAAAAGGAACGAACACTGTGATGATAATGAAGTATAGTGTGGGATGCCATATACTTCCTAGTGCTTTTAGATGTAGATACTGGATGAGGAAGAAAAGAGATGCAAAAGCAAAGCCCCATGAGAGCAAACTGAAGAACACTGTCGATAACAATTTCCCCAGGAGTATCTCGGATTCTGAAAGAGGAGATGAAAAAAGGATTTCCATAGTTTTATTTAATTTCTCATTGAAAAAAGAGGAGACAATTGAAGCATAAGAACTCAAGGCAGATACTAATATTACAACTACCGATAATTGGGATATCAGGGCGGCAAATGTTATTGCATCTTCGCCCATTTTTGCTACTTCATTTTCAGAAAGTCCAAACACTAAAGGGCTCTCAGATATTTGCTCCATGGCAAGCTGTTTTGAATAGGATGTTAAGTACCTTGGTCCACTCACAATCAACAACATTCCAATAACAAGTATAATTACAGCATTTGCTAATAGTCCAGCCAACTGTTTGTTTGCAAAGTACTGCCAGACCTCTTTCATGAGTACTGGCTTAATTCCCATTATTTTCTCACCTCTATGACTTTTTCTTTTATGCTTTCGTCCAGTATAGCATCTATAACCTCATGAATATTATCAAAAGCTAGGTAGTATCTTTTCCCGTCTGTGGCCTCTATGAGCAAGCCAGAATCTGAACTGGCATAGGAAACTACCTCTCCATATTTACCTTTGTATTTGCCAATTCTATACCGGCCAAATTCTAGCCCCCCAAGTCTCCAGACAAGCACATCTCGGTAATCTTTAACTTGGAAATCTCTAACTCTAATTGGAACTGTTCTCCTTTTTGTTTTTATTACAAGAATTACTTGGTTGTTCTCATGTCGAATAATAACTGCATGGGGCACATATGCATCAAAAAAGCCATATTTTATGAGTGCAAGGACTAGCCCAACTATTCCTAATGTAATAAATAAGGACAACAAAATAGAATTATCCACCATTATTCTCACGCTCTTTGTTGTTGTTTTGCATGATGTCCCTCAGTATATCTACGAAGTGGATATCGGTATTCTGCTTCTGGAGATATATAAATTCGTTGGTAAATAACCATAATATGGCGTTTTTTAAGTCATTTTTTATTATCCTCCTTGGGGTTTCTGGATAGATAAGACACAGATGCGTGACAAGGTCTGAAAATTTTACACTCCCTTTTTTCTGGAGTATTTTTATGATCTCCCCCATGGTTGGATTCATCACGGTGATTTTCCATGTAATTGGATTAAATCCCACAACTCTCCCATCTCTCTCGAATCTAAATTTTAAATTTTTGAGTAAGCTGATCATATATTTATCAGAGCTTACTTCAGTTAGCAAACCGTTAATATGCTTATCAATATTGGTTATCAAGCTATTAGTTATCATGTTGATAACACCTCCCTAATATTTCTTGCTAGAATGGACAAATCTTCTTCATTTAATTGTAATATATCCAAGTAATCTGAACCTATCCTTGTCATAAAGAGAGATTTCAACTTGAGGATATCTCTCTCAGTTTTTAGATAGGAGGATATTGATAAAAGCACAGGGTTATCTCTCCATGCATATTCCAAACCTTCTTTCCATAGTTTTTCTATTCCATCTGAAACATGACCGTAAGCCAAACTCAAATATGGAGTGGGAAGAATATAACCTTCTGCACTTATTGAAAGGGAAATCAGTGAGACATATGGACCTATTATGATATGCTCTGTTGGATCGCCAAATTCAATTCTAGTGGAATACTCAAAACTATGTTCGAATATCCACGTTATTAATTTCCTGTATTGATCATCAGTCGGCATTAGTTTCACATGTTCGAAGGTTTCAGGAACAAAATACATTGTGCGAACAGATAAAACCTCAAGTTTGTCACATAACTCAACAGTTTCTGGAAAGTTATCTATATTTAGTTTTGTTGAACAGAAACTTACAATTGTTGGAATATTGTATTCGATCAGATTCTTTATTGCGTTGATAGCTCTGTTGTATGAACCTTTAGGTCTTAGTTTTTCCATAATCTCAGGTCTGGAGCCATCTAAAGATACTTGGACAGCGGCAATACCACTTTCAGCAAGTTTTGAAGCAAAGTTGTCGGATATTAATGAGCCATTAGTTACCATGTTAACATCGATCCCCCTTTCGTTAGCATATTGTATAATATCAAACAAATCCCTACGAAGTGTTGGCTCACCTCCACATAAACATAAGACCAGAACATTTAATTTCGCCAGTTCGTCTATGACATTAAATATCTCCTCTCTGCTGAGTTCTCTGCGAATTACATCTGGAGAACAACCAATGTAACAATAGGGACAATTGTAGTTACATCGATATGTAACATCGATTGCTGCAGAAACAGGGCCCTTTAGATTTTCCGGCCAGATGCGATACTTACGATAAAGACTTCTAAGCTCGCTAAATATCTCTGGGATCTCTTTTAATTCCCCAGCCCTGTAAGGTACATTTGTACCAGTTGACATTTGAATAAATCTGCTGAGAATATTCGAAAAAGAATAATAAAACGTTTGAAGTTCATTTGATAGACTGCCAACACCCAGTCTCATTATCTTCACCTTTTATGTCAAGTTTTTACTCAAGGTGCTATGCTGTATCTTTGGATCTCTAATTAGGGAAGCATTGCCATGTAAAAGCCACTTTGCTATCCATGCTGCTACTCCCCAAACAACTGCGACATACATTGCAGCAATAACCCATACTGCCGCAGCCGCCATAACCGTACCGCCAACATTTAATACATACGCATGGCTTATTGCTATTTCTTTGGTAATTCCTGAAGTAATACCAACATCACCCCCAACAGGAGGCAAATAGCTCATGCACTTTCACCTCCTGAGGTTTTGTCTTTTAACGGTAAGGACCAAATAACTACGAAAAGGACTGGCATAATCTGAGTGAATATTGGTCCTGGGCCACCGACTTCAACTACAACACTTCCAAGCCCGTGTCCAAGATCCTCTCCGATGGGAGGGATATACTCTCCCATTAATACTCCCTCCAGTTTAACATTATGCATAATTTGATATGTTGCTATAAATATTTATTCTTTTCGTAAACTCTAAGTTACCAACTTCAAGTTTCTAAATTTCTTAAAAAAAAAGTAAGTCCTTAAAAAGCTCCTTCTTCTAGATTACAAATGAGTAACTATATAAAACTTTGAATAGTAAATAAAAATTTAATTCTTTATAAGCATCTCATCCAAAGATAGTGATGGAAGCTAAGATTTAAATCTTGGAGGATTAACTTCATAACATGGTACTCTCCTTTAAGCCTGTGTGGTTTGATTCCTTGGGATCCAAGAGTTCATGTGTCTTCGTTAAAACACCTGACATCTCGATCTTAATAGATCCGGGTGTCGCTATTATGCATCCAAGTTTTCCAGCCACTGAAGAAGAGAAAATCGAATGGCTTATTGAGGGGGAGAAGGCAATAAAAAAGGCCAGTGAAAAGGCCGATATTATTGTAATTTCTCACTATCACTACGATCACTACTTTCCAAGCGATTTAGATATGTATGGGGAAAAACACTCTTAGTTAAGAACCCAAATGAGTATATAAACGATTCCCAGAGAGAACGAGCCGAGTATTTTTATTCCAATTTCTACAGGTATTATGGAGAATTAAAGTTGGAGGATATCTGGAAAGAACCAGAATCGCGAGAATATCCAAATCCAATGGAAGAGCTACCAATAGCATTCTCCAAGGATTTCGGAGATTACAACAAGCGAAGGAAACAACTCCTTGAAAAAGGCCTTAAGTGGTTCAGAAATAGGGTCAATAAATGGAATCGAAACCCAAAAATTCCTGAGATGAGTTTCAAGAATCTTCGAGTTGTGTTTGCTGATGGGAGAGAATTTCAGTTTGGAGACACAAAAGTCAAATTTACGAAACCTCTCTTTCATGGAATAGAGTTTTCAAGAGTGGGTTGGGTGATTTCAACTGTTATTGAACATGAAGAAGAAAAGTTAATCCATTCAAGTGATTTAAATGGCCCTATAATAGAAGACTATGCGGAGTGGATAATTAGAGAAAATCCAGATATCTTAGTCTTAGACGGCCCTATGACATATATGCTTGGTTACCTCCTCAATAAAATCAATTTAAGAAGAGCAATTGAAAATGCGGTTAGAATTGTGAAAGAGACAGATGCAGAGACTATTATCTACGATCACCACCTCCCGCGAGAGCGTCATTTTAGGGAGCATACGAGAGAGGTGTGGGAAGTTGGAGAAAAGCTCAACAAAAGTGTTTTAACGGCCGCCGAGTTCTTGGGAAAGAAGCCAAAAGTTCTGGAAGTCACTCTTAAAAATAAAAAAAGGAGATCAGTTCAGAGAATGCAAATGATGTCATCTTTTTGGTGGAAAAACACCAAGCTGTCGTAAAATAGCAATCTCGTTGCTTACCCACCACATTTCTGCAACTTTATCTCCTTCGAAGCGGTATACAGTCATACCTTCAAAGCGGACCTTTTTTCCAGTAGGTGGAATTCCCATAAACTCGCCCTTTTGGGTTCCAGTTACTGTCCACCGTACCGCAATTTTATCTTCCTCAGCTATCATGTCTTCGATAGTTGCGTGAAAATCTGGAAGCGTCTTGTGAACTTCAACTACCCATTTTTTAAATGAGGCAAAGTCTGAAACCTCAGGAATATTAGGATGGTGATTTTTGAAATTTGGTGTGTAAAACTTGTCTATTACTTCCACATTTCCCCTGTTCCAGATTTCGTCGATTATCGTTTGGAGGATTCTTTTTCTTTCTGTGCTCATTTATTTTCACCCCCTCTTACGCTGTGTATCTGAGTTATTTGAGAACCAGCCTTTTGATAGCCTTTTGGTAAGGTACCAGGCACTCAAAAAACTCAACTTATTACTATGAATAGGACTTAAGTAATATATACTTTTGTATTATGTGGGAATGTAGTAATTATGACGTTTACAAAGAATTAGAGCATTTTGACAAATTCAAACAAAACTTTAAACAAAGTTTCATGTAAACTCGCGCCTTACAAAAACAGAACTTCAAATATCGAATTATGGAAGAAAAATAAAATAAGGGTTGGATTATTTTTCTGCAGAGACTACTTCAAAATTATTCTTGCGTCTACTATAACTGCTCCTTCTCCCTCGGGATAAATGAAGACCGGGTTCAAGTCCATCTCTTTGATGTAATCCTTGAGGTCATCAACGAGCTGTGAGACTTTTAGCATCATATCAACAATAGCTTTCATGTCTGCCGGAGGTTCTCCCCTTGCCCCAGCTAGGATTGGGTATCCTTTGATGCTCTTTATCATCGCCCAAGCATCTTTTTCTTCAATTGGGATTATTCTGAAGGTTACGTCTTTGAGGATCTCCACAAAGATTCCACCGAGACCAAACATTATTGCGTGGCCAAATTGCGGATCCTCTGTGACACCGATAATGATCTCCCTTCCCGGTTTGAGCATTGGGGCTATTAATACACCCAAAATTTCCGCATCTGGCCGGTATTTCCTTGCATTTTCGTGAATTTCTTTCCATTTCTGTTTGAGTTCCTCATCGTTTTTTATGTTAAGCATAACGACTTTTGCATCGCTTTTGTGGAGAATCTGTGGAGACATGAGTTTCATAACGACTGGGTACCCTATTTCGTTTGCGTATTTTATGGCTTCATCGAGGGTTTTCGCAAGCTTTTCCTCTGGAAGTGGCAAGCCATAAGCTTTTAAAACCTGCTTTGCTTCGTATTCAACCAAAGCCTTCCTACCTTGGGCCAAAATCTCTTCAATCACTTTCAAAGCTTCATCTTTCATAATTACCCCCCCATAATAAGGAAATAAGGAGTGGATCACTCCTCCTTTAACTTTTCAAGATATTTGGAGTATTTTACTAAGCCAGCTAATGCTCTAACCCCTCTTTCTGGTGTTGGATAGACGGGAACTCCTTTTTCTTCGAGTATCTTTGCATAATACTCTGTCTTTTTACCGCCCATGGCAACCGCAACTATTGGTTTTTCACTCTTCTTTGCGTAGTCCGCTAAGATTTCTATTATTTCCTCCTCATCTAAGAGCGGCACTTGGAAGAGAACGATTACCACTATTGCATCAACGTTTGGATCGTTTACAAAAGCTTCAATTGCGTATTTGTACCTTTGGGCATCTGTATCTCCAACGACATCAGTCGGATTTCCTGCAACTGCGTGTGGTGGGAAGTGCTCCTTTAGATATTTGATTGTATCTTCGCTAAGTTCGGCCATTTTAAGACCAAATTTGGCAACGGCATCACTTGCCATAACTCCCGCTCCACCACCGTCTGTAATTATTCCAACTCTGTCTCCTTTTGGAAGCTTGCACTTTGCAAATGCCTTTGCTACGTCAAACATGTGCTCAAAGTCTTCTGCCCTTAAAATCCCCGTCTGCTTGAACACTGCATCATAAATCACATCAGCCCCCGCTAGGCTTCCGGTGTGGGAAGATGCAGCCTTTGCACCATACTCTGTCCTCCCACTCTTAAGGGCTATAACAGGCTTTACCTTTGTTATTCTCTTCGCAGCTTCAATGAATTTTCTACCATCTTTTACTCCTTCTATGTAGAAGGTGACGACCCTTATGGAGTCATCGTAAATGAAATAATCCATTAGATCAGCATCGTCTACGTCTATTTTGTTACCATAGCTTACCATCTTTCCGATTCCTATTCCAGCTAAAGCTGCCCAGTCAAGCATTGCTGCGGCAAAAGCACCACTTTGAGAAACGAAAGCTATTGAACCACTCTTAGGTCTATCCATTTTTTCCTCAGGCAGGAAAACCGTGTCAACGCCTGTATCGGGTACGTAAACTCCAACACAGTTGGGTCCTATGACCCTTATTCCGTTTTCCCTTGCTATTTGAAGTATTTCCTCTTCCATTTTCTTTCCTTCTTCGCCGAGCTCTCCAAAACCACCGGTAATAATTACTACTGCCTTTATTCCCTTTTCTGCAATTTCTCTCATTGTGTTTGGCACAAAGGGAGCTGGAATTGATATTACTGCTAAATCAGTGTCATCTGGGAGTTCTTTGACGCTCTTGTATACTTTATACCCCTCGATTTCATCAAGCTTGGGGTTTACGGGGTAAATGTTGCCCTTAAAAATGCCCTGCTCTTTGTTCCTTTTGAAGTTCTCAAAAATAACGTTTCCAACTTTTCCTTTTTTGTTTGTGGCTCCTATGATTGCGACAGCCTTGGGCTCGAAGAAGGGTTTGAGTTCCTCGACAATTTTTGGGCTTTCCATGGTATCACCTCTAAAATTTTATGAATAAAGTTCCACTTGAACTTTATCTTCTTGTGTATAAAAGTTTTATGTAGGTAAAATAAGCTCCCTGATGAATCAATAAAGGCATTATTGCCCAAAAATTGAAAGAATATCAAATATTGCTGTGAAGTTCACTCAAAAATTTGAGACTTTTAATAGCATCGTCGAAGGTTTTTATCTCTAAAGACATGGGAACTTTGGGTAGTTTTTTCATTACCTCCCTCCAAGGGACCGTGCCTTCTCCTAGAGCCAAATGAGAGTCTTTTGTGCCGTCATTGTCGCTTAAGTGTATGTACACTATTCTGTCTCTTAAGAGTTCAATAAATTCGTCAAAGTTTCCAGTTGTTGTGTTTAAGTGTCCCACATCAAATGTCACGCCTATGTTGGTTCCATCAACGAGTTCTGCTATCCTTTCTGGAGTTTGACCATCAAGTATCCAGAAGGAGGGCATATTCTCTAAAGCAACCTTCACACCTATCTTTTCTCCCACTCTGTCTATTTCTTCTAGAGAGCGTTTTTGGACTTTTTCGTAAGCTTTGGGAAACTTTCCACTTAGTGGGGACTTATGTGCTGGATGAATTACCACAAGCAAGGATTCCATTCTATGTGCTACCTCCAGAGTCTCAAAGATAATGTTGAGAGAGGCTCTCCTTATCTTTTCGTTTAACGATCCTATGTTTATATCGCTGAATGGAGCGTGGATAACGCTTTTTAAACCGTTGTTTTCTAAAAACTCCTTGTGCGTCTTATAGTTGTACCTGTTAAGCTCGTGATACCCTTCATTGACGATCTCAACAAAATCAACGTTGAGATTCTTAATTTTATGGAGGGCGAGACTTAAGCTTTTATCAAATAGACACTGAGTTGACACTCCTATCACTTTTTCTCACCGGAGAGGTATAAAGAAGAGGGTATAAAAATATCATCCTTGAGACTTTGGCAGGAAGGGAATAAGCCAGCTTAAAAAGCTATCTATGCTTCTTGTTTGTATGTATAATGTCCCAGTACCATAGAACTCCGCTACAAGTCCTTCGCCACCAAAGATAGTGCTCTTTATTCCTCCAACTCTTCTTACCTTAAAGTCGAGACCCTCCGTAAAGGCCACTAAATGGCCGGTGTCTATTATGAAGCGCTCATCTCTAAGCTCCTTTTTATATATTGCTCCAAAGCTTGAAAGGAATACCGTTCCTTCTCCAGTTAGTTTAAGCAGAAAAAGCCCTTCTCTTGAGAAAAAGGTCTTTGCACCGCCGAATTTAGTGTCTATCTCTATATTCTCAGAACTAGCTAAAAATGCTCCACTCTGGGCATATAGGGTTCCTCTCAACTCCAATGCCTCTATGTCTCCCATATACGGCGGGGCTAGGCCGATATTCCCTTTACCCCCTCTGGCTCTAAAGGTGTTTATGAATATGCTTTCTCCTCCAAGCATTGACCTTTTTAGGGCTTTAAAAACTCCGCCTGTCTTTGTTTCTATTTCTACATTTGGGCTCATATGAACCATTGCTCCGGGTTCTGCCTTAATGGCTTCCCCATCCTCCAATTCTACCTCAACCAAGCTAAAACTTGGTCTTTGAATAATCTCGTATCTCATTTATAACACCAAAAGAAATTTGGTGATTTAGGTATATAAGCCCTTTTATCTTATTTCTCTCTTGTCTATTTGACCTTTTGCGTAGGGGCAGAGATCCTGCAGGGGACACTCGGTGCATTTGGGGTTTATAGGCTTGCATATTCGTTTTCCGTGGTCAACCATTGCATGGTTCACATATATCCATAGATCCTTGGGTATTAATTGTTTGAGGTATTCCTCGACTTTCTCCGGTGAAACCTTCGGAGGAGCTAAGCCGAGCCTTTTGCTGATTCTGTTTACGTGGGTATCCACTGGAATCGTCTGCTTTCCAAACCCGTATGCTAAAACTATGTTTGCACATTTTCTCCCTATACCCGGGAGCTTCATTAGTTCTTCAATTTTATCTGGAACTTTACCACCATATTCTTCGAGAATTATTTGAGAAGCCCTTACTATCCATTCGCCTTTCGTTTTCCAGAGGCCAACACCGTTCTTCCTCAGAAACTCTTGCATCTCTTCAATGGGTGTGTTCGCTATTGTCTCGATGTTCTTGTACTTTTTAAACAACTCCCTCCACACTTTGTAAGTCACTTCATCCCTCATCCTTTGGGAGATTATGCAGTGAATCAGCGTTTTGTAAGGATTCCCAATGAGGATTTTTTCTCTAGGATAGGTCTCTATGAGTTTTTTGACTATCTCTTGGGCACGTTTTTTCTTTTCCTCCCAGCTCTCATTAAATGTAAATCCATCAGACTTGGATGATTGTAAGTTTGTTTTCATTATGAATCACCAATACGGTATTTTTTGTAACCCTAACTTCTTTAAGTTTCTCGAATTTCTGGTTAAAAATCTTGTGCCCTCTTTGGTTTAAAATTAAAACCTCATCGTCAAAGACAACTGCAATAATGCTTTCTCCGAGAAGTAAATCTTTAATTTCCTTTTCAAATTCAAGTGTTGTGGAAAATATCTCTTCTTTGCTTAGCTCTATTGCCGTTAAGTCAGTGACCTTAATGACCTCTGGCTCTGCATATATGACCTTGAACTTGAGAGGCTTTCCCAGCAGATCTATTTCCAGAACATCACCTTCTCTGACTTCTTTTCCCTTGAGCTTTGTTTTTATGACTTCAATGAAATCGGGAGTTAGAGGTGCCTCGAACAGGGGTTTTAATATGAGCCTCATTATCCCACCTATTAACTGTACTTCATGGAGTAATTAAGGGTTTTTAGGGACAAAGTTTATAAAAGATATATCTTTTGATATATCGGTGAAAGAAATGGAGCGACCGAGGTTTAAGGGACATCTTAAACTCCTCGTTTTGAAGCTCCTGGAAGAAGGCCCGCTTCATGGATACGGCATAATGGCGGAGCTGGAAAAGAGGTACGGCATGCCCCACCCGAGTCCTGGGGCGATTTATCCCATCCTAGCCTCCCTGAAGAGGGCCGGCCTTATAGAGGTCGCCGGCGAGGGAAAGAGGGAGAAGAAGCTCTACCGCATAACCGAGAAGGGGAAGGAATACCTAAAGGAGCACGAGTATGAGGTGAATGAAGCCATTGAGACCGCAGAGCGCTTTAAGGAATTCGCGAGGCTCGGCGGCAGAGAGCTGGCGGAAGTTCTCAAGGAGGCCTTCAACTCGATCAGCGAGATGAGCGAGGAGCAGAAGAGGGCCCTCGCGAAGGAATTTGCAGAGTTCACGAAGAGGGTTAGATTGATTCTGTTGGGCGAGATAAAGGAGGGAACGGAATGAGTGAAGCAATAGTTGTTGAAAACCTCGTCAAGAAGTACGGGGACTTTGAGGCCGTTAAAGGGGTCTCCTTTAAGGTTAAGCGGGGAGAGATATTCGCCTTCCTCGGGCCGAACGGGGCAGGGAAAACAACTACGGTTCATGTTTTAACTACTCTCCTAAAATTGACCTCGGGAAAGGCCATTGTAGCTGGACACGACGTTGTTGAAGAGCCTATGGAGGTCAGGAAAAGGATAGGCATAGTCTTCCAGGATTCAAGCCTCGACAGGGATCTCACCGCCTGGGAGAACATGTACATCCACGGGAGGATTTACGGGCTGAAGGGGAACGAGTTGAGGGAGAAGATAGAGCGCCTCCTCAAGTTCGTCGAGCTCTGGGAGTTCAAGGACAAACCAGTCAAGACCTTCAGCGGAGGGATGCAGCGGAGGCTTGAGATAGCGCGCTCCCTCCTCCACGAGCCGGAGGTTCTCTTCCTCGATGAGCCGACGATAGGCCTCGACCCGCAGACGAGGGCTCACATCTGGGACTACATTCGTGCCATGAAGGAGGAGCACAACATGACGATTTTCCTCACAACGCACTACATGGACGAGGCGGAGATGTTAGCGGACAGGATAGCCATCATAGATCACGGTAAGATAATCGCCGAAGGAACTGCCGAGGAGCTCAAAAAGCTCGTCGGAAACGACGTGATCTATCTTAAACTCGAAGCTCCCGAGGAGCTCAAGTGCCTCGAAGGTGGCTTCATCAGGGGATGCAAGGTTCTTCCCGACGGCAGGGTGGCGCTTGAGGTGGAAAACGCTGCCGAAGCGCTCCCGGGGCTCTTCGAGCTCGCAAATGAGAGAGGAATAAGAATCCTCGAGGTTACCTACCACAGGCCCACGCTCAACGACGTCTTCCTCCACCTGACGGGCAGGGAGATAAGGGATGAAAGCCCTGAAAACCCGATGGCGGCCTTCGTGAGAATGAGGATGAGGAGGTGAGATGATGGAGGCGCTAACCACGATGGCCTACAGGCAGCTCAAGAGGTTCACCAGGGCGAGGTCGAGGGTATTCGGGATGGTAATCAACCCACTAATCTGGCTCGTCTTTTTCGGCCTCGGGTGGAGCAAGGTCTTCGACAACCCCATGGCGAAGATGATCTTCGGGGGAGTTGACTACCTCACATTCCTCGCGCCGGGTATCTTCGCCATGACGGTCTTCAACATGAGCTTCATGGGTGGAATGAGCGTCATCTGGGACAAGCAGTTCGGCTTTCTCAAGGAGGTCCTTGTTGCCCCCGCATCGAGGAGGGGGAGCATCCTGGGGCGGATAATCGGCGACTCGCTCGTGACGCTGGCTCAGGGAGCGATAATACTCGTCCTCACCTACCCGCTCGCGGAGAGCCTCAAGCTGAGCGGCTTCCTTCCTGTCCTTGGAATCGGCTTCCTGCTCTCGATAGCTTTCCAGGGCTTTGGCGTCAGCCTGGCTTTGAAGATGGAGAGCATGGAGGGCTTCCAGATGGTATTGGGCATCATCATGCTCCCGCTGACCTTCCTGAGCGGCGCGATGTACCCAATAGACGCAATGCCCTCATGGATGAGAGCCTTAGCTTACATCAACCCCTTAACCTACGCAGTTGATGGAGCAAGACATTTCCTTGTTGGAGAAAACGTAACAAAATTTGCCCTAACAACTGACGTTGGAGTACTAGCGTTGCTGGCTCTTTTCCTTGTGGGAGTAGCCATGATTGAATTTGAAAAAGCTACAATAGGTTGATTTTAGCTTTTTCCTATATCTTTAAATTTTTCATAGCTTATTTTAAGTGCCTCAACAAGAGGAAGTTTTTCTCCAGCAAAAAAGGCTAACATTGCTCCACCGCCCGTGCTTATATGGGAGATTCCCTTTATGTTGTACTTGTATATGCTTGCTATTGAATGTCCCCCACCAACAACTGAGAATGCCTCACTCTCTCCTATAGCCTTAAAGACCTCCACAGTGCCCTTTGCAAACTCTTCTATCTCAAAGACCCCCATAGGACCGTTTGCAACTATTATAGCAGCCTCCTGAAGTATTTCTCGATACTTTTCTATTGTCCTACTTCCTATGTCCATAATCGGTCTCTCGTCAAAAATCCATTTTTTATCGCTCAACAGATCTACTTCGACTCTCTCACCTTTGTATTCAACTGCAAAGTCTACTGGAGTTCTTACGTAAGGATAAAACTCATTCAATATCTTTTCCGCCCAATCTATGAGTTTTATTAATCCTCTTTTCTCAAGAAAGCTTATGTTCGCATCCCCAAGATCAAACCCCTTTGCCAGAGTGAAGATTTGGCTGACCAAACCGCCTGTTAAAATCAAGTCGGCTTTTCCGTTCCTCAAAACATTCTCTGCAACTCTAAGTGAGTCCTCAACTTTTGCCCCACCTAATACATAGATTTTGGGTTTTTCCTCGCTTTCATATGCCTTATTCAATGCTTTTAGTTCTCTCTCCATTAAAAATCCGGGTATCATTGGTTTTAACCTTGCAAAACCAACTAAAGAGGGCTGTGATCGATGAGCTGCGGCGAATGCGTCTGTAACTACGTAATCTATCAGGGGGTTAAGCTTCCTAACGAAATACGTATTCTCACACTTTTCTAAGGGAGCTTGTTTGGTTTCCTCTGCCGCAAATCTGAGGTTCTCCAACATAAGTATTTCACCGGGTTTTAAAGAGGCTATCGCTTCCCTTGCACATTTTCCAAAGACATCTTCCACATATTTTACTTCGATACCGAGTAGGGAGCTTAGTATTTCGGCATGCTGTTCTGTGGTTAGGTAGTCTTCTTCATAGGGCTTGCTCTGATGAGTTCCAACAACAACCTTTGCATTGTGTTCGAGTAGGTACCTTACGGTGGGTAAAACAGCCCTAAATCGGGCATCGCTGATTATCTTTCCATTTTTGACGGGTGAATTTAAATCCGCCCTAAAAAAGACTGTTTTCCCGTGATAGTTAAACTCTATCAGCTTAAACATTTTCTCACCTGAGAGAATGTGAATGAGAAATGGTTAAAAGATTATTTTAAACACCAATGGTGATAGGCGTATTATGCAAAACGAATTTATATGAAAATCCCTATTTTATTATGTGAGCGTGATACTATGGAATGGACGTTGGAAATATTGAACTCTGCCTCTGATGAGGATATAATTCGTATCGTTCAACGACTCATTGAATCCTTGGGGTTTAAAGAAGCCGAGAGAGTAAGAGCTGAAGAGTGGAAAATCGACTTCATAGCCCTCCGTGAGGATCCAATATCTGGACTTGAGAAGTATGCAATAAAGGTAAAAACAAAAGGGTTAGCATCTTCTAAGGAAGTTGAAGAATTTGCAGAGGCCATCATAAAAGCTAAAGCAGATAGAGGGATTTTTCTTTCTGTTAGTGGATTCACAAAGGATGCAAAAGTGCTCTTGGGGAGAGAATACAAGGGGAAAATAATTCCCTGGGATGGAGAGAGGTTTGTTAAGGAATTAAATGACAGGGAAATTCCAGTACCCCATGAGTTAGTTGAAAGGCTCAAAAGGGAAAGGATGGAGAAAGAAGAAGAGGCCAAAAGAAGGGGCATGTTGAAGGTTATACGTTTGGATGCACCATTGTTATACTCGTTTTCACCCAATAAAATTCTTGAAATGGTCGTATCGCTCATGGAATCTCGGTATAAAACAAAACGAGAGGACATTTTCCTAGAAGAGCTGGTAGTTGAGCTTTCTACCGGCTATATAATCCTGTGGTCTGCTAAAAAAGACACAGAGGAGGTAAAAGACAAAGCAGTAATTTTGTCAAAGGAAGAAGTAATCCCTTTTGTAAGCAGAGACGTTGAATTGGAAAGAAAAGTATCAAGAGCCCTCTTGGAAAGCGAGTCTGCAATAAAAGCTAGTGAAGTTGAAATAACATCCCCCATTTCTCAAAATGAGGCGGTGATAGCTCTCAAATTAAAACTTGCAGATGAACTTGAGATTCCCCAAACGAATATCTATCTAAGTTCTAGAAGGAAGGTTTATGTCCCGAATAGAGCTCTATTGACACTCAAAGTGGGCATAAATTCTGCCAAGGCTGAAGTCGATCTTAAAACGAATGACATTAAAATAGACATAACCCCTCTTCCAAAGGAAAAGCTCATCGAAATAGCCAGAGAAGAGTGCAAAAAATCTCTCGGAGAGAACCCAGAAGAAATTTCTGTAGAGGAAAAAGATTCCGTAGCTATTATAAGTGGACAAACTAAACGGTTTGTTTTTGGGATTGCTCTGCATCTTTACAGTGGTAGGATCATGAAAAGAAAGTCAAAAATGAAACGTGAGGCAATATTCTCTGAAATCGCCAAACTGTATCCTGACGGAGAAGTGATATTCTTTGATGAAAAAGAAAATAGGGCAATAGTAGACGTGATGACTCCAAAGGAAGTCGTGGTTCTTGAATTCAACTTAGAGAACGGTGAACATAAAGTAGTTGCAAACCTCCTTCATCCTTATCAGATTGCAAATTCTGCTAAGAACCTTATTGAAAAGAATTTTGACATAAAGGGGCTTGAGCTTGTTGACTTCAAATTCTACGATGCAACCCATTTAGAGCTACTCCTTGAGAGTGTTGACGGGAAGATTAAGGTAAATGCCGATGGAAAAACGGGAGACATAATAGATTATTTCGTTGAGATAAGTCCTCAGAAAGCCAGAGAGATAATCCTCCAAAAATATAAGGGATGGGAAATAAAGAAGCTGGAGAAGGAGAATGAAGTTTACAAGGCTGAGCTTGAGAATGACAAATCTATTCTAAGAATATCCCTTAGCAAAGATGGAAAAATTTTGAACGAATTAGATAGACAGCTGAAAATTGAGGTGGTAAGGGAGATAGCGGAGAAATTCTTGGAAGAGAAAGGAATACCTGCAACCATAAAGGAGATAAAACTTAATGAGAACTGGAAAGTTAAATTTGTCGGAGAAGAAAGAGTGGGAGAGCTTCTGATAGGTAGAAGTTCTGGGGAAATACTAAAGAGCGACGTTTTCCTGACTGAGATAGTGATTGAGGAGAGCTACAAGAGGTATATACTGGAAAAGTTCAATGAAAAGAACCTCAATACGGAAAGGATAGTCGTTTACAAGGAAAAAGGATATGCAGTGATAAAACTAGTAGGCGATAAGTCGATTTACTATGCAAAAATAGATCTGAGAAGTGGCAAGATTTTGGAGGAAGACACGTTGCCCAAGAAAGGTTTGATGGCAAAGATAAAGAAAATCCAATTAGAGGCAAAATATAAGTAATTAGGTCATCAAGAGGCTTTCGATTAATTTTATTGCCTCTACTATTTTTGTTTCTGGTACTTCTTCCTCTGGCAGTTCAAGGTTTATTACGAGTCTCTCTTCTTGTGCTTCCTCATCTAACCCGTAAACCTCGAGCTCCTCTACGTCTACGTCTTCAAAGAAGTTCTCAATCTCTGGCCCTATTACCTTCTTGTCATTTCCATAAACTTCCACTCTAATAAGGTCATCTTTGGAGGAAGCAACAACTGCTATTTCGTAATCACCAATCTTTTTTGTGAACTTGATAAGGTTTCCATAACCTAAAACCTCTTCAGTAAACCCAAGCTTTTTCATGACTCCCCTTATTCTCTCAATCTTTGCCTTCATCCTGTTTAGTATCTTATCTCTCAATTTATAACTCTCTTCGAGGGCTTTCTTTATGCCCTCACCAGCTTTTTCTACCTCACCTTCCCATATTCCGACTATCTTTATCCCAGAAGAAGTTGGTTTAAGCTCAATTTTTAGGTTCTCTATGTCAAAATCTTTTAAGTCTTCAATCTTAAGCTCGCTAAGGCTGAGTATCTCAAATTCGATTCTAACTAAATTGCCAAAAGCTTTCCCCTTAAATTTCAAAGGGCATCACCTAGAATGGGGAAGGCAAGTGGGTTTAAAAACTCTTCTATATGGGATCAATGAAAAGAATAAAAAAGAGAGCAATCATTTCCTTCTTCTAAGTAGGGCAAGCGGAATGAGAGAGAATGCTAAAAGTGCTGCAGGCCCACACGTTGATTTGCTCTCTGTTGGAGATGTTGTTTTGCTTGTAGTTTGTGCCCCTCCGATCGTCTTTTCGAATGTTGCTCTATTTCCATAGAAGTCCACAGCTACTGCTCTTATGGTGTATTCATCTGCATCAACTCCTGGAATTTCTGCCATAAAGTAGTCTGCTTGTCCCCCGCTTGACTGCACTGCTGGATATTTTGTGACTTTTCCGTTGGCTTCTATTTCCACGTAGATGTCCCTAATTCCAAGGTTGTCTTTGGCACTTATGTAAACCTTAAATGGCTTTCCTTTCATTGGTTTTGAAGGAGTTAAGTATGGAATGCTTATTTCAGGTTTTTCTGTGTCCTTGCCTTTGCTTATTACGAGCTGGGATACTCCTTCTGGAACGACTATTTCAAACAGTTCGTAGGTCTTATCTCCAATCTTTCTTTCTCCAAGAAGCTTGTAAGTGACATTTGTAACACTTGCATCAACTTGTGCTCCTTCTGGGACTTCTATCGCAAACTTTCCGCTCTCTTCTCCGAGTAAGTTTATGAACTTGACGGCACTTCCAAAGTCTGTTGCCCACCTAAATGTTATGAACTCCTGCGGGACTGGCAGTGAGATGAAGTCATTGAAAAGTGTTCCGAACATCTCTTCAATCTCTGGTAGTCTAACGTTGCCGTTTTCATCTATTTCGACTATTTTTGAGCCATACCATGTTGGGCTCCTGTCGGGTCTTGGGGGGTTTGTTTCTTTGTCTGGTGCTCCTGTTGATGTTGATGTTACAAACCAGTGCTCATTGCCATTCTTATCTACATAGATGTGGAGCTTGTCGTGGTGAATGTGTCCGCTCATAACAAGCTTTATGTTGTACTTCTCGACATCTTGGAGGAATCTCCTTGCTATGTCTTCAGTTGTTTTTTCTGGCCCACCGATCCAGTAGTAGCTCACATACTGAGTTAGGTTTGCCCAATCTTTGTCGTCAAATGCTGTGAACCCTTCAATTCTTCCTCCAATCCATCCCTGAGGAGCGGAGTACCAGTATGGGTGATGGACAATCACTATTGGGATCTTGTCTGGGTGTTCCTCAAGGACTTTCTCCATCCATTCGAGCTGGTTCATGTAAGGATGGGCTTCATCTCCGTGGGAGTCTAGGGCTATAATGAGGAACTTTCCTATGGTGAGGTAATAGTCTGTTGGACCTATTAGCTTGGGATAATAATTTGGTGGATCATCGTGGTTTCCTTTGACTATTATCGTTGGCCTTCCAGCTGCGGCTGCCCTAGAAATTATGTCAAAGAGCATTTTGTATCCTTTGCTATCTCCCGCGGTATCAACAACGTCTCCCGTGTTTATTATAACATCAACTCTGTTGTCCATGCTCCAATATGTATAAACACTGTCTGTGGCAACGTAGCTGTGGAGTGGAACGATCAGACCTCCATCACAAAGTTCTTGTATTTTCTTGATATCCCTCTGGAAGTATTCTCCGCATACGTAACCGAACTTAGTCCCACTGGTAACGTGGGTATCGCTTATGTGTGCTATTCTAAGCACCTTCGGATATTCTTTGAGAACCCATACACCATTGGGTATAACTACTTCTCCTTTGTTTGACTTAACTTGAAGGAAGTAAACATCTGGAACGACATTTTCGGGTATTTTGGCTTTTATTATATTTCCTTTTTCTAAAATTTCAACCTTATATGGGCCGTTCATAACTGAGACAATTGTAAGCTCTGTAATATCAACGCCTTCTTGAGGCTGTATTTCTATTGTCTCTCCCGGAAGTGCTATAGCAGGAGCTCCAGGCATTGGCATCTTTAGGACATCCCCCGGGAGTGCTTCTGCACTTGCTGGGTTTACATTAATCAAGGACAAAGTCAGAAACGCCAGCAAAAATGCAAGTGTTCGCCTCATGGTATCACCAAAATAGTAGAGAACTCAAACATTAAAAAAGTTGTCACTCTTCTCAAGGGTTCCATCTTAACGCTGCAACTGCAAACCCCATAATCTTCTCTGCGAGTTCACTCTCTCCTCCAAGCTTTTTGTAAAGCCTATAGCCTTCCCAAATCTTGGAATAGAGCTTTTGAGCTTCCTTTACGTTTAATGATCTAGTTGCCACATACAATCTTGTGAGGTGTATGCCCATCTCCAGCAAGTAGAAGTCAGCCCGGCTGAGAGGAGGGAAGAATAATGGGTGTATATCTTCATATGTTGGAACCAGTGAACACTCTAAAACACGTGCTTTTCCCAATTCGTCCTCTATTTCCCTTTCAACGAATTCTATTCTCCCTTCTATACTGGGAAGGCCCTTTATCTTCTTGATAGGGATCGATTTCGCATTTTCAAATTCTACTTCAACTGGTAGGTTAAGAGCGGCTTTTACCAATAGCTCGACGTCCCACGTTATGTGGAGGACTCCATAAGGATGCTCTTTTATATCATTGGCGCTCTTACCCTCAAAAAGCCTGAAATTCAATCTGTTGCCCTTTCTAGTAATTCCTACTGGGGTTATATTTGACTTTGTTGTAAGGAGGACTTCATAGACCTTTCCCTCTTTTAAAATTTCCATTGCTCAACCTCCAAAGGAAAAAAAGAGAATTAGAGATTTTGTTTGGGAAGCACAAGGACATCGTTTCTGTCTATGTAGAAGGTCACTTCCCCTTGGGGTCTTAGATGGGCAACGTCTTTATCGTTTATTGTTCTGGCGATTATCCTCTTTTCTCCAAACAGTCCAACGACTTCAATGAAAAATCCGTAGTACTCTATAAGATCAACTTTGCCCGTTATTGCCACGGCATTTTCAATAGGATGTAGGCTGATGCGCTCTGGTCTTATCACTATGACAACTTTATCGTTTTTGTCTTTGTATGTAAGCCCATCAAGTCTGAAGTTTTCAAATTCAACCGTTACTTTATCTCCCTCTCTTTCCACAACTTCAGCTGGAATTACATTGGTCTTCCCCATAAACGATGCGACAAACTCAGTTTTTGGCTCTTCGTAGATTTCTTTTGGTGTGCCCACTTGTTCTATCTGTCCTATGTTCATCACGGCTATCCTATCGCTTATCGCCATTGCCTCTTCCTGGTCGTGAGTGACATAGAGAACTGTGATTCCAAGCTCCCTTTGTATTCTTCTTATTTCCGATCTCATTTCCAGCCTAAGTTTTGCATCTAGGTTTGAGAGGGGCTCGTCAAGCAGAAGTAGCTTTGGCTCTACTACTAGGGCTCTTGCTATCGCAACTCTCTGCTGCTGACCACCACTGAGCTGTGTGGGGTATCTATCTTCATATCCTTGGAGTTTAACTAATTCAAGGGCCCACTTTACTCTTTTTTCGATTTCTTGTTTGGGGAGCTTTCTTATTTTGAGTCCGTAAGCAATGTTGTCGTAAACTGTCATGTGGGGCCATAATGCGTAGTTTTGGAAAACCAGGACGGCTCCCCTTTCACTTGAGCTTTTGTAAGTTACCTCTTCATCGTCGAAGTACAGATGTCCTTCGTCGGGGAAATCTAAGCCGGCGATTATCCTCAATGTGGTCGATTTTCCACACCCACTAGGCCCGAGTAATGTGAACAGTTCTCCGTGTTTTATGTGAAGATCGATACCTTTCAGGGCAACGGTTTCACCGAAAGTTTTCACTATGCCCTCAAGCTTGACTTCAACCATATTCTCACCTCATGTTAATCCAATGAATGAGTACCTTTGCTTTGTGATAACATTAACCACCACAATCGCGGTTATCTGAACCACTATAAGCAAGACTCCCAATGCTGCTGCTATGTTTATGCTACCCGCTGCAGACATCAAGACTTCTTTCATGAATGCTGTTATCGGAGCTTGTGCCATGTTTATTGAACCGAGGGTTATTCCAACGCTTGTTTCGCTCATTGAATAGACAAAGCTCAGCATTGCCCCACCAAAGACGTTCAAAGATATTAGCGGCATTAAAATTCCTGTTATCGTTTTCCATCTTGAAGCGCCGAGGTTTATGGATGATTCCTCTAGGGATACATGAACTTGCTGCAGGCCCGCATAAACAGATCTTGCTGCAAATGGGAGCCTTCTTATGGAGTAAGCAAGTATCAGCACCAACGCCGGATTAAATCCATAAAGTGATGTTGGATTTAGCGGTGAATTCTCTGGAGTTACCGCTGAGAAGAAATAGAAGTATCCCATTGCAACTACAATTCCCGGTACTGCAATCGGGAGTATCACTATACTCTCCAGTATAGGACTTAGAACACCTTTGAATCTGCTTGTGGCATAGGAAGAGGTTATTGAAAGGAGCACTATGAGGATTACAGCAGCTCCGGAATATGTAAGGCTGTTTACGATGAACCTTCTGACGTCAGGGTTCAATATCATCTCCTTGATATAGTCAATTGTAAAGCCTTGTGGAAGGACTGTTGTAGTCCATCTCTCAGAAAAGGCAAGCATTATCACACCCAATTGCGGAAAGATAGTGATTAACAATGCTGGGAGGAGGACCAAGTATATTAAGAGAGCTTGCCATGGTTTTGGATCGCTTATTCTCGGCTTCCACCTTCCACCTTTACTTAGCATCGCATATTGTCTCAAGCTTACGTACTTTCTTATGCCGAGGAAAGCAATTATTGCTAGGGTAAGCATTATTATTGAAAGAGCCGCTATTTCGGGGCTTCTTTCTCCGAGGCCATAGATGAACTTGCTGAATATCTGGTATGACATAAGTTTCTTGGCCAATGGGTCTCCGTGGAAGACGATTGGTGCTGCTAAGTCTTCAAGGCTGAATATAAAGACTAGGGTTGCCCCTGCAGCAATTCCAGGGAGAGCGAGGGGGAATGTTACCGTTCTGAAGAGGTGAAATCCCCTGCTTCCAAGGTTTTCTGCCTGCTCCTCAAGGGTTGGATCTATGTTGATAAAGCTCGCATAGGCATTCAAGTAAACGATTGGGTAATAAGCCATAGATTGGGCTAAAACTACACCGGCTAAACCATCTATTTTAATTCTAAACGGAAGGATGTGGAGGACTTCGTGGAAGATGTAGTTTATGAGCCCAAATTCGCTAAACATCTGCTTTATGACATAAGCATTCACAAAAGGAGTTACCAACAATGGGATAAAGAGGGCAATCCTAAAGAAGTTCTTCCCTTTGAAGTTGTATCTCGCCATTACAAAGGCAAAGACGGTTCCCAAAATTGCCGTAAAGAGCGTTACTAATGCGGCAACAACAAGAGAGTTTAGCACAACTCCAAAATCCAAACCCCTGATTAAATATAAGCTCTCACCAGTTGAGGTTGTTAACTTTTGAGCGAACTCTCCTTGTGGAGGGAGTTGGATATAGTAAGAATCCATCAATATGCTCTTAAACCAGTGGAGGGAGATATTTCCATCATATGTAAAGGCAATGAGCAGCATAGACAAAACGGGAACTATCAAGAACACTATCAGATACAAGAGGGGAAAAATGTAAGAGAAAGCGACAAGGGGCTCAAACAACGGAGTCCCAAACAGTCTTTCACTCCATTTGCTAACCTTCATCCTTGCACCTCCGCGAGGACACTTTGGTATTTTTCTCTTGCAGCGTCTCTCCATTCTTGCATTAGGGTGTCTCTAAATGAAGAATCCTTTGCAAGCCTGTCGTTGATCTTCTTTGCATATTCTTCTGTTAAGGTTACAGTTTCTCCAGTATCTGGATCTTTGAACTTTACAGGCTCAAGGAGCTTAGCTTTCAGCTCTTTGTACTTGTCCTCACTTATCTTCCCTTCCTTGTAGGCTTTTACTAATGAAACCCATGCTCTGTGGAGTTCTTGGTTTGCATCGACTAATGTAGCTTTGAAGTAGAGTTGCATTGAGTTCACCGTTGCTAGGGCTTCGTTGTCATCGAATTCTATTCCCTGTGTCTTTAAGGCACTCTCATAGGCCTTCTTTAGGTCGGGTCTCTTTTGTCCTTCAGGAGTATCAAAGACACTTGGATTGACTGGCAGTCTGTTTATCTCCTCATCAAGCCATATCTTCTGTCCCTCTGTTAGAACCCAATAGATAAATGCCTGTGCAGCTTCTTTGTTTTGGGAGTTTACAAGAAGGGCTATAGGATCACCGTTTATAATACTCTGTCCCTTTGGAATGATGTATTCACAAGCTGGATTCAGCTTCATTGCGGTGTATCCATAAAAGTCAATTGTGTTTCCAACGGCTATGTCTCCGGCAATTACGGCTTCTCTAACGGCGTCACTGGCATCATAGATCTTTGAATTTGCAGCAATTAGTGTGAGAATCTTCCATCCCTCGTCCCATCCAAAAGCCTGAAGAATTATCTGGTAAATCCTTGTGTTTGAAGTACTTCTTGTAGGATCGGCAATTCCCACTTGGGGTGGATCCATTGCAAAGGTCTCGCTTGCTATTTCTTCCCATCTCTGGGGAACAGGAAGGTTCCATCTCTTAAGAACGTCATGATTCACGGTAAATCCAAATGAAGATAAAGCAGCTGCAATCCAGTATATTTCCCCCTCATTTCCTTTTCTTACCATGGGCATTCCAGCAATTGTTTCTTGAATCTGGGTGCCAATAAGCCCCAGAACTTTTTGATCATCTATAGGAGCAAGGTAATTGTTCTTGAAAAGATCGTCAAAGAGTGTTGGGCCTCCTCCCCATCCAATATCGGCTCCTTTTTCTATGTAAGTTGGCCATAATGACTCAGGAGCCTTTATGAACTTTATATCCTTAATATTGTATTGTTTTGCTATGTCGCTTTGGAGGAACATCTTCTTTGCCATCACTTGTATTGTCACGTCATGTCTCGTTAAAACGACAAGGGTTATTCCTTTTCCTTCTGTCTGTGTTCCTGTTTTGGTTTCTCCTCCGATACATCCTGCGGCAACTACACTGAACAACACGATGAACAAAACCGAAAGGCTCGCAAATTTTTTCATCAATGCTCACCCCTTTTGAAGTTCAGGTGCCTATTTTTAAATTTTGTCATAAAAATGTTAAAAGTTTAAAAGAAGGGAAAGATACAAGACTACTTCTTTCTTCTAAAGACCAGTGGGATTAGGATTAGGCCTACTAAAGCTGCTGGGCCGCAAACTCCTCCTCCACCGCCACCGGTTTGGGTTTCTGTTTTTGCTGCTTGTTCTAATGACCAGTGGATAATGTTTGTGACGAACGCTGGGCCATCTAAGTCAACACCGTGGTACTTTGCCTCCCATGTTGGGGTGTAGTCACCGTATGGGCTTTCACCGCTTACTATGAGAACGCTTTGCTTTCCATTGTCGAATTTAATTATCTCAACTGCCAAGAGTGGGAATACTCCAGTTTCTCCAGCTGTATAGGCATTTGCCGGTGGGTCGTTGTTCTCCACAATAGTACCGTCTTGTGAAGTCTTTACAATCCTATAAACGTTCTCTGGAATGTTTCCATCAACGAGTTTTTGCCAGTTTCCATTATCATCAACCCATGCAACTACTGCCGGGCCGTGGTAGAGGACTTTTCCTCCATGTTGGAAGTTTTGTGTGAGCTTTTCTTTGTCTGGGGTGTTGTCATCTGGCTGCACGAGACCAACAACTCTATAAGATGCTCCGGCGTTGCTTGTTGGGTCTTCAACAGAACAGAGATCAATTCTTAAGTGTCCAACACCGAGTTGTTCAAGAACGGAGTTTGCGATGTCTTGGGCTTGGGGACCGCTACCATAGTCACTATCGGCGGCAACCCAAAGAACTTTTCCACCTTGCTTAAACCACTCTGCAATGGCTTGAATTTCATCTGGTTGGAATGGGCTTGTTGGTTGGCCGAGGATAAGCATGTCAACGTTTGCAAGGGCATCGGCGGTTATCTTTTCTCCCAGGTGCTTAATGCCTAGAGTATCTGCGGCCATTGGATCGCCGAAGTAGCCCCATTCGACATCAGTAATAGTTTTTACAATTCCGTGGGCGAGAGTTTTGTTGGTTCCGTATTCAAGGACGTCCTCTGCGAGGTACTTCTCGTTTTCTCCGTGGGCTAAATCTACCGCAACTGTTGCTGCACTAGCAAAAGCCATACCAAAAAGACCAAACAACACAAAAACTGAGATTAGTATTGAAAGCTTCCTCATGGCGTTCACCAAAGTATTTTATAAAACTTGAAAGTTATAAGATTTTTGAGTGTATGGATAGTTTAAAGAAATGCTTAAAAGAGTCATTTCGTAGGTGAAGGTAGGTGGTGTAAATGGATATTGAAGAGAAAATAAGCTTGATAACGAAAAAACCTACTGAGGAAGTGCTGACACTTGAGAATCTTAGACATTTGCTGGAAATTGGAATGCCCTTGCAACATTACATTGGATTTGAAATAAGCGGTTACATTCATCTTGGCACTGGATTAATGGCTGGTGCAAAAATAGCCGACTTCCAAAAAGCGGGGATAAAAACGAGGATATTCCTTGCGGACTGGCACAGCTGGATTAACGATAAGCTCGGTGGGGATCTTGAGGTTATACAGAAAGTTGCCCTAACTTATTTTAAGGAGGGCATGAAGCAAAGCATTAAAGTCATGGGCGGGGATCCAGATAAAGTAGAATTCGTTCTGGCTAGTGAGATTCTAGAGAAAGGCGATTACTGGAGGACTGTTATTGATATTTCAAAAAACGTCACCCTGGCAAGAATGATGCGATCTATAACGATTATGGGAAGACAGATGGGAGAAGCAATTGATTTTGCGAAGCTCATCTATCCAGCCATGCAGGTTGCAGATATCTTTTACCAAGGAGTCAATATAGCACATGCTGGAATGGATCAAAGAAAAGCCCACGTCATTGCTATTGAGGTTGCTCCAAAGTTGAGATACCATCCCCTCGTTTGGGAAGGGGAAAAGGTAAAACCCGTTGCTGTTCACCACCACCTCCTCTTAGGTCTCCAAGAGCCTCCAAAATGGCCAATTGAAAGCGAAGAGGAATTCAAAGAGATCAAGGCAGCAATGAAAATGAGCAAGAGCAAGCCCTATTCAGCTGTCTTCATCCATGACAGTCCAGAAGAGATAAAGCAAAAGCTTAGAAAGGCTTTCTGTCCAGCAAAGGAAGTTAACTACAACCCAGTACTTGACTGGGCTGAACATATAATCTTTAGGGAAGAGCCAACGGAGTTCACAATTCACAGGCCAGCAAAGTTTGGCGGAGATGTGACGTATACAACATTCGAGGAACTCAAGAAGGACTTTGCCGAGGGCAAGGTACATCCCCTCGATTTGAAGAATGCAGTAGCTGAATACTTAATAAAGCTCCTCAAACCTGTTAGGGAGTACTTTGAGAAGCATCCAGAACCGCTGGAGCTCATGAAAGAAGTGCAGATAACGAGATGAGTCTTTTCTTTCCTTAGTCTTTGAATTATCATTTTCTTGTTCTCAAAACAAATAAAAACGAAACTTTTAGAATTCACTCCTCTGGTATTTCTATATAAGCCAAGGGGTCGCCCCATATGTCCGTATACGCTATCAACACTTTTTTATCTTTTGGAGCTGTAAATGCTAACCACCCCTCCACTTTTCCTCCAGGAAGTAAATAGACTTGATCTAACTCTGGAGTTTCGTAGGGCATCATTATGCTTTCATATCCGTATAATGCACCATCAATCATTACTCTGAAACGAAGGGGACTTATAGATAATTTTTTATTCCCGCTGAGATATCTAATTTTGACCTTCACTAGAATGTATTCATATCCTTGTGGGGGTTCTTCGTTGTACGTGCTGGCATCTCTTATCATGGAATTGGCTATTTCTCCTCTAATATAGTCCATTATTGTCACTTCAATAGTTTTGTTGTCTAGTTTAATGAGTACAGGCTCCCCTACTTTTGCAGGATTGCTGGGTAAGGTAAGGGTAGGTGTTGGAGTATATGTAACTGTTATTGTTTCGGTTACTGTTATTGTAGTAGTTTGGACTAGTGTTTCGCTTTTAGTTTCAGTTTTAGTCTCACTTTTTGTCGTTGTCGTGGTTACAGTAGCTGTTTCTGTGTTTGTTACTGTCTCTGTTTTGATTAATGTTTTAGTTTTCTCTGTTGTTGTATGTGAGTCATTTATGCACCCGCTTGTATAGAGCATTATTAACAGTATAAGCAGGCTCAAAAAGATTATACTTTTTTTCTTTTTCATCGTGTTCATCTCCACAATAAAATACTCTTTTATTATAACAAGGGCTTTAAAGAATTTTTGGTGCGGGGGCGGGGATTTGAACCCCGGAACCCCTACGGGACGGGACCCTNAATCCCGCGCCTTTGACCAGGCTCGGCAACCCCCGCGCGTTAGTAGATGAATTCTGCAGAACTTTTAAATCTTTCTAATTGATATGGTTTTAATCCTCGAGCCATATCTCTATTCTCTGAACTCCTTTTCCTATACTTGAGCGTTTAAGCTTCTTTATGTGGCCGATTTCTCTAATATCTTTCACATGCGTTCCTCCACAAGGCAGGATTTCAAAGTCCCTGATTTGGGTTAACCTTTTCTCTCCTTCCCACCAGATTTTGACTTCGCCTCCTTCATCAACGTAGCGGTTAAAGAGCTCGATTATCTTTTCTTTGTATTGATTAAGGTTTTCGGGGTATCTTAAATCGTATCTGCCCTTCTCTGGACTCATGCCGCTTCCATGTAGCTGCCAGTTTCCTTTTCCAAGAACTTCATTAAATACATGGTCTAAGAGGTGCAGCGCTGTGTGTATCCTCATGAGCTTATAGCGCCTTTCCCAATCGAGTTTTAATTCTACCTCATCCCCAATGCTGAAGGCACTCGCATCTTCAACGACATGCCAGATATTTCCATCTTCATCTTTGTAGACATCTAGAACTCTAACTCCGTTTATAGTGCCCATATCGTGGGGTTGCCCCCCTCCAGTGGGATAAAATATGGTCTGGTCTAAAAGCAAGGCATTCTCCTTTATCTCGACTATCTTTGCCTTGGCTTCCTTCAAGTATGTATCCTCATAATAAAGTTTTCTCGTCATTTATACCACCTAGTCAAAGAATATCAAAGAGAAATTAAAAACCTAATGCTACCTCTTCTTTAACATGAAGAGGGCAATGCCTATTAAAACTGCCGCTCCTGCTATTCCTGCTATCTGAGGGGTTGTTAAGTTAATTTTGTTTTCTTCTGATGGCAGCCTATATCTGATGTAAGCTCTTGTAACGTTCCCTAAAAGGGACTGCATGTCCTCAAAGGGGGCACCGTATCTGACGAATACATTTGCTGTTATCAAAATTTTGTTCCCTTCTATTTTTGTTAAGAGAGTGTATCTGTTCCCCTTGACTTCCTTGCTTATATTCTCTGGAACTTCAACAATTTCCGCCTCTGGTGGAAGAATAAATTCAATCATTAGGCTCTGGTTTATCTCGTTTTGGGCTCTGTAGCCCAGCTGTGAGGGATTCAGAAGTGTTGGATCAAAGGAATATTCGTAGGTTCCGTTTACCAGCTTAGTGAAGTTCTTCAAGACATAGTTGGCTTCTATTGTCAAGGGGCCTTCTTTGTCCAAGCCCAATATGCTTGCATTTGCATCCTCCACGGTTATTCCTTGAGCTGCCATTCCTTGGAGGTAGTTTTGGAGGATCATGTTGGTAACATTCTCGGCTCCTATAAGGTTTATTTGAAGCTTCATGAGTTCTATTTGCTCCTTTGGCTCAAGGTATGTTTCCCTTACAAGGAGGTTAGTAGTTCCATCCTTTGAAATCTCTGCTTTTATGTACTGCTCGGTTTTTACAGGTTGATATGTTTCCTCCCCTTTGTAAGGGGATGTGTAATGAATATAAAATGCATTGTAGTCCCCAAAGAGCGCCCTGAATCCGTCTGGAGATAGGTTTTCTTCCAAGTAAATATCGGAGCTTACGATGATTTTGTTTCCTTCAACTTTTGACCTTACATAGAATTTGCTCTGTCCGAATTCTTTTGTGTATGGTTGAGGGTATTCAACCAGCTCTGCTCCTTCAGGAAGCTCTATAATAAATAAGTTATGGAGTTCTATTTTTTGAGGCAGTCCAGTGTCTGGAACTGGCATTGTTCCATATCCTCTAGTTGGATCCACTACTATTTCCCAGTAGTCGTCATATGAATAGTACTTAGCAAACTTTTCTGCATACGCTGTAAAAACTACCGTGAAGTTATCTTCCTTAATGCTGACCAGTTTGAACGTTTGGTTTTTAGTCCTTATTCCTGCATTTGCTAAACTGGCAATGTAGTTGTCCAGCTGCTCTTTTTCGAACTTTGCTATTGCTTCTTCTTCACTCATGTTTGTTTGGTTCAGTATACTTGCGATCTCTTCTTGTATCTTGTCCTTAGGCCCTAGGATAGAAGTCATCACAGTTATTTGAGCATCTCCGTTTTGAAGCACCTTAACTTTGAGCGTAAATTCTTCTTTATAGTAATTCACAGCCTCTGCTTGGACAAAAGAAAGGCCTAGAAGGAGAATTATTAAAAAACTTCCTAACTTTTTCATTTTTATCCCCCAATTTCTTTTTCTAAAAACCAAATGGTGGTAGGGTATTTAACTCTATCCCTCACAAATTGAAAAAGAAGAAGAGGAAATCACCACTTACTCTCGTCAAGTTCTCCCTCAGTTTTTGCGACTATTGTTGTTCCTGCTAGGTCACCGGTAACGTTAACCATTGTTCTGCCCATGTCGAGGATAGCATCAATTCCGAGTATCATTGCGTAAGCCAAGGCAACGGGAGTTCCTGGCTCTAGGTGTAGTCCGACGCTCTCCAAGACCATTGCGAGCATTATTGCTCCAGCTCCAGGCACACCAGCGGTTCCAATTGAAGCCAGAACTGCCGTGATTACTATCACTAACTGCTGGCTAAATGGTAAGGGCTGTCCAATTGCGTAAGCAATGAACATCGCACAAACACCTTGGTATAGAGCAGTTCCGTCCATGTTAATCGTAGCACCTAGTGGGAGGGTAAATGAATAAATGCTCCTCGGCACGCCCATGTTCTCATCTGCAACACGCATTGTTACCGGTAAGGTACCGCTTGAGCTTCTTGTGACGAATGCTGTTACCATAGCGTCCTTAGCCTTGCTGAGGAACTTGACTAAGTCTAAGCCAAATATCTTAAGGAGAAGCCCGTAGACAACCACTATCTGAATTGTCAAGCCTAGTATACTGCTACTGTAACTTTTGCCAAAGGTCCAACGACTTTTACTCCTTGGGTTGCCATGATGTAGGCTATTAAGGCGAATACACCTATTGGGGCGTACTGCATGACCCCTCTAACGATCTTGTACATCGCTTCCGCTAATCCATCAAATGCATTGTAGAGTGTTGTTGCTGAATTTTTGATCCTCTCATTTTCGCTGTTCATGAGATAGCTAAGGGCTATCCCCAAGACAATGGCGAAGAATATCGTTGGTAGGACTGCACCACTTGCAAGGGATGCAAACGGATTAGTGGGCACGATGTTTAGGAGGGTCTGCACAAGAGAGGGTGCCTGTGCCTGTATTGCCTTTCCTTCTCCTGCTCCGAGTTGTAGTCCAAGGCCAGGCTTGAAGAGGTTGGCCATTATGAGTCCTATGAACACTGCAAAGGCTGATGTCACCAAGTAGTAGACCACTATCTTTACACCCACTCTTCCAAGTCTTGCTGGACTTATGCTTGCGGCACCGACGACCAGTGAGGCTAGAATTATTGGCATCACTAACATCTTTAAGAGCCTAACAAAGAGATCTCCGAGAGGTTTTATTGCAGTTGCTGCTCCTGGGTGTCCGATGGCTCCTACTAACAACCCGTACACTGCACCTAAAATCAGTCCGATAAATATCTTCCTCAAAATTGGGTATTCAAGATAGCTTTTTAAGAGCCCCATTGGCTCACCTCCGAACATTGGTGTTATGTTGGTAGCCTATAGCGGGGGAATTTTGTGCTTTGTAGTATATAACTTTTTCCAAAAAATAAAAAATATGAAGGTTATTCGAACCTTAGTGAGACATCCCCATAGAGAATTTTTTCTTTTCTTCCATCTTCGAGCTCCAAGATTAACGCGCCAAGATCATCAATGTCTAAAGCTTTCCCCCTAATCTCGCCCTCTTCTCTTATTACCTTGACACCTCTGTTTAGGAGAGCTTTTTCCCTCCACTTTTGCAGTATTTTCTCGTCATTCCCGCGTAGAAACTCTTTGTACCAGTACTCCAACCGCTCTGTAATTGTTCTGAATATCTCTTCTATTGGAATTTGCACTCCTAGAACATTGCTTATTGATGTTGAGGTGCTTAAGAGTTCTTCCGGAATTGGGTTATTGACGTTTAGCCCAACGCCTAGTACTATGTAGTAAACCTCCTTCTCTGAGAAGCTCCCCTCTGCTAAGATACCGCATATCTTTTTTTCATTTACAAGGACATCATTGGGCCATTTTATTCTAGCATCTATTCCAAATCTTTCTAGGGTTTCAACAACGGCTATTGCTCCAAGAAAAACTATTTTAACTATATGATCAGGGGTAGTTTTTGGTTTTAATATTACACTCATCCACAGCCCGCCCCTGGGAGATGCCCACATCCTAAACTTCCTACCATAGCCACTTTTTTGAGTATCAGCCACTATTATGGTTCCTTCCTCTTCATCAAGGGCTATTCTCTTAGCATATTCGTTGGTTGAATCTATTTCCTGAAAGTATATCACTTTCTTTCCAATGTCCTTGGTGTTAAGGCCGAGCATTTGTTTCACCATAATATATTTTGACATGTGGGATTATTTAGTTAACGATAGGTTTAAATTTCCTCTTCCCTATGTATCACCAGAGGTGAATAGTATGGAAGCATACAACAACATTGGGATTAGGAGGAGACTTAGGAGGTTTTTTAGAAGGGATGGGAGGGCTTTGATTTTTGCAATGGATCATGGATTTGAACATGGGCCAACTGATTTTGAAGAAAACTGGGAACACATCAATCCAAAAATCATAATTCGAAAAGTTATCAGAGCTGGGATAGATGGAGTAATGATGCTCCCAGGAATAGCGAGAATATCTGGAGAAGAGCTTGTTGGTAAGGATGTTGGTTTAATGATAAAGCTTACCAGCAAAACAGAGCTCAGACCAAAGGAAGAGTGGCTTATGCAAGATCAGCTCGGGTTTGTTGAAGATGCGATTAAACTTGGTGCAGACGCTGTGGCAGCCACAGTTTACTGGGGAAGTCCATATGAGGGAGCAATGATGAGACAGTTTGCAGAAATAGCAAGCTACGCTCACGATTTAGGTTACCCCGTTGTGCAGTTTGCCTATCCTAGGGGGCCATACATTAATGAAAAATACGGCAAGAAAGAGGACTATAGAGTTGTTATGTATGGGGCAAGGGCTGCTGCAGAGATGGGAGCGGATATGATTAAAACTTACTGGACTGGGTCAAGGGAAACATTTGCCAAAGTTGTTGACGCCGCTTCAGGCGTTCCGGTTCTCTTAAGTGGGGGAGCAAAGACGGATAATCCCCTAGATTTCTTAAAGCTCGTCTGGGAAGTTATTGAAGCCGGAGGAAGCGGAGCAGTTGTTGGAAGAAATATATTCCAGAGAGAAAATCCGGAGCCGATGATTAGAGCACTTTTGAGGGTAACCCACAGAAATGAAGATCCAGAAGAGGCCGCAAAGGCTGAGGGTCTTTTGTGACATTTTATTTTTCTCTGCTGGAGCTCTTCAATCCTCGAGTAGTTGAGCCAGCTAACTTTTTAAACTGTTTTCTTGAAATGTTTAGTTAAGGGTGAGTGGTAATGGTTGAGATAATCGACACTACCTTTAGGGATGCCCATCAGTCACTTATTGCTACAAGATTATCAACAAGGGACATGCTTCCAATAGCTGAAAAAATGGACAAAGTCGGCTTTTACTCTATGGAAGTATGGGGCGGGGCAACTTTTGATGCAGCTCTAAGGTTCCTAAGAGAAGACCCTTGGAAGAGATTAAAGCTTTTAAGGGAGCACATAAAGAGAACAAAACTTCAAATGCTGCTTAGAGGACAAAACGTTGTTGGCTACAAGCACTACCCAGATGATGTAGTGGAAAAATTCGTTGAACTTGCTTACAAAAATGGAATTGACATCTTTAGGGTCTTTGATGCCTTAAATGACGTTAGGAATATGAAAACCGCAATCAAAAAGGCCAAGGAAGTGGGGGCGGAGGTTCAAGGGGCAATAAGCTACACTATCGGGAGGATATTCACTTTAGAGTATTACCTCCAGAAAGTTGATGAGCTGATTGAACTTGATGTCGATTACATCACAATCAAGGATATGGCTGCTCTTCTGGATCCGCAAACCGCTTATGAGCTCGTAAAGGAGATCAAAGAGCGCTATGGGATAAAGGTCAATGTTCACACTCACGCAACAAGCGGTCTGGCTTCGGCAACCTACTTAAAAGCGGTTGAGGCTGGAGCAGATTTCATAGACACGGCAATTTATCCTTTAGCGAATGGCACAGCTCAACCTGCAATTCAGAGCATCTATTACTCTTTAAAAAGCGAAGACAAGCCTAAAGTTGATATGAAGCTGATTTTTGAAATCTCCAAGTATCTGCGGAGAATTCTTGAAGAAAAATATGAGCACCTAATGAACAAGAGGGCTCTCCATGGAGATCCAAACGTTCTAATTCACCAAATTCCCGGCGGTATGTATTCAAACCTTATCTCCCAGCTCAGAGAAATGAAAGCTCTCGATAAGCTTGATGAAGTTCTAGAGGAAGTGCCGAGAGTTAGGGAGGAGCTAGGTTATCCGCCTTTAGTAACGCCAACTTCTCAGATAGTTGGCACTCAGGCAGTGTTCAACGTTCTGTTTGGAAGGTATAAGATGATAACCGAGGAAACAAAGAACTACGTAAAAGGTCTCTACGGCAGACCCCCTGCTCCAATAAAAGAGGAAATTAAGAAGCTTATCCTTGGAGATGAAGAACCGATAACTGTTAGACCTGCCGATTTGCTTGAACCGATGCTTGAGAAAGCGAGAAAAGAACTTGAGGAAAAGGGTTATCTCGAGAAGGAAGAAGATGTGGTGACTTACTGCCTCTTCCCACAGGTAGCTTTGGAGTTCTTTGAACTTAGAAAGCAAGGGAAGCTCAAGCCAGTAGAAGAGAAGCCCAAGGGTAAAGTGATAAAGGTCTATGTTGGCGGAAGAGAATATGAAGTTGGAGTTGAAGGGGTAAAGCTTGAGGGGCTGTTTATTTCGACTTATGCCCCTTCTGAAGCTCCCGCTCTTGCTCAGGCTCCTTCAGCTCCAGCTCCAGCAGCAGCTTCTGCTCCGGTTCCTTCGGCTTCGGCTCCGGCGGTTGGTGAGAATGTGGTTTCTGCGCCTATGCCAGGTAAGGTTCTTAGGGTTTTGGTTAGGGAGGGTGATCAGGTTAGGGTTGGTCAGGGGTTGCTNATTTTNGAGGCTATGAAGATGGAGAATGAGATTCCCTCACCAAAGGATGGAGTNGTCAAGAGAATNCTNGTCAAGGAAGGAGACACCGTCGACACAGGACAACCACTAATAGAACTCACTTAAATTACTCCCCATTTTTTAGTTTTTACTTTAAACAGTGGGGAATTTGAGTGTTTTTGCTAATTTTTGGTACACTTATCAAAATTTGTTCATAAACGTGCCCAGATTTCCGAAAGGCATATATATTACATGACTACAAAGTCATAAGTGGACTTTCATTGGGGGTGGCTTTAAATGAACTCGGCGGTCATTATACTGGCAGCCGCAATTGTATATGTGGCCATGTATTTTACTTATGGAAAGAGCCTACAAAGCAAAGTTGTCAAAGCAGACCCAAACAGGCCAACACCAGCACACAAGCTCTATGACGGTGTCGACTACGTCCCAGCACACCCAGTAGTTCTTTATGGGCACCACTTCGCAAGTATTGCTGGAGCAGGGCCTATAACAGGTCCAGCGTTGGCAATGGCATGGGGATGGATACCATCGTTGCTTTGGGTATGGTTTGGAAACGTCTTCATTGGAGCAGTGCACGATTACTTGGCTTTGATGGCTTCAGTGAGATACGATGGCAAGTCAATACAGTGGATTGCTGGAAAGATAATGAGCAAAAGAACTGGAGTTGCATTTGAGGTTTACATATGGTTCACATTGCTATTAGTGGTTGCAGCGTTTGTAGCTGTTACGGCAAGACTGCTGGTCTTAACTCCAGAAGCTGCAACGGCAACACTGTTGTTCCTCCTAGTGGCGATCATTCTAGGATGGATGATGTACAAGATGAACGTAAACTTCTATGTTGCGACGGTTATAGGCTTAATACTCCTTGTTGTTGCAGTATGGATTGGCTTTAAGAACCCATTACTTCTCGTCCCAGGACAGACAGACGCAACAAGTGCTGCTTACACTCAAGCATACCACTACTGGAACATTATATTGATGATTTACATCATTGTGGCATCTTCACTGCCGGTATGGGTGCTCCTCCAGCCCAGAGACTACTTAAACGCTTATATACTCTGGTTCGGACTCCTAATTGGAGGTATAGCATTCATAGCCCTTGCAAAGCCATTTGAAGCCCCAGGATTTTCAATGTTCTCAGCGAACGTTGTTGGTGGACAGCCATCACCGTTCTGGCCTACGGTTCCATTGGTCATTGCATGTGGTGCTTTGAGCGGTTTCCACTCCATAGTTGGTTCTGGAACCTCATCAAAGCAGCTTGACAAGGAAATTCATGGATTGCTCGTTGGCTACGGTGGAATGTTCACTGAGGGATTCCTTTCAACAATAGTCATTACGGCTATAGCTGTTTACGGTGTTAAGCTCACCGGACTAAGCGCAAATGCAGTAGAATGGGGAACCCAATACATCACCAAAGGCGGACTTGGGACTTTCATCGGAGGCTACGCTCAGGGACTTGCCGACTTCTATGGAATGGATGTTACCTTAGGAAAGACCTTTGCAACTCTTTGGGTTTCAGCGTTCACATTGACCTCTCTCGACACCGCTACAAGGCTTGGAAGGTTTGCATGGCAAGAAGTCTTTGGAATGGTAACCGATACAAGCCAAGGAATATGGAAGACCATCACAAACAAGTGGGTCGCCTCGATAGTAATCGCGGTACTTGGAACTTGGATGGCATGGGGTGCTAGTTACCAAGTTCTCTGGCCAGCATTTGCCGGTATGAACCAGCTGTTGGCTTCAATTGCAATGTTGACAGCGGCCTTATGGGCGTACAAGATACAAAAAGCGGGAGCATGGAGTTATGCTGTCTTAATCCCAGCACTCTTCCTATGGATAACAGTTACGGCAGGTCTTATATGGTACATAATAGTAGTTCCACTCAAAGGAAGCACCTTAATAGCTGTGAAGGGTTCACTTCTAGTAGGTCTAGTGCTTAACTTCCTCCTAGCGTATGACTTCTACCTTGCCTGGAAGAGACCAGCCGAAGAATACGAGGCGGCTCCAGCGTGAAAGTTTTTTCCTTTTTTAACATTATTTTAATTTTGTTGAGGTGATTTGATGAAAACTTTCTTAAAAAGAGCCCTTTACTGGATCTCTATGCCTATTCGGGTTTTATGGGAATTTAACAAGGGATTCAGGCTTTATTATCTTAGAGGGCTCCAGTGGGAGGAAGAAGAACTTGAGAATATTTTTGCCCTTCTCATTCTGGGGAGCTATATTGGGCTTCCAAACCCTCCTGTGGACCTTAGCTATAAGATTCTTCCTCACATGATCAGGGAGATGTATGTTATGCAGGAGAAATCCCTTAATCCATTAACAATGAAAACGGGGTGGTTAAATGTTTGAAAATCTAAAGGCATTTTTTAGGGGATTTTTTAGTGCATTTAAGGCACGCTCTACGGAATATCTTGAGTTTGAGGAAAGGGAGCTTGAAAATGTGTTTGCACTTGTGCTCATGGGATCGTTTGTAGGCATCCCTTCCCCGCCGACGACACTTGTCATGAGGTTAATGCCCCATATGGTGAGAGAAATCTACGTAATGCAGAGAAGAGCGGGAGAAATGGATGATATATTTGGTGAAATCGCTGCGATGTTTGAAATAACGTGAGGTGATAACGATGAGAGACTATTTGGTTCCAAAAGAAGGATTCAGGGTATTATTCTTCATTGGAAAGGGAGGAGTTGGAAAAACAACGAGCTCAGCTGCAGTATCGCTTGCCCTCGCAAAAAAAAGGATACAAAACTCTGATAGTCTCAATAGACCCGGCCCACAACTTGGGGGATGTGTTTGAGGTAAAGCTAAACGACAAGCCGAAGGAAATAGCTGAGAACCTTTATGCAATGGAACTCGACATGGAAAAGCTCATTAAAGCCTATTTAAAACATCTTGAGGAGAATTTAAAGCATATGTATAGGTATCTTACCGTCATAAACCTTGAGAAGTATTTTGAGGTGCTCAGCTTTTCTCCGGGTATAGAAGAATACGCTACCCTTGAGGCTATCAGAGAGATACTGCAAAAAGGAGACGAATGGGATGTCATAGTGTTTGATACACCTCCAACTGGATTAACTTTAAGGGTACTGGCCCTTCCTGAAATTGCTCTCATCTGGACAGAGAAGCTCATAGAGATAAGAAAAAAGATTTTAGAAAAGAGGAGGGCAATTGAGAACATACAGGGAGAGAGGAAGTTCGTGATTGAAGGTGAAGAATATAGGCTTCCAAGTAGGGAGGAAGAAGATCCCGTGATGAAGGAGCTTAAGCAATATAAAGCTGAGATAAGTTTTGTTCGAAATGTTGTTACAAATCCAAAAAAGACCAGTGTTATAGCGGTGATGAATCCCGAAATGCTACCGTTGTATGAGACGGAGAGGGCTTACGAGGCTTTAAGAAAGTTCAAAATTCCCTTTAATCTAATAGTTGTCAACAAAGTCATTGAGCTTGAGGAGGAAGTTCCAAGGATAAGGGTGAAGATGGAGGCTCAAAGAAAAGTGCTTGGAGAGATAGGGAAAAGTTTAGGGGAATAGATATCGTTACAGTGCCCATGTTTGAAGAAGAGCCGAGAGGGTTAAACTGGCTTGAGAAAGTTGGAGGGTTAATAGTTGGAGATTGATGAAATTTATGAGGAGCTCAGGAAGGTGAAGGAACCTATAAGCGGGGAGGATATAGTTAGTCTGGGAATTGTGAGTCTGATAAGGAAAGAAGACAACAAAATAATAATCTTCCTTGGATTAGCGAGAAGAACGCCTAGGCATCCGTTTGAGATGGCGGTTAATTGGGCAGTTCATGCAAGGATAGTTAAGGATATAGTAAAGGTTTTAGAGGGAAAAGTAAACTTTGAGATAATCGATGACATGACGTTTCAAAGGTATTACCCAATAGAGGAGGTTTAATCATGAAGGTTACACCGGAATTGTTGCTTTTGATAATGGCATTGGGTGCCATCGCCACTTTGCAGTTTTACAAGGGAAGGAAGCTCAATTTGACTATAATGGACTACTACCTAAGAACTATAGAGAGAGTTGTAAAGCCCAAGGACAAGGACTACGTGTGGATAGGTGGATACGTTGGATTCAGGGCGTTTTATAAAGTAAATGAAGGCAATATTGACAAGTTTGAATACACATTAACCCTTTTACCAAGGCAGAGCATTTTATATTTCCCTATCTCAAAGCTGATAAACAGACATGACAAGATATACTTTGTGGTAAAGCCCTATGCAGCAATCAGGCGTGAGGCTCATCTAATACAAAAAGGCTATTATCGCTTTAAGCCGAAGATTGAGGATGAAGAACTTTTGCAGAGGGAAATAGTAGAGGTAAATGGAAAGCAGTATGAAGCTCTTTTTGAAAAGAGACGAGACGTTGAAATGCTGAAGGAATTTCTCCAAGGATTTTCAAAAGTCGAAAACGTTAAGCACATTTCACTGACTCCAAAGACAAATGTACTCTATGTTTTCATGAAGCCGGAGATAGAGACAATAGAGCAGGATGTAAGGCACATAGTGCGGTTTGTTAACGAAAGCATAAAAGAAAACCCCTTTGAGCGGTAGGGAAAAATCTAATAAATCCCTCTTCTAAATTTTTCTCTATGATAGAGAGACTTTTCAGCCTTGGATATTCAAAGGAGTTTGCGGAGAGATATTTTGAATTATGGGGTGAGAGGGCTTTAAAAATAGCTGAAGCCATGGAAAAACCCTTGCCGAGGTGTTTTAGAGTCAACACCCTTCGTATTGAGATTCCGAGACTTACCAAAATGCTGAACAAGAAGGGTTTTCAATTTAAGCGTGTTCCCTGGGCAAAAGAAGGCTTCTGCCTAACAAGGGAGCCTTTTTCCATAACGTCTACTCCGGAATATCTTGGCGGTCTGCTGTACATCCAAGAGGCGTCTTCTATGTATCCTCCAATAGCCTTAGACCCAAAACCGGGAGAAGTTGTTGCGGATATGGCAGCTGCTCCGGGTGGTAAAACCTCCTACCTCGCCCAGCTCATGAAAAATGAAGGAATTATATATGCATTCGATGTTGGAGAGGAGAGGCTCAAGGAAACAAGGCTAAATCTCTCTCGGCTTGGAGTTACAAACACGATTCTCTTCCACAAAAGCTCCCTTTATATGGGAGAATTGGGAATTAAGTTTGATAAAATTCTCCTTGATGCTCCCTGCACGGGTTCAGGAACAATTCACAAAAATCCAGAGAGAAAGGCGAACAGAACGCTAGAAGATGTAAAATTCTGTCAGAATCTCCAAATGCAAATGGTAAGAGTTGCTTTGGAGAATCTCAAGGAAGGGGGCATTTTGGTTTATTCCACCTGTTCTTTAGAGCCGGAAGAGAATGAATTTGTTATTCAGTGGGCTCTGGACAACTTTGACATTGAGCTTCTCCCTCTTAGACATGGCGAACCTGCCTTAACGGCACCCTTTGGGATAGAGCTTAGTGAGGAGCTCAGCAAGGCGAGAAGGTTCTATCCAGATAGGCATAACACAAGTGGATTTTTCGTTGCAAAAATAAGGAAGAAACGCTAAAATCATTCATTGGGTTTTTTCCCTTCTAAGAGTCTATCTTCAATCTCGTGCAGTCTTTTCTTTGTATCATCGCTTAACAGGCTTTCGAGCTCTTCTCTTGCTGCCTTTGCGAGTTCAAATTTAGATGCATACTCCTTGGACACTTCTACCCATGGAATTTTCTTTTCCTCGACAAATACATCTATATCTGCAAATCTCTGATAGTCTCTGTACTCTAATCCTTTGAGAAGGAACTTTATTCTAAGGGGGTCTTCCCACGTTATTAGCTTTATTTTGTAAACCTTAATCCTCATGAACGGTCTTGGGTAATCCCAGTCCCACCCTTCACTTACGACATAGCCGAGATCGAGATCTTCAAGAACTAGAAGTACCCTTTCTATGTTCTCTTCGTATCTCTTTTCGGTGTCATAGATTCTTATAGTGATCTCTTTCCAACCCTCCGGGAGCAGTTTAAAGAGTATAATTGGCAAGTCAGTTCTTAAGGTTCTGTAGACTTCTATGAAATTTTTTCTGATCAAAAACGCTTCTTTTATATCTCTTATGCTCAAAGGCTCGCTTAATTTCTTGTCCGTCACCAAGAGAAGGGTGTCTCTCTCTTCGCCCTCGTTAATACCCCTGGCGAAGCTTGTTTCTATCCCTCCATACCTTTTGGGAATTATCTCGGAAGTTTTTTCAGCTTCTTTTGGCACTCTCAGAAGAATTATCTGGGGCCCAAGGTTTGCTCTGTCAAAAGGGGCTTTTGCATTTAGAAGTTCCTTTAAAACGCTGTCACTCCGCATTTTGACCAAAAAAGCTCCCCTTTTTAGATTTAATACTGTCTTCCATTCTTCTGCAGGGGTTACAAAGATTATTGTATCAAGTTCTCCACTTTGATTCCATGCCTCGTCAACTGAGAGTTCTTCTACTCCAAAAAGATTTTTTAGGAAACTTTCGCCACCTTCAACATCTGATGTCCTCAAAAAGAGCATTGAAGGACCAAAACGCATTAATCTCATCACAATCCCCTCATTAACTTATATCCCCGTTCAAAATTTGTCCCATCGGGATATTTGACCCTAACAACTTTCTTACTCCCCAAAAGGATGAAGTTCACATTTAAAAGGCCATTCAATCCATGCTTGATATTCCTGAAGTTATGTCCGTAGAGAATGAAATCAACATCTTTGGGAGGATTTAGCTGACTGGGATCATGTGCTAAGGCAAGCTTTACTTCATCTACCTTAACGACCTCCCCGGGCTTTACTATTCGGGCTTTTCTGACGAGTTTTTTGAGTACTTCCTCACTATCCTCATTTCCCGGAACAATGTATACCTCAGCTCCGGAATTCTCAAGTATATCTAATAGCTCTTTTACCCTTTCTGCATACCTTTCCTTTAATTCGGGCTTTCTTTCAAGTTTTATGTTGTCCACAAGGTCTCCGGTATGAATAATATACTCCGGTCTGCTTTTTTCTATTAGGTTTAGGATGAAAGGATATATATTGTCCGGAGTGTCGCTTATATGCATTATCTTGGCCTCTTTACTCTCCAGTAATTCTTTTGGAAGCCCTCTTCTTCTTAAAAAGCTGGGTAAGTTTAACCTCATCACAATAATTCCAGAACAACATTTTATATACCTTTGGTTCTACTTCTAAGGAGGTGGAGTGTATGAGAATCTTAGTACTTGGGGCTGGCAATGTTGGAAGGGCTATAGCTTATGATCTTAGTAAGGATTTTGAAGTGTGGGCAGGAGATAGAGACTTAAATCGATTGGAAGATGTGAAGAATTATGCGAACCCGATAAAAGTAGATGCCTCTGATTTTAGTTCTTTAGTAGAGAAAATGAAGGGCTTTGATCTTGTTGTGGGAGCCCTTCCCGGAAGGTTTGGATTTAGAACTCTAAAAGCGGCTATAGAAGCTGGAGTGGATATTGTGGATGTTTCTTTTATGCCAGAAAATCCGTTAGCGCTTAGGGAAGAGGCTGTAAAAGCAAATATAACGGCTATCGTTGATGCGGGTTTTGCCCCAGGGCTTAGCAATATCTTCTTAGGAAGAATTTATCAAGAAATGAGCCCTCTTGAAGAGGGAATAATTCGAGTAGGTGGGCTTCCGAAGATCCCAAAGCCACCCCTTTACTACAAAATCACCTGGTCACCTTATGATCTAATCGAAGAATACACAAGGAAGGCAAGGATTGTGAAGGATGGCGAAGTTAGAGAAGTGGATCCGCTGGAAAAAATTTGGAAAGTAAGGCTCAAAGACTTCGAATTTGAAGAATTTGTAAGTGATGGACTGAGAACCCTTATTGAAACAATAAACGCAAATCACCTCGAGGAGAGAACCCTTAGGTGGCCGGGGCATCTGGAGAAAATGAAAGTTCTGAAAGAACTGGGATTTTTTGAGGAAGAAAACGTTGAATTTACGCTTAAGGTCATTGCTCCACTAATGAATTACGAGAGCGAGGACTTTTCGATAATGGAAGTTTATGGCAGGGGCTTTAAGAATGAAAAAGAGAGGGAAATCAGGTACTTCTTATATGATGAAGCAAAGGATGGTTTTACTTCTATGGCAAGGGTGACGGGATTCACGGCCGCTATAGTTTCTAGGATCGTTATGAATGGAGAGTGCGCATATGGAGTAATTCCTCCAGAGATTTTAGGGATGAGGGCTGACACGTATTCAAAAATAATGAAGGAGATAAGGGAGAAAGACATCCATGTGGAGGTAGTGGAAGATGCTCCATTTAGTAATAGCCGATAGTGAACTTGAGCTTGTGCCGGAGAAGATAAGAGACCACCCTTCGGTTGTCAACTATGCAAGGAAGAGGGGAAAGAAGCCAGATGAAGTGCTTCTTGATTCCACCTATCATCATTCAGCCCTTAAACTGCTGGAGGATGGAGAGAGGAGGGGAAGGCCAGATATAATCCACCTG